>NZ_QKLH01000011.1:0-155940 GCF_003224215.1 Curtobacterium sp. MCLR17_043 | reverse complement strand
CGACGCCGTCAAGCGCGGCCTCCTCGTCGGCACCGCCACCATCACCGCACAGATCAAGTAACACCCCGCACCATCACAGTCGGCCCGGACCACGCAGCAGCGCGGTCCGGGCCGACTTGCGTTGCGCGCCGTGCGTCGTGCGTCGGGTGGAACCGGGCGTACCTGCCGGTACCGGGCGTACCTGGTGGAACCGGGCGTACCTGGTGGAACCGGGCGTACCTGGTGGAACCGGGCGTGCCTGGTGGGTTCTTTCGTCCAGGTACGCCCGTTCTTGCGAACCAACGCGCATGCGATGGGAAAGAACGGGCGCACAGACGCACGGGAGGCCCGGTGCCAGCTGGCACCGGGCCTCCCGTCCATCTCGTGGTGGGCAGGGGCGGGGGCCGCTGCCGAGACTCGGTTCCGCGGACACGTTGCGGGTGCCGGGACCCGCGAGCTGTCCGGCAGGGCGAGACTCGGTCGGCCGCGGCCGCGGTCTCGCGCGCAACGAGCAACGCCCCGACCGGACCGGTCGGGGCGTTGCTCGTGGTGGTGCCGATCAGCGGATGATCGAGATGTTGTCCGCCTGCGGGCCCTTCTTGCCGGGCCCGATCTCGTACTGCACGTGGTCGTCCTGGGCGAGCGGCCGGGAACCGGTCGCCGCGACGATGCTGGAGAAGTGCGCGAACAGGTCCTGGGACCCGTCGTCGGGGTGGATGAAGCCGAACCCCTTGCTGTGGTCGAACCACTTGACGGTGCCCGTGGGCATGGCGGTCAGCACGGCGTCAGTGGATGCGCAGCTGCGCGACCATGGGGCACGCGAAGGGGTCGCGGGCGGCGAGGCCGACGCGGTTGAGGTACCGGACGACGATCCCGTACGAACGCAGCAGCGTCGTCTCGGTGTACGGCACGTCGAGGGTGTCGCAGTGGTCACGCACCAGCAGGCGAGCCTGCTTCAGCGCCGGACGCGGCATCGACGGGAACAGGTGGTGCTCGACCTGGTAGTTCAGCCCACCCATCAGGAACGACACCCACCAGCCGCCACGGATGTTGCGCGACGTGCGCACCTGGCGGGAGAAGAAGTCGACCTTCGCGTCGTGCGCGATCGTCGGCATGCCCTTGTGGTTCGGGGCGAACGAGGCACCCATCATCACGCCGAACACGGCCAGCTGCACCCCGAGGAACGCACACGCCATCCCGAACGGCAGGAACCAGAACACCACCGTCAGGTAGATCGCGAACCGCGCCACGAGCAGGGCGCCCTCGATGAGGCGGTGCTTCTTGTCGGCCTTGGTGCCGTTGCCGGTGACGATCGACATCACGGCGTAGCGGTGCAGGTTCAGGCCCTCGAGCGTGAGGAGGGGGAAGAACAGCCATCCCTGGAAGCGCATGAAGGTCTTCATGGCGCCGCCCTTGACGGCGGCGGCGTCCTCCGGCAGGAACCGGATGCCGTCGGGGGCGATGTCCGGGTCCTTGCCGACGGTGTTGGGGTTGCCGTGGTGGCGGGTGTGCTTGTTCATCCACCACGAGTAGCTGAGTCCCACCAGGAACGTGCCGAGCCAGCGGCCCGCACGGTCGTTCCACTTCTGGGACTCGAACACCTGACGGTGCGCGGCCTCGTGCGACAGGAACGCGAACTGCGTGAACAGCACGCCCAGCGCACCGGCCACGATGAGCTGGAACCACGAGTCACCGAGGAACGCGAACGCGACCCAGGTGAGGGCGAGGCTGCCGACGAGTGCGCCGAACAGTGCCCAGTAGAAACCGGTACGACGGCGCAGGAGGCCGTTCTCCTTCACCTGCGCCAGGAGCGCGGAGTAGGTCGAGGTGCCCTTGCGAGCCCCCGTAGCGGGACGAGTGCGGGTGTAACCCGGAGCGAGCGGAGTGGTGGTCATGTGGACCGCCTTCCGGTACGGATCGGTCCTTCAACCGGTTCGAGGGAGTTCACGCGATTGCGCTTGCGGCGACCCTAGGGGCCGAAGTTGCGTGTTCACCGTGGTGTCCAGAACACGTTGCGCGATGCACGAACTCAGCCCGCGTGGCGCTCCGGACCGTCCGCGCACCGACCGGACGATGCACGCAACGTCTGCCCCGGGTACTCCCCGAACCGGCGGAAGTACGTCCCCGAGAACCGCCCCAGGTGCCGGAAGCCCCAGGCCATCGCAGCCTCGCTCACACTCGTCTCCTGCCGGCTGCTGGACTCCAGCACAGCGTGCACCCGGTCGAGCCGCATCCGCAGCAGGAACGTCATCGGTGAGACACCGTGCTCCCGCATGAACGCCGTCTGCAGGGTCCGCGGACTCACGCCCACGGCGTCGCAGATGTCGGCGAGGCACAACGTCCGATCGCAGTGTCCGTCCAGGTACGCCTCGGCGAGCTCGACCGTCGACGGCGTCACCGCACGGCGGAGGACCGCGGGCGTCCGGACCCCGAAGGCTCCGAGTACGGCCTCGACCAGTGCGACCTGCGCACCGGTCCGTGCACCGGAGGTGAACCCGTCCCGCGTCGCGGTGACGGCCACCTGCTCGACGCACCGGCGCAGGTGTTCGAGGGCGGCGACGGCGGGCTCGGCACCCCGCGTCGGCAGTTCGGACGCTGCTCCCAGCGACGAGCGCACCTGGTCGAGGAGCGACCGGTCGATGCTCACGAGCTGCAGCGTGCCCTTCGGGGCGCGCACCGAGAACTCCCCGGACGTCGGCATCAGGACGGGCGTGCCCGGGCGGGTCTCGAGGACGACGCCGTCCTCGACGGCGATGTGGACACCTCCGGTGCTCGACCACCCGACGACGATGCGGTCGATGGGCTCGAAGACCCCGGAGAAGCCGGAGGTCGCCGACGCGGTGACGAGGCTCACGCAACCGTCCCGTCGGGTCCGGTAGCGGAACCGGAACGGCAGCCGGAAGGCGTCGTCCTCGACGTCGAAGCGCACGTCACGGCCGTGCCCGGCCTGGGCGAGCACGCGTGCGGCGAAGGCCCGGTCGGTACCGGATCGTTCGGTGCGGCGTCGCTGCGCGTCGATCCTCGCGGTGACGGTCCGGGCGGCGTCGGTCCCGTGGACCGCGGTCAGCACGGTGCCTCGTCGAAGCGCTGTCCGCAGCGGTGTTCGAACCAGGCGCGGGCGTCCTGCAGGCTCGCTCGCCGGTCGTGCTCGTGCAGCGCCGCCATGAGCGTGCAGTCGAAACCGTCCACCGTGCGCTCGATGAAGCCGAGGAGCATGTCGGGGTCCCCCCATGCAGCTGCGGCGTCGACCACCCGCCAGCACCCGGCGTCGACCGGCTGGACGCGGATGCCCGTCGGGTCCGTCGCGGCGAGCGCACGGATCCGATCGGTGTGGACGACCTGCTGCCAGACGGCGGCCTCGGTCATCACGGTCGTGGATCCCTGGCGGTGTCCCATCGCGCCCTCCCTGTCGGTTCGATGTGGCGCATCGCTTCGACCGCGATGCACGAGACACTTTCAGTATCGACAGGACGATTCCGGTCATGTCAGGGGTTGACTTCGTGCCGCGCAAGGTGGATCCTCCGTCGCCTCGATCGGTGCCCTGGGAGCGCGCCATCGGCGGGTCCCGTACGGTCGGCGCATGAGCGACGGGAGCAGCGCGACCCAGGACGGCCCGCCCCGACTCTCGCGAGCGGTCCGGGATGCGATGCGGTTCGTCCACGAGCAGGCTGCGACCCACATCACCGTCGCCGACGTCGCCGCGGCCGTGCAGCTGTCGCCGCGGAGCCTGCAGAAGCGGTTCCAGGCCGAGATCGGGCAGTCCCCGGGAACCTTCCTGCGCGCCGTGCGCCTGGAGGGTGTCCGTCGCGACCTGCAGGAAGCCTCCGGTGCGCCGGACCGGCGGACGATCGCGGAGATCGCCGAACGCTGGCAGTTCAGCAACGCGGGCCGGATGGCTGCGGCGTTCCGTGCGGCGTACGGCATCGCGCCCTCGTCGGCGCTGCGGTCCTTCGTTCCCGAGGACGACGAGGACGGCGCACCGAGCCTGTCGGACCGGAACCAGCGGCGCTTCCGCCTGGTGCTCGACTGCGAGGTCGACGTCGACGACGCGAAGGCGGTGCTCGCCGGTGCGCTGCAGCGAGCGGGGGCCGGTCCGTGGCGGGACTACCGGCCGGACGGCGGCAGCGAGGACCTGATGGCGTTCCTGCTCGGCAACGCGGTGCGGACGGTGGTGCGCGAGACCTCCGGTGTGACGCTGCTGGCGCTGGACGCGATGCTCCGGGTGCAGGACGAGCAGGGGTCGTACCCGCCCGCAGAACTCCCCGCCTGGCGCGCCGGCCCACCGCCGAACACGCCTGCGCAGTCCGGATCGTCCGACACCGACCAGCGCGTACGATCGACAGACGGCAGGGAAGGCGCCCATGGATGACGCATTCGAGCGTGCACTCCGTGCGCTCCGGTCGGCGGAGATCGCCGACGACGAACTCAGTCGGCCGCTCGCGCTCGCGCTGCCGATGGGCGGTGTCTCGATCTCGACCTTCGGTGACCTGTGCCCGAGCGAGACCGTGTCCGCGACGGACGAAGTCGCCACCCGCGTCGACGAGATCCAGTTCGACCTGTCCGAGGGTCCCTGCTGGGCCGCGCTCGCGACCGATGCCCCGGTGCTGGAGACCGACGTCGTCCGTCGACCGAACTCCGCGTGGCCCGCATTCAACGAAGCCGTCCGGAGCGAACCCGTCGGCGCGGTCTTCGCGTTCCCGGTCGCCTTCGGGCCGTTCCCGCTCGGCGCGATCGACGTGTACGTGCCGCAGCCCGCGACGATCGAGGGCGACACCGTGCGGCAGGCCATGACCCTCGCCTCGGCCGTCAGCCGCCGGGTCCTGCGCCGGGCGCTCCGCTCCATCGCGGACGGGGACGACGCCCTGCTCGATCGGAGCCCGTCGTCGCGGCGCGTGGTGCACCAGGCCACCGGGGTCGTGCTCGCGCAGCTCGACATCAGCCCCGAGGACGCCTACCTGCTGCTGCAGGGCCACGCCTTCGCCCGCCGGACGACGATGCGGCGGGTGGCGGAGGAGATCCTCGACGGCACGGTCCGGTTCGAGAAGCGAGGCGACCTGATCGAGGAGGTCCAGTGACGACGGCAGGCCGAGAAGCACGGATCCTCGAGACGTTCACGTCGCTCGCCGACACCCTGGTGGACGCCTACGACGTCGTGGAACTGCTGCAGACCCTGGTCGAGACGTGCGCCGACGTGCTCGGCATCGACGCCGCCGGCATCCTGCTCGCGAACGACGATCAGGAGCTCGAGGTCGTGGCCTCCACCTCCGAGGCGACGCGGCTCGTCGAGGTGCTGCAGCTCGACGCCGAGGCCGGCCCCTGCATGACCTCGTTCGCAACCGGACGGGTCGTGACGTGCCCGGACATCGAGGTCGCCCCGGCGGAGTGGGCGATGTTCCGCACGGGTGCGCTCGCGCTCGGGTTCCGGTCGGTGCACGCCGTCCCGCTCCGGCTGGGGAGCAACGTCATCGGCACGCTCAACCTGTTCGGGGCCGGCGTCGGTGCCCTCGCGGAATCGGACCTGCGCGTCGCCCGCGCCCTGGCCGACGTGGCGACGATCGGCATCCTGCACGAACGCTCCCTGCGCGAGCACGAGGTCGTCCGCGCGCAGCTGCAGCGGACCATCGGGTCGCGCGAGGTCATCGAGCAGGCCAAGGGCGTCGTGTCGTACCTGCGCGGCGTCTCGATCGAGGACGCCTTCGCGGTGATCCGCGGGTACGCGCTCGAGCACCACGAGCCGCTCTCCGAGGTCGCCCGCGCGATCGTGCAGCGCCGACTCGTCCCCTGACGACCGCGGGCGAGCAACCCCGACCGCGGGCGAGGACGCACGACCGCGGGCGAGCAACCACGGCCCCCTCCGCCCGCTACGGTGAGCGGATGGGCAAGGTCACGCTGCAGGACGTCGCCGCGCACGCCGGCGTCTCGATGAAGACCGTGTCCAACGTCGTCCGTGGCTACCAGCACGTCAGCGACCCGATGCGCAGCCGGGTGCAGGCCGCCATCGACGAGCTCGGGTACCGCCCGAACGTCTCGGGCCGGTCCCTGGCGACCGGACGCTCGAACATGCTCGCCTTCGCGTTCCCCGACCTGCGGCGTCCGTACTTCGCCGAACTGGCCCACGTGTTCTCGCGGGTGTGCGCCGACCGCGGCTACCAGCTCCTGCTCGAGGAGACCGGCGGCGACCCCGACGGTGAACGCTCGGCGGTGCGGGGACGCGAGGCCGGTGTGGTCGACGGGGTCGTGATCCACCCGCAGGTGCTCACGCCCGAGGCGATCGACCGGATCCGCGGCGACACCGCCGTGGTGTTCCTCGGCGAGGACGTCCGGCCCCCGCACGCCGACCAGGTCGTCATCGACAACGCCGGGGCCGCCACCGAGGCCGTCGCGCACCTCGTGGCGCTCGGCTGCCGCCGCATCGGGTTCTTCGGGCACGAGACCGGCCCGTCGTCGCGCACGTCCGGACTGCGTCTGGACGGCTACCGCGCCGGACTCGTCGCCGCGGGCCTGCCGCTCGACGACGCATTGCTGGTCCCCCGCGAGGTCGGCGACGCCGCCGGTGCCGAGGTCGCCTTCGGCGCCGCGCTCGACGCCGGGTTGCGGGTCGACGGTCTGCTCTGCCGCGACGATCTGGCTGCACTCGGGGCGCTCCGGGCGATGCGCCTGCGCGGCCTGGACGCCCCCGGAGACGTCGCCGTCGTCGGGTGGGACGCGGTCGGACTCGGGTCGAGCCTGGTGCCGAGCCTGACCTCCGTCGCGCCCGACACGGTCGCCCTCGCCGACACCGCGCTCGACCTGCTGGTCGAGCGGATGGACGGCTCCGACGTGCCCGGCCGGCTGGTCACGGTCGGCCACCGCCTGCTCGTCGGGGAGAGCGCGCCGTACGCGGACGGCACGTCCGACCGGGCGGCGCACCAGGGCGCCTGACGACGGACGGGAGGCCCGTGGCGGTGCCGCCACGGGCCTCCCGTCCGGAGTGTGGCCGACCCCAGGTCACGTGGCGGGCCCGCCACCCCTCCCTCGCAGGCTCGGTCGGCGCGACACCGCTGAGCGTGCCGCGCCCGTCCGCAATCCCCCCGTCGCGTGCCGTCAGCGGCCTGCGGGAGCCGACTCCCCCGGGTGCACGCTGCCGAGCAGCTCGACGACGACGTCCCGCAGGGCGTCGGGCAGCCCGACGGTGCCGAGCTCGACGATGCGGTCCGCACGCGGCAGGTCCTTCGCCACGACCTCCCACGCCTCGAGCTTCTCCGGGTTGCCGGCCTGCGCGCCCTCGAGGACCCGCCGCACGGCCTCCCGTGCGTCGACACCGACGACCGGAGCGCCGACCAGCGTGACCGATCCGCCCGACGCCGAGTCGACGGACACGTCGACCGAGAACCGGTCGGCCGAGCGTGCCGAAGTCGGTTGCCCGTCGGCCGGTGCGGCGAGGAACGTGATCCGCCAGTCGCGGTGGGCGGGGACGACGTCGAGGGCCCCGGCGGTGGCGTGCACCCGGAACTCGGCGAGCTCGGGGTCCCAGGTCAGGCGGGTCCGCGCGGTGCGGCTGCCCTCGCCCTCGTGGTCCTCGACCAGGGTGAAGTCACCCGCCGCACCCGGTGCGACGAGGACCTCGAACGCCGTCGGGTTGACGGTGGCGTCGAGCTGATCGGCCGCGGCGAGCGGCAGGATCCCACCGGCGCGCAGCAGGACCGGCACCGTGTCGAGCGTGCGGTGCAGGTCGACGAACCGGTCGCCCGCGTACACCGTGCCGGTGAAGACGTCGGTCCAGGTGCCCGGCGGCAGCCAGGCCCGGGCGACCCCGTGGCGGCTGACCGGGTCGCGGGGTACGACGATCGGGGCGACGAGCAGCTCCGAACCGAACGCGTAGGTGTTCGGCACCCGGTACGCCTCGTCGCGGCGCGGCTCCAGGTGGTAGAGCGGCCGGACCAGCGCGGTTCCCTCGGCGGTGCCGTGGTTCATCGTGTGCAGGTACGGCACCAGGCGGTGACGGAAGCGGAGTGCCTCGCCCATCGCGGCGCGCGCCTCGGCCGGGAACACCCACGGCTCCTTGCGGATGAACGGGTTGTTCGCGGAGTGCAGGCGCATGATCGGTGAGAACGCCCCGAACTGCACCCAGCGGGTGGCGAGCTCGTCGTCGCGGACGCCGCGGGTGTGGCCGCCGATGTCGTGGCTCCACCAGGGGTAGCCGATGTTCGCTGCCGTGGCGGTGAACTCGGGCTGGAACGCCAGGGACGCCCACGACACGACGGCGTCACCGGAGAACCCGACGGCGTACCGGTGGCTGCCGGGGCCGGCGTAGCGCGAGAAGGTCATGCCGTCGACGGGGGCTGCAGCTTCGTCTGCGTCTGCGTCTGCGTCTGCGCCTGCGCCTGCGCCTGACGCGGCGTGTCGCGCCGAGTCGAGCAGGTGGAAGTGGTTGAGCAGCCACAGCGGGTCGACCCCGGGCATCCCGGTCTCACGACCCTGCTGCCAGTCGATCCACCAGAAGTCGACGCCCTGCTCCTCGAGCGGGCGGTGCAGCTGTTCGAAGTAGGCCTGCAGGAACCGCCGGTCCGTCGGGTCGAACGGGATCGGCTGCTCGGTCTCCGGGTCGACGCCCATCGCCCGGGCCACCGCGGGGTAGGCGTCCTCGAACGCCCGCACGCCGTCGGCCGGGTGCAGGTTCAGCGTCGTGCGCATCCCCCGGCGGTGCAGTTCGGCGAGGAACGCACGCGGTTCCGGGAACAGCGACGGCTCCCACGAGTACCCCGTCCAGCCGTTGCCGAAGCGCGGCGGGACCGAGTCCACCCGGTGCCAGTCCATGTCGATGACGGCGACCGAGAACGGCAGGTGTTCGGCGGCGAAGCGGTCCAGCAGCTCGAGGTACGAGGTGTCGCTGTACGGGTGGTACCGGCTCCACCAGTTGCCGAGTGCCCACCGCGGCATCCGCGACGGCGGCCCGGAGACCGCGTGGTAGGTGCGCAGCGCGGCGTCGTAGTCGCGGCCGTACGCGAAGACCGTGACGTCGCGGCGCCCGGGGACCCGCGTGCCGATCCAGCCGTCGTCGGCGAACAGGAACGACTCGCTGTCGTCGAGCGCGGTGATGCCGTCGCGGGCCAGGATCCCTGGTTCGAGCGACATCCGGCCGTCGACGTCGTCGAGGGTGCGGCCGGTGCCGCCGAGGTCGCGCGGCTCCTGCCCCCAGCGCCAGCGATTGGCGTCCGGGCCGGTGGTCTCGACGACCAGGCCGCTCGGGCTGAAGGGACGGCCGTCGTAGCGCAGGCGGGCGCGATCGGTGGTGACGACGACGCCGGCGGTGCCGGTGCCGGTGCCGTCGGCGTCGGCGCCGTGGCCGTCGGCGGCTGCCGTCTGCTCCACGGTGAACGCCGGCACGGGCAGGCGGCGGCGCATCGCGAAGGTCGATGCGCGGTCCTCGAACCCGCCGTCGTCGCTCCACTCGATGCGGAACGCCCCGGCGTCGAGCACAGAGATGCGCCAGTGGTCGCCGGTGACGACGGCTGCGGGGTCGGCGACCGGGTCCGAACCCGGGAACGGACGGATGGTGGGAAGGACGGCGCCGGTGGTGCCGGTGGTGCTGCTGCTCACGTGGTGCCTCTCAGCTCTTGACCGCGCCCTGCGTCACGCCGCTGATGACCCAGCGCTGC
The DNA here is from genome assembly GCF_003224215.1 of Curtobacterium sp. MCLR17_043. Taxonomy (NCBI): domain Bacteria; kingdom Bacillati; phylum Actinomycetota; class Actinomycetes; order Micrococcales; family Microbacteriaceae; genus Curtobacterium; species Curtobacterium sp. MCLR17_043. The sequence continues at coordinate 146,323 of NZ_QKLH01000011.1, read as the reverse complement.
GCGAACAGGTAGACGATGATCGTGGGCGCCATCGCCATCAGGTACGAGGCGAAGGCGACGTTGTAGTTGGTGCCGAACTGACTCTGGAAGATGTTCTGCACCACGGGCAGGGTCTGCAACCCCGGATCCGCCGTGATGAGCGACGGCATCATGAAGTCGTTCCACGATGCCAGGAACGCGAAGATGCCGACCGTCGCGTTCATCGGGCCGAGGAGCGGCAGGATGATCCGCCAGAAGATCTGCCACGTGGACGCCCCGTCGATGCGGGCGCTCTCCTCGAGTTCGACCGGGATCGACCGCAGGTACGCCGAGTAGAGCAGCACGCTGAACGACAGTTGGAACATGGCGTGCAGGATCCCGACGCCGATCGGGTTGTCGAGGCCGATCTCGGCGGTCAGCTTGATCTGCGGCAGCGCCACCACCGGGAACGGCAGGAACATCGCCGCGAGCAGGTAGACGAACGAGTACCGGAAGAACCGCTTGTGCCAGTTCCGGACGATCGCGTACGAGGCGAACGAGCTGAGCAGCAGCGTCGCGACGACGGTGAGCGCCGCGACGCCCAGGGACACCGAGAAGGACACCGGGAACCGGGTCAGCTGCCAGGCCTCGGCGAACGAGCCCGGGTTGAACGGGAACGGCAGTGAAAGGGCGTTGCCGTCGACGGACTGCTCGGTCGTCTTGAACGCCATCGAGAGCGTCACGTACAGCGGGATGAGCACGGTCAGCGACGCGAGACCGAGGACCACGGTCAGCGTCCAGTTCGTGCCGCCCAGTCGTCGGCGGTGGCCGCGGCCGGAGCGACCGGCGCCGCCGGTGGTCACGGCGCGGGTGTCGGTCGGGGGTCGTGTGTCGATGGCGGTCATGCGAGTCGCAGGTTCCTTCCGCGGGTCGCCGCGAGCTGCAGCACGGAGATGAGGACGGTGATGATGAAGAACACGGTCGCGTTCGCCATCTGGTAGGCGTAGTCGCCGCCGGTGAAGCCGCCGAAGATGGTCATCGCGACGCTGCTCGTCGCGCTGCCGGGGCCGCCGTTGGTCAGGCCGACGATCACGTCGTAGGCGCCGAGGTAGCCCTTCACACCGAGCACGGTGTTGATGACGATGAAGCCGCCGAGCAGCGGGAGCGTGATCGAGCGGAGCTGCTTCCAGCCGGTCGCGCCGTCGAGCGCACTGGCCTCGTACAGCTCCTCGGGAATGGACGTCAGCCCCGCCGTGTAGATGAGGAGCGCGCCGGGCACGGTCTGCCAGGCGGACACGATCACGATCGCGAGCCAGGCGAGGTTCGGGTCGCCGAGGATGCTCTGCTCGAGCGGGCCGAAGCCGACGCTGGTGGCCAGGGCCGGCACGGTGTTCGAGAACAGGAAGTTGAACACGTAGGCGACGATGATCCCCGAGATCACCATCGGGATGACGAACACCGACCGCAACCCGGCGGCGAACCGGATCTTCTTCGCCAGCGCGATCGCCAGGGACAACGCGACGACCTGCGTCACGACGACGGTGACGGCCGCGAAGCCGAGCGTGAAGCCGTACGACGCCAGGATCGCCGGGTCGGAGACGAGCGCCTTGTAGTTCTCGACGCCGATGAAGTCCCACTGCCCGAACCCGAGGTAGTCGGTGAAGCTGTAGAAGACACCGACGCAGGCGGGGGCGACGACGAACGCCGTGAACAGCACGAGGGCCGGCACGAGGAACAGGTAGTACATGCCCTCGGTGCGGCTGAGGGAACCGACACCGCGGGAACCGACACGGCGGTGCGTGCGGGCGGCAGCGGTCGCCGGTCCGGAGGTCTCCGGGTCGGTGTCGCGGGAGAGCGGGGTCTGCATGGTCATGGTGACTCCTGTGTCCTGGTCCGGCTCAGACCGTCGCGGAACGGCCGGCGAGCCGCCGCCAGTCCGAGTCGAGCCGCTGCAGCATCGAGGTGAAGTCCCCGCTCCGGATCGCCGACTGCAGGTAGTTGCCGAGCGGGATCGACGTGGGGATGAAGGTGCCGGCGCCCTGGTAGAACGCGGCGTCGTCGACGTACTGCTGCAGGCCGGCGAGGCGCTCGTCCTGCTGCGGGGGTGCGTCGATGCGGGGCGAGTACGCCAGGTTGTCGCGGTTGTAGGCGTCGATGACCTCGGGCTGCATGAGGAACTCGACGAGCTCCTTCGCCTGCTCCGGGTGCTCGGACGCCGTGGGGATCCAGAGCCCGAGGTCGATGTTGACCCGGGCCTTCCGGTCGGCCGGGTCGTTCGACACCGGCAGGGCGAAGGTGCCGACGGGCAGCTTGTCGTCGATCAGCGCGATCTGCCCGAGCGCCCACGGGCCCTGCAGGTACATCGCGGCCTCGCCCTTGCCGAACGCCAGGTTGCCGTCGGCGTAGGCCCGGGTGGCGTGGTCGCGGTTGAAGAACGACGAGATGGTCTTCGCGCGCTCCATCGGCACCGCGAAGTCCTTCTCGAACGACACCTCGGAGTCCGGGCCGACGTCGGCGCCGAGGGCCTTCATCTTCCGGAAGAACGAGCCGGTGTCGACGAGGCTGCCCACCGAGTAGTCGAACAGGCCCTGCCAGAGCGTCCAGGTGTCCCGGTCGGTGGCGTAGATCGGCGTGACGCCAGCCTTCTGCAGTGTCCGGCAGACCTCGACGAACTCGTCCCACGTCGTCGGGACCGGCAGGTCGTGCTCGGCGAAGATGCGCTTGTTGTAGATCACCCCGGCCGCCGCGAGCGAGTACGGCAGCACGCTCGTGCGGTCCTCGAACTTCGCGTACTGGTTCGTCAGGGTGTCGATGTCCGGTCGGACCCGCGCTGCCGACGGCAGGTCGCTGAGGTCGCTGAGCACGCCGCGCGAGATGTACCGGGCGAGCTCGAGGTTGTCGTTGAAGCACCCGACGTCCGCCGGTTCGCCGCGGACGAACTGCGGGGCGATGGCCGACGTGCTGTCGTGCACGACCGACAAGCCGGTGTGCTCCCCCTCGAACCGCCGCAGCAGCTTGTCGAAGTACGCGATGACCTCCTGCTTCTGCTCGTAGAAGCGGAGCGTCGTGGCACCACCGGCGGCACGCCCCGGGGTCGCGCACCCGGCGAGCGCCATCGTGCCGAGTGCGATGCCACCGGCCGCGCCCGCGAGGAACCCCCGCCGGCTCACCGCCGCCTGGAGTGTTGCGGTCCTGCTTCCCACCATCGGGTCTCTCCCTCGTCGCGCATCGTCGCGCAGGCTCCTGTTTACAGCGCTGTAAAGCGTACGTCAACGTTGTAATCGCATGTGGCAGTGGTCAGTGCGCCCCACGGACGGGAGGCACGGTGCCAGCCCGCCCCGCGCCTCCCGTCCGCCGCGCAGCGCGTCCACCGCCGCGCGCCGCCGCCCACCGGGACGGACACGGCGCGGAGCTGGCAGGATCGTCTGATGGCTGAGGACGAACGGGACATCGCACTCCGGGTGGGGCACGAGGAGCTCCGCATCCGCGGGGTCTACGAGACCATCAGCATCATCAACGACGTGATGGTGGCGCTCTGGTTCATCGTCGGTAGCGTCCTCTTCTTCTCCGAGACCACCACGACGGCCGGCACCTGGCTGTTCCTGATCGGGAGCATCCAGCTGCTCATCCGTCCCGTCATCCGGCTGTCACGGAGGCTCCACCTCGCCCGGGTCGGCCGGGGGAACCCCACGGAGTCCGCGCGCGATTTCTGAACCACGACACGCCTGGGCGAACACACAGGAACGCGAGCAGGCACCATGGAGGGATGGCAAGCACCACTCCTCCCCTGCCCGGACCCGTGACCACGACGCCGCAGTTGCGGCGGTGGGTGTTCTGGCCCGCCGCCGTCATCGTGCTGGGGTTCGTGGCCTTCACCCTGATCTCCCCCTCCACCGCCGAGGCGCTGTTCCTCGGTCTGCAGGACGGCATCGTCAAGAACTTCAGCTGGTACTACGTGCTGATCGCCGCGTTCTTCGTCGGCTTCTCGCTGTTCGTCGGCTTCAGCCGCTTCGGTGACATCAAGCTCGGCAAGGACCAGGACGAGCCCGAGTTCTCGACCGGATCGTGGTTCTCGCTGCTCTTCGCCGCCGGCATGGGCATCGGCCTCGTGTTCTACGGCGTCTCCGAGCCCCTCAGCCACTTCGCCTCCCCGCGCCCCGGCGTCACCGGCACCGAGAAGGAGCTCGCACAGCAGGCACTGACCCAGACGTTCCTGCACTGGGGCCTGCACGCGTGGGCGATCTACGTCGTCCTCGGCCTCGCTCTGGCCTACGCGATCCACCGTCGGGGTCGCCCGGTGTCGATCCGCTGGGCCCTCGAGCCGCTGCTCGGCAACCGCGTCCGCGGTGGCTGGGGCAACCTGATCGACGTGATCGCCCTGGTCGGCACGCTGTTCGGTGTGGCGACCTCGCTCGGCCTCGGCGTCATCCAGATCGGTGCCGGACTCGAGAGCGCCGGCATCGCCGACAGCAGCATCGTCAGCCAGATCGCGATCATCGCGGTGATCACGGCCGTCACGATCGTCTCGCTCGTCACCGGCGTGACCAAGGGCATGAAGATCCTGTCGAACTTCAACCTGCTGCTCGCCGCCGCGCTGCTGCTGCTCGTGCTCATCGTCGGCCCGACGCAGTTCCTGCTGCGGGACTTCGTGCAGTCGATCGGCTCCTACCTGCAGAACATCGTCGGCCTGTCGTTCAACGTCACCGCGCAGCAGGGCGCCGAGGGCGAGGCCTGGCAGGGCGCCTGGACCACCTTCTACTGGGGCTGGTGGATGTCGTGGGCGCCGTTCGTCGGTGTCTTCATCGCTCGCATCTCCAAGGGCCGCACGGTCCGCCAGTTCGTGTTCGGTGTCCTGCTGGTGCCGACCGCGCTCACGTTCCTGTGGTTCGCCGTCCTCGGTGGCACCGCGATCCACCGCCAGACCGACGGTTCGGGTGGCCTGATCGGCTCGGACGGCTCGGTCGACATCGAGGGCTCGCTGTTCGCGGTCCTCGGCGACCTGCCCGCCGGCATGGTCCTGACCTACGGCGCGATCCTGCTCATCGGCGTGTTCTTCGTGACCTCGTCGGACTCCGGCTCGCTCGTGATGGCGATGATCGCGTCGGGCGGTGACATCGAGCCGAAGAACTGGCTGCGGGTCTTCTTCGCCGGTGTCGCTGCACTGCTCGCCGTCGCCCTGCTGCTCAGCGGTGGACTGAACGCCCTGAAGACGGCGGCGATCACGACCGCGTTGCCGTTCAGCATCGTCCTGCTGCTCACCTGTTGGTCGACGATCATCGCCTTCACCCGCGAGCGCCGTGCCTACGACAAGGCCGAGCGCGAGGTGTTGCTCGAGCACGTCGGCGCCTACTACGGCCTCGAGGTCGAGGCACCGACCGAGCGTCCGGCACGGTCCGGCCTCGGCCGCCCCTGGGCCGCGGTGAAGAACCGCGTGCGCGGCGGCCGCGGAACCGCGGCCCCGACGGTGGGCGCGGGCGCGCTCGACGACTTCCCGGTGCGGCCCGAGTCGGTCTCGGCCGACCCGGCGGTCGACCCGAGCCTCGACGCGCGACCGGCAGCGGACGACGGGCCCGCGACGGAGCAGCCGGAGCGCTGACGAGCCGCGCGGCGCGCGCGGTGTGGTGCGAGGTTCCGTAGTCGGTGCGACGAACGTGCCCTCGCACCAGAGACGGAACCGCGCACGGGCCGTCGACGCGACCACCTGACGGACGGGAGGCACGGTGCCAGCTGGCACCGTGCCTCCCGTCCGTCGTCCGTCAGGTGTCGGTCCGTGCGGACGCGACCTCGAGGGTCACGACGACCGCCACCACGGCGAGCGCCGTGACCGGCAGCGACACCGCCGGCACCGCGATCGACGCGAGGACCACGAGCACCAGGGCCACCACGACGGCGTTGGCCCGTGCCGACAGCGACGGCCGGATCGCGAGTGCCCAGATCGACAGCACGAACACGGCGACCGGCACCGCGACGGTCGCGGCGACCGAGGCGGAGGACAGCTCGACGTGTCCGGCGTCGGCGCTGACCGCGACCTCGATGCCGGCGGGCAGGGCACCTGCGGCGGCGAAGACGAAGTAGTGGCCGTAGCCGAACACGAGCGCGGTGGGCAGCGAGCGGATGTGCGCGTGCTGCTCGCGTGAGAAGTAGATCCACCACATGCCGACGGTGATCACCAGCCCGCAGCCCGCGAGCGCCAGCAGGGCTCCGAGGTGCTCGGTGTGCGAGAGGGCGTCGATCACCGCGCCGGCCGAGGCCACCAGCCCCTCGCCGAGGACGATGAGGGTGAACAGGGAGAACCGTTCGGCCAGGTGCCGGGTGTGCCAGGGGGCCGTCCCCGTCGAGGTCTGCGCCCAGATCGGCACGGACAGCTCGGCGAGCACGAGGAACGGTGCCGCGTACCCCCAGACGTCGTCGGGCAGGGCCAGGGAGAGCACCCAGAGCAGCTGCACGACCGTGATGCCGACGGCGTGCAGGGTGGCGGTCCGGCGGTGGCGGGTGGAGGACGCGGCGGCGCGGATCCACTGCCCGACCAGGGCCAGCCGCATGACGACGTAGCCGATGATGCCGATCGTGAAGTCGTTCTCGACCATGGCCGCGTGCACCCCGGCGGCGAGGACGAGCACCCCGGCCATCTGTACGAAGGTCATCACGCGGTAGAGCCAGTCGTCGGTGTCGAACGACGTGGCGAACCACGTGAAGTTCATCCAGGCCCACCAGATCGAGAAGAACACCAGCCCGTAGGCCAGGACGGCGGAGGTGACGTGTCCCTCGAGCTCGATCTCGTGCAGGTTCGTCGCGGCGAAGCCCACCGCGACGACGAACACCAGGTCGAACAGGAGCTCCAGGGGGCTCGCCGCCCGGTGTCGCTGGTCGGGGTCGCGCGGCACCATCCGGCGCAGTCCGATGGTCGTCATCTCCGGCTCCTCAGCGCTGTTCGGAGCGCTGTTCGCGCAGGTAGGTGAGCACCGCACGGACACGACGGTTGGCGTCGTCCGGTGTCAAGTCGAGCTTCGTGAACACGTTGCCGACGTGCTTGGCGACGGCGGCGTCCGACAGGTGGAGCGCCGCGGCGATGTCGGCGTTCGAGGCGCCCTCGGCCATGTGCGTCAGCACGGTCCGTTCGCGTTCGGTCAGGCGGGACAGCGGGCTGGGTGCGGCGCGGCCCCCGGTGAGGTGCCGGACCACCTCGGGGTCGACCACGACGCCGCCGTCCGCCACGGTCTCGAGCGACCGGAGGAACGCCGGCACCTTGCCGACGCGGTCCTTCAGCAGGTAGCCGACACCGCCGTTGCCGTCGTCGAGCAGGTCCTGCACGGAGGCGTCCGCCACGTACTGGGACAGCACCACCACGGGCAGCCCGACGTGCTCCCGGCGCAGGGCGATCGCGGCACGCAGCCCGTCGTCGGTACCGTCCGGGGGCATCCGGACGTCGGTGAGCACGAGGTCGGGGGTCTCCCCCGCCGCGACGAGGGCGGTCACGCCGGACACCAGGCCGACGGCGTCCTCGGCGGTCCCGACGACGGCGTGCCCGAAGCGTTCGAGCAGGCTGACCAGACCGGCACGCAGGAGGACGGAGTCCTCGGCCACGAAGATCTTCACGAGCGTCATTGGATCACGAGTCGGTGCGGTCACGCTCGCGCAGGGGCACGGCCGCATCACGCAGGGGCACGGCCGCATCGCGCGGCGGCACCGCCTCGGCATGCAGCGGCACCGTGAACCGGAGCGCCGTCGGGCCGCCCGCCGGGCTGTCGACCACGAGCGTCCCGCCGAGCACCGCCGCACGTTCACGCAGACCGTCGAGCCCACCGCCGGGCATGGGCACCGCACCGCCCGTCCCGTCGTCCACCACCTCGAGCCGGAACCATCCGTCCGCTGCCCCGGCGGTCACCGACACGGCGTGGGCGGCACCGTGCCGGACGGCGTTCGTGAGCGCCTCGCTCACGACGAAGTACGCCGCCGTCTCGGTCCGCGCCGGCAGCCGCTCTGGCAGGTGGACGTCGACTCGGACGGGCAGGGGCGAGCGCGCGGCCAACTCGTCGACCGCGGCACGGAACCCGTGGTCCACGAGCACCCGGGGATGGATGCCGCGCACGCTGTCCCGCAGCGCCCGGACGGCGTCGCCGACGTTGTCGGTGATCCGGTCGGCCGTGGTGCGCAGTGCGTCGAGGTCGGGTCGGTCCCGCTCCGCGGCCGCGGCGACGGCCGCGTCGAGTTCGACGACGAGCAGGCCGACGTTCATCGCGAGCACCGTGAGCTGCTGCTGGGCGCCGTCGTGCAGGTCGCGTTCGATGCGCCGGCGTTCGGCGTCGAACCCGTCGAGCAACGCCTGCCGGGAGTACGTGAGCTCCTCGACGCGCTGCTCGAGCACCTCGGCCCGGCCGGAGAGCAGCGTGCGGGCGATCGACACCTCGGCGAGCGCCAGGGCGGCGAACCCGTAGAGCGCGACGACGAGCACCGCCATCGACCCGGCCAGCACGACCGGTGCGGCGAGGTGCAGCCCGGCAACCGCGTTCCCGATGACGTCGTCGGGCCGGGGTGCGCCGCCGATCGACGCGCGTACGGCGAGCACGAGGGCGACCAGCGTCAGCACCAGGAGCGCGAACCCGGCGGCGGCGAAGGCGGCGAACACGACCAGGTGCCCGAGTTCGCGCCAGACCACCTGGTCGCGGAGTCTTTCGCGGATCCCGCCCGGGCGGTTCCGGCGGACAGCACGGGGGTCGGCGATGCGCGGCTCGCGGATCACGACCGGGTGCCACCGCTCGAAGCGGGCGATCAGCACGGCCCAGAAGGGGGCGACGAACCAGGTGGCCACCACCGGCGCCGCGAGGACGAGCCCGAGTGCGGCGGTCAGGGCGACGAACAGCACCGACCGCCAGGGGGTCGACGAGAGGAGGAACCGCCACGGCGCGATGCGCCAGTGCGGCTGGTCGGGGCGGGTCGCGCTCGGCACGTGCCCACGGTAGGGGCCAGCGCGGCTCGGCACCACCGCCCGTGCCGAGACCCGGCGCGGATACGTCGAGTGACGGATGCCGCCGTCGGCGTCGACGAGCGACCGTTGCTCGGAACCCATCCAGATCGAGGAACAGGAAGCACATGACCACCACCCCCATCGAGACCCTCGGCATCATCGGCGCCGGCAACGTCGGTGCGCAGATCGCCCGCCGCGCGATCGCCATCGGTCTCGACGTCGTCCTCGCGAACTCCCGCGGGCCCGAGACGCTCGAGTCCCTGATCGACGAACTCTCCCCCGGTGCCGGAGCAGCAACCGTCGCCGACGCCGCCCGGGCCGGTGACGTCGTCGTCGTCTCGATCCCGATCAACGGCTACCGAGACCTTCCTGCCGAGGCGTTCGCGGGCAAGGTCGTCGTCGACACCGGCAACTACTACCCGGAGTTCTTCGGACCGGTGGAAGAGCTCGAGCAGGGCGCGGTACCGACCACCTCCGAGCTGCTCCAGCGGTCGCTGCCGGACGCCCGGGTCGTCAAGGCGTTCAACAACCTCGGCGCCGCCGACGTCACCACGGACGGGTCCCCCGCGGGCACGCCGGGGCGCCGAGCGCTGACCGTCGCCGGGGACGACGCGGACGCGAAGGCCGTCGTCACCGAGCTGCTCGACCGGTTCGGGTTCGACGTGGTCGACGTGGGGACGCTCAGTGAGGGCTGGCGGTACGAACGCGACCAGCCGGCGTACGGGGTCCGGCACGACCGGGCCGGCATGACCGCCGCACTGGCGGCAGCGGCTCGCCGCTAGCCCGCGGGCGACACCTCGGGCGCCGCCTGCGCCTCGGGGTCGTCCCGCACCGCAGCCGCGACGAGCGTGTCGAGCAGCCCTGGCCAGCGCGCGTCGAGCGCGTCTCGGCGCAGCTGCACGGCGTGCTCGCGCCCCGTCACACGCGTCCGGGTCAGCCCCGACTCTCGCAGCACCTTGAAGTGGTGCGAGAGCGTCGTCTTGTGGATGTCGAGCCGGTAGTCGGTGAGGTTGCACGGGTGGTGGTCGCCGTCCGACAGCCGCTCGATGATCACCAGTCGCGCGGGGTCACCGGCCGCCCGGAGCACCCGCACCAGTTCGAGGTCCTCGACGGCGGGCAGGGGGAAGGGGTCGTGCCCGACCGTCGACTCTTCGTTTGACATGCATCAAACCTATCAGGGATGATCCCAATGGTTTGATGCTTGTCAAACAATGCCGAGGCAACGGCCTCGACGCCGAAGGAGTGACCACCGTGCCCACCACCACCGACCCCCACGTCACCGACAACCGCGCCGCGATCCGCGCCGACCGACCCCCGGTCGGCCGGATCGCGATCGTCACCGCGGACCGCGTCGAGGACGTCGAGTTCTTCTACCCCTACTACCGCTTCGTCGAGGCCGGCTACGACGTCGACGTCCTGACGCCCGACGGCGGGACCCTCACCGGGTACGTCGGCCTGTCCCTGCGGACCGGGCTGCAGCGCGTCGCGGACGCCACCGCCGAGCACTACGACGCGGTCTTCATCCCCGGCGGCCTGGCCCCGGCCGAGGTCCGGACCGTCCCCGAGGCCCTGGCGTTCGTCCGGGACTTCGCCGCCACGGGCCGACTCATCGGCTCCGTGTGCCACGGACCCCAGGTCCTGGCCTCCGCCGGGCTGGTCGACGGACGCAGCCTGACGTCCTGGCACGAGGTCGCCGACGAGGTCCGTGCAGCGGGCGGCACCTGGATCGACGAGCCGGTCGTCGAGGACGGCCAGTTCGTCACCGCCCGGAAGCCCGGGGACATGCCGCAGCAGCTGGCCCGGATCATCGAGCGGCTCGCCACGGCACGGACGGAGCGCGACGATGTCTGACCCCGTCCGCACCCCCTTCTCCGCATCCGCCACCGCGGCCGACGTCCTCGCCGGCGTGGACCTGCACGGCCGCCGGTACCTGGTGACCGGAGGCGCCTCCGGCATCGGCGCGGAGACCGTGCGCGCCCTCGCCGGCGCCGGAGCCGAGGTCGTCGTCGGGGTGCGCGACACGGCCCGCGCCGCCGCGGCGTTCGCCGACCTGGAGGCCCGTGGCCGGGTCGTGCCGCGAGCGCTCGACCTCAGCGACCTCGGTTCCGTGCGCCGCTTCACCGACGCGTGGCAGGGCCCGGTCGACGGGGTGGTCGCCAACGCCGGCGTGATGGCCCTGCCCGAGAAGCAGCTCGCCGCATCGGGCTGGGAGATGCAGCTCGCGACGAACCACCTCGGCCACTTCGCCCTGCTGCTCGGCCTGCGGGAGCACCTGTTCGCGGCCGGGTCCGCGCGGGTGGTGACGGTGAGCTCGACCGCGCACCTGCGCTCCCCGTTCCACTTCGAAGACCCGCACTTCGCCGTACGTCCGTACGACCGGTGGACCGCCTACGCGCAGTCGAAGACGGCCGACGTGCTCCTCGCGGTGGGCGTCGCCGACCGCTGGGCGGAGCACGGCGTCACCGCGAACGCCGTGATGCCCGGCTGGATCACGACCCGGCTCCAGCGCCACCTCGACGACGCGACGCTCCGGGCGATGGGCGCGCTCGACGACGACGGCAACCGGATCGAGCAGCCGTTCTTCAAGACGCCGGCGCAGGGCGCGGCGACTTCGGCACTGCTGGTCGCCTCCCCGCTGGTCGCCGGCGTGACCGGGCGGTACTTCGAGGACAACCAGGAGTCACCGGTGGTCGACGACGGCACCGGCCACGACCGCGGGGTGGCGCGGTACGCGCTGGACCACGGCGACGCGGAACGGCTCTGGACGCTGGGTACCGGATACGTCACCTGACGGATGCTGCCGGGACGGGCCTCCTGTCAGCGTGGAGCACGCCACGCACCATCCGTCACCAGCGACCAACGAGGAGCCCACCATGACCGGAAACCCGAAGCACATCGCCCTGGAGCCCGCCGCCCAGGAGTTCGTCGACGCGACGTCGAACCCGCCGTTCCTGAACGACCTGCCGCCCGCCGAGGGGCGCAAGGCGGTCGACTCCGTGCAGGACTCCCCCATCTTCAAGCCCGAGGTCGACGAGGAGTGGCTGGAGATCGAGGGCGGTCCCACCGGCACCGTGAAGATCCGCCTGGTCAAGCCGGCCGGCACCACCGCGAACCTGCCCGTGATCCTGTACGTGCACGGTGCCGGCTGGGTCTTCGGCGACGCCCACACCCACGACCGCCTGGTGCGCGACCTCGCCATCGGGTCGAACGCCGCCGTCGTGTTCCCGGAGTACGACCGCTCGCCCGAGGTCGGCCACCCGGTCGCACTCGAGCAGTCGTACGCCGCGGCCCAGTGGGTCGTCAAGGAGGGCGGCGACAAGGGGCTCGACGCCTCGCGCTTCGCGGTCTCGGGTGACTCGGTCGGCGGCAACATGGCGATCGCCCTGGCACTCCTCGCCGCCGAGCGCGGGGACGTCGAATTCGTGAAGCTCGTCGCCTTCTACCCGGTGACGAACGCCGCGTTCGACACCGGCTCGTACGAGGAGTTCGCCGAGGGCTACTTCCTCACCCGCGCCGGCATGCAGTGGTACTGGGACCAGTACACGACCGACGAGGCCGTGCGTGCCCTGCCCACGGTGTCGCCGCTCCGTGCGCCGCTCGAGGTGCTCGCGACCCTGCCCGAGACCCTCGTCATCACCGGCGAGGCCGACGTGCTCCGCGACGAGGGCGAGGCCTTCGCGGCACGCCTGCGCGAAGCCGGCGTCAAGGCGACGAACGCCCGGTTCGGCGGCATCGTCCACGACTTCGTGATGGTGAACGCGCTGCACGACACCGAGGCCGCGAAGCACGCGCTGATGCTCGCCACCGCGTCGCTCCGCGCAGCCCTTGCCTGAGCAGGAGCACGGCCGCGCGAGCACCCCGGAGACGCTCGAGACGCTCGTCGCGCGCGAGGAGATCCGCACCCTGCTGGCAACCTACGCCCGCGGGGCCGACCGTCGCGACGCGGTGCTCGAGGCGTCCGTGTTCACCGAGGACGGGGTCGTCGTGCTGTACGACGGCGACCCCTCCTCGCACGATCCGGTCGACACGATCCACGGCCGGGAGCGCCTGGCCGAGACGTTCGGCGGACTGATCGCGCAGTATGAGGTGACGACGTACCTCAACGGCCAGTCCACGATCCGGTTCACGGGGCCCGACACCGCCGAGGGCGAGACGTACTGCGTCGCGTTCCACGTGCTGCACGACGGGGACGAGCGGGTGCTGCTGACGATGTCCATCCGCTACCTCGACCGGTTCGTGCGAGCTGACGGGGCGTGGGCGATCGCGCACCGGGACCTCGTCTTCGACTGGACCGACCGGTCCCCGTCGCACACTTGACGAAGATCGCCACCACCGCACCCCGACACCGACCGACCACCGACCACCGACCACCGACGGAGACACGATGTCGCAACCGCTCGAATCGCTCATGCACGCCAACCTGTTCGAGGTGTTCGGGGAACGCGACCCGGACCGCCGCCGCGCCGCCATCGAACGGACGTACGCCCCGGACGTCGAGTTCCTGGACCCCGACGAGGTCGTCACCGGCCACGACGCCCTGCACACCAAGGCGCAGCGCCTGCTCGACGAGGCCCCCGGGTTCGTGTTCTCGCCGGCCGGCCCGGTCTCCGAGAACCACGGGATGGGGTACCTCGCCTGGCACTTCGGACCGGAGGGGCAACCGCCCGTCGTGTCCGGGATGGACATCTGCTTCGTCGAGGGCGACGTGATCGCGAAGGTCTACACGCTGCTGACCAGCTGAACCCACCCGCAGACGCCCGACCCGGCGCAGCGTCACACACCCTGCGATGATGGTCGGGCGTCTGGACGGCGGGCGCGGCAGGAGGACACGGGCGATGTCGATGCAGCACGAGGTGCCCCCGGAGTCGCCGTACGCCTACATGAGCGCCGAGCAGGTGCGCACCTGGTACGCGTACATGAAGCTCCAGCTGCGCCTGCGGTACGAGATGAACCGGCAATTGCGTGCGGACAGCGACATCTCGCTCGCCGACTACGACGTCCTCGTCGCGCTCACGAGCGAGCCGGGCGGCGAGATGACGATGTCGGCCCTGGCGACCCGCATCGGGTGGGAGCGCAGCCGTGCCTCCCACCATGCCAAACGCATGGCCGAACGCGGGTTCCTCGAGCTCCGTCGTGCCGAACACGACCGGCGCACCACGGCCGTCGCTCTGACCGAGGCGGGCTGGCGGACGCTCCGCGAAGCGACACCGAGCCACACCGAACTCGTCAAGGACATGTTCTTCAGCGACCTGCGCGAGGACGAGCTGACGGGCTTCGCGGACGTGCTCGAGCGCGTGTACGAGTCGGTGCTCGAGCACGGCACCCTGCCCCGACCGGCCGACCACCCCTAGCTGCGCTTGCCCTGGCGTGCCAGTACGTCGTAATTTAGGTGAAAGATCACCTAAATGAGCGAAGGGCAGCGTGTGGACGCCGAACGAGCTGTGTCACCGCCGGTCCACGACCGTGCACTGTTCGGCCGCGCAGACGAACTCGCAGCCCTCACGCGCATGCTCGACGATGCCGCGGCGGCGGCGGACGGAACAGCCGAACGCGGCGCCGCGGTCCTCGTCGAGGGCGAGGCGGGCATCGGCAAGACGACCCTGCTCGCCGCCGTCGAACGGCACGCGCGTCGAGCGGGATTCCGCGTGCTGACCTGCACCGGCATCCAGGGCGCGAACAGCGTGGGCTTCGACGGCCTGCACGAGCTGCTCCACCCGCTGCTGCCCTTCGCGTCGGCCCTGCCACCCCGGCAGCGGACCGCACTGCTCACGGCCCTCGCGGTCGAGGACGGCCCGAGCCCGGACCGTCTCCTGGTGAGCACCGCGACGCTCGGGCTGCTCGAGGAGGCCGCGTCGCACCGGCCGGTGTTCGTCCGCGCCGAAGACCTGCAGTGGCTCGACCGGTCCACCACCGAGGTGCTCGACTTCGTGGGGCGCAGGCTCTCGAACGCCCCGGTCGTCGTCATCGCGGCGGCCCGGACCGGACACGCCCCGAACGCCGTCCCCCCGTGCAGCTTCACGCGGTTCGAGCTCGGGCCGCTCCCCGACGACGCCGCCGAGGCCCTGCTCGACGCACACGCCGGCACCCTGTCTGCCTCGGTCCGCCGACGCGTACTGGCCGAGGCCGGCGGCAACCCACTCGCCCTGCACGAACTCCCCGTCACCTGGGCCACGGGCGGCCCGGCCACCATCGCGTCCCGGCTCCCCACCACGCGGCGGCTCGAGCAGGCGTTCCTCGAGCAGGTCGCCGCCGTCCCGTCCGGCAGCCGCTCGTTCCTGCTGCTCGCCGCGGCGGCCGACGACGCAGGCCTGCAGGACGTCATGGCGGCGGCCCGGACGATGGACCTCGGGGTCGACGACCTCGAACCGCTCGAGGAACTCGGGCTCCTCCGCACCGACCTCGTCTCCCTGCGCTTCCGCCACCCGCTCCTGCGCTCGGCGGTGATCGGCAACGCCTCGGCCGCCGCACGGTCCGCGGCGCACCGAGCACTCGCATCGGTGGTCGCAGACGGCATGCGCGCCGCCTGGCACCGGGCCTCGGCGACGTTCGAGCGGGACGAGTCCGTCGCCGCCGACCTCGAGGCCGCCGCCGACCGCGCGGCACAGCGGGGTGCCCGCCCCGAGGCGGTCCGTGCCTACGAGCGTGCGGCCACGCTGTCGCAGGGCGTCACCGGCCGGGCACGTCGGCTGGGCCGCGCCGCCGAGACCGCTCGGGCCGCCGGCATGACGGCCGAGGCGATCGAGCTCCTGGAGCAGGTCGACTCCCTCGCTGCCGACCCCGAGACGGTCACCGAGACCGCCGTCACGCAGACGGTGCTGAGCCTGACCACGGGTGCTGCCGGCCGACCGCGCATCGAACTCCGCCGGATCCGGCCCGTGCTCGCCGGCCCGGAGCACGCCGACCGGCTCGTTCGGGTGCTCTGGGCGGCCGCCCTCAACGCCCGCGGCCGCAACCTGCCGCGGTCGGAGTGGCAGGACATCGAGGCGGCACTGCTCTCGGTGCGGTCGGCGAGCCCGCTGAAGCCGGTGGCCCTCGCCGTGCTCGCGCCGCTCGGCTCCGCCCACCACCTGCGCACCGAACTCGCACACCTGGTGCCGCAGCTCACCGAGCAGCCGCTCGCGATGGCGTCCCTCGCGATCGCCGCCGAGTCCCAGCAGGACCTCGAGACCGCGCTGACGTGCTGGGAGCTGGCGTACGAGCGCGCCCACCAGCTCGGCGCCGTCGCCGACGAGACCCAGGCGCTCCGGGGCCGGGCGACGGTGCTCATGCTGCGCGGGCGGGTGCGGGACGGCCTGGCCGACGCCGAGTACGCCGTCCGCATCGCCCGCGACGTGCAGCTCCCGCTCATCGCCGGGATGGCCTACGCCACGCTCGCCCGGGGCCACGCCCTGCTCGGCGACGACGAGGCCGCGCTGGCCGCGCTGCGCGAGGGCTCGGAGTTCGCGCACGGCGGGCGGCTCGCCCTCGCCAGCGCCGACGCGCGGTGGGCAGCGGGACTCGTCGCCCTCGGTCAGCGGCGCCACCGGGACGCCCAGATCGAGTTCACGCACATGACCGTCCACGCGACCCGGTCGCTGTGGGCGATCGCCGACCGCACCGAGGCCGCAGTCCGGGGTGGTCGACCCGAGTCGGTCGTCGAGAACCTCGCCGAGGCCGAGGCGGTCGCCCGCACCACCGGGTCCGCGCACCTGACCGCACTCGTCGTCCGGAGCCGGGCGCTGCTCGCCGAGGGCACGGACGCGGCGGGAACGGGCACGGACGGCGCGGACCCGGAGCCCCTCTACGCCCGCGCGATCGAGGTCGGCCGCCTCGCCGACGCCCCCGTCGAACTGGCGAGGACCCAGCTGCTGTTCGGCGAGTGGCTCCGCCGCGAGCGCCGTGTGGTCGAGGCACGGCTGCACCTGCGCGAGGCGCTCCACGCGTTCGACGCCGCCGGCACCGCGGGCTTCGCCGCTCGCGCCGCGGCGGAACTCCGCGCAGCCGGCGAGGCCCCGGAGCGGGCCGGCAGCACGACGGCGCCGACGCGCGAACAGCTCACGCCCCAGGAGCTGCAGATCGCGCGGCTCGCCGCCGCCGGCATGACGAACCGCGAGATCGCGGACCGCATCTACCTGTCGCACCGCACCGTCAGCACACACCTGTACAAGGTGTTCCCGAAGCTCGGCGTGACGAGTCGAACCGAGCTGGCGGCCGCGCTGGCAGCGTCCGGTCCGACGGACTGACGCACCGGCCGACGGCCTGGAGGCACGGGTTACGTCACGCAACGGATGCACCGTCGGTGGACCAGCTGCGAGCCTCGTGGCGGCGACCCGGCACCGGGTCGCGACCACGACGACCACCGGGAGGCGCCCATGCCGGAAGGCCCCGCCGACGACACGGCGAGCGGCACGGCCGACGACACCGGCGGTGACGCCGACCACGCGGCCGCGCGGCTGCCGGACGCGCCGAGCGCGTTCTTCACGGCGCTCGTCACCGAGCACTTCGTGCTCCAGACCGCGCGCGGCATCACCGTCTCGGAGTCGTCGACCCGGGCCGCGATCTACCTGACGACGCTGTCGAGCGCCCTGGTGGCGTTCGGGTTCCTGGCCGACACCGACTTCGCCACGGGCTACCTCGCCGTGGTGATCCCGGTCGTCGTGCTGCTCGGCGTCTTCACCTACGAGCGACTCGTCCAGACCTCGTTGGAGGACGTGGTCGCCCTCGCCGCGATGCAGCGGATCCGCCGCTGGTACGGCACGATCCTGCCGGGCGCCCCGCGGTACTTCCCGGTGCCCGAGGACCGGATCGCGCCGAACGAGCTGCTCGACATCGGGCTCCGGCTGTCCTGGCGTGGAGTGTTCTTCACGCTGTCGAGCGCGATCGCGGTCGTGAACTGCATCGTCGCCGGCGCCGGGGCGGCCCTGCTGACCGCGAGCACGTGGGTGCCGTCCGGGTCGCTGGCCGCCGGGGTGGTCACGGCCGTCCTGCTCGCCGGTGTGCACGGGGTCTACCAGGAGCGTCGGTACGCGCGGGTCCTCGGCATCCTGCGGTCGGCCGCCCCCGCGACGGACGTCTGACCCTGCCGTGGTGGAGCTGGCTCCACCACGACCCTCTTGCCCGCACCAGTGACCGGCCGCCGAGAACGAGATGGACTGACACCATGACCGCACCCCTCCTGCAGGCACACGACCTGACGAAGTCGTTCCCCGGGCCGGAACAGTCGAGGGTCCCGGTGCTCCGGGGCGTCTCACTGTCCGTGCTGCCGGGCGAGTTCGTCGCCGTCGTCGGCCCCAGCGGCTCCGGCAAGTCGACGCTGCTGTACTGCCTGTCCGCCCTCGAGCCCTACGACAGCGGATCGGTGTCGATCGCCGGGCAACGCCTCGAGACCCTCCGGCCGAAGCAACTGCAGGCGCTCCGTCGTTCGACGGTCGGCTTCGTGTTCCAGTCGTTCAACCTCATCCCGTCGCTGACCGCGCGGCAGAACATCGCGCTGCCCGCCAGCCTCGCCCACCGGCCGGTCTCCGCGGCCCAGGTCGACGCCGCGCTCGCCTCGGTCGGACTCGCCGACCGCGGGGACCACCGACCGGGCGCGCTGTCCGGCGGGCAGCAGCAGCGGGTCGCGATCGCACGCGTCCTGGCGTCCGAACCGCACGTCGTGTTCGCCGACGAGCCGACCGGCGCCCTCGACACCACCGCCGGTGACGCGGTCCTCGACCTGCTGCGCCGGGTGGCCGACGGTGCCCGCTCGGTGGTGATGGTCACGCACGACCTCGAAGCGGCTGCGCGTGCCGACCGTGTGCTCGTCCTGCGCGACGGCACCGTGCACCGCGAGCTGGCGCACCCGGACGCCGCCCAGGTCCTCGAGGCCCTGACCGCCGCCGCGCAGGAGGCCTGACGTGCTCCGACTCGTCCTGAGCGACCTCCGGCAGAACGCCGGCATCTGGATCGGCGCCCTCGTCGTCAGTGCGGCCACCGCAGCGGCCGCCGCCATCGCCGCCGGGATGCTCGAGACCGGCTTCGCGATCATCGGGTCCGGCAGACCGACGGACCTGCTCCGAGCCGGGGGCCTCGCCACGCTCGCGTCGCTCGTCGTCGTGCTGACGATCGTCGCCGTCACCGCGGTCCTCGGCAGCGTCACCCGCCTGACGATCGACCTGCAGCGTCGCGGTTACGCGCTCTGGCAGCTGGTGGGGGTGCCGTCCCGCACGGTGACGGTGGTCGTCCGGCTGCAGCTCGCGGTCGTGGCGCTGGTCGGCAGCACGATCGGCTGCCTCGTCGTGGCCCCGTTCGTGCCGGCGTTCCTGCACTTCGGGTTGTCGCAGTCCGACGGGCTCCGGGGCCTCGACGAACGGTTCGGTCCGACCAGCGCCGTCGCGGTCGTGCTCGCCGTGACGATCGTGGTCGTCCTGAGCAGCCTCCGACCGTCGCGCCGAGCCGGCCTCGTCCGCCCGATCGAGGTCCTGCGGGAGCCCGAGTCCGTCCGCACACGGACCACGTGGACCCGGTGGGCCGCGGGTGCCGTGGCGCTGCTGCTCGCCGCGCTGCTGACCAGCTCGATCGTCGACGCCGGCGTCCGGACCGGTGGGCAGGTGCTGCTCATCGGGCCGCTCCTGACGGCCGCCTGCACCGCGATCGGCCCCGTGGTGTTCCCGGCCGCCCTCCGGGCCTGGACGTCGGTGGTGCCCGCGCACCGATCGGCATCGTGGTTCCTCGCCCGCAACGCCGCCGCGTTCTCCGTCGACCGGAGCAGCGCCACGGTGAGCGCGCTCGTCATCACGATCGCCCTGCCCGGCAGCCTCTTCGCCGGCTTCGACACCCTGGGTGACGCCGTGCAACGGACCACGGGGTCGTCGGGTGGTGGACTCGACGTGCAGAGCGTCCTGCTCATGCTCGGTGGGCCGCTGCTCGTGTCGCTCTTCGGCGCGGCCGCCACCGTCCTGATGGCCGGGCGTACCCGCGAGCAGGAGGCCGCGCTGGTCGAGGCCGCCGGCGGGTCCCGCGCCACCGTGCTCGCCCGTGCCGCCTGGGAATCCGTCATCCTCGTCGGCACCGCGGTCCTCGTGGCCGCCGCGGTCCTCGTGCTCACCGCCTGCGGACAAGCCGTCGCGCTCGCGGTCACCGTCCCCGGCACGCAGCCCCACCTGGGCCTGCAGGCCGCGGTCCCGGCCGCCCTCGTGAGCCTCGTGCTCATGGTGGCCGCCGGCACGATCCCCCTCGTCACCGGACGCCGACGCAGCATCCCGCTCGTCCTCGCCGCCGACTGACCCCGAACCAGGAAGACCCCCCTTGCGCATCCTCTTCTCCGGCGTGCCCGCACTCGGACACCTCCTGCCCCTCGTCCCGCTCGCCCGTGCCGCGCAGGCGGCCGGACACGACGTCGCCCTGCTCACCAGTGGTGGGATGCGCGAGCCCATGTCGACCGAACTGCCCACGGTGCCGGTCCTGGCGGCCGGGCCCATGCCTCCCGACCTGTTCGCCGAGGTGGCCCGGCGGATCCCCGGCAGCGACCCCGCGAACCGCCCCGAACCGGCGGCCGTCGCCGAGTTCTTCGCCGGCACACGCGTCGACCTGACCGTCGACGACGCCCTGCGCGCAACGCGCGGGTGGGAACCCGACGTGGTCGTCGCGGACGCCGTCGACCTGGTCGGACCGCTCGTCGCCGCGGAGCTCGGCGTGCCGTACGCGATCGTCGCCTTCGGCCCCGAGGTCCCCGAGGAGTTCCGCCGCCCGATGGCCGAACTCGTGCTCCCCCGCTACGAGCAGCGCGGGGTCGTGCCGACACCGCCGGTGGCCCTGCTCGACCCGACGCCGGTGTCGCTGCAGGCACCCGGGTGGACGCAGCCGCCCGTCACGATCCCGTTCCGCTCCGAGCCGCACAGCCGGCCCGACGTCGCCGCCGAACAGCCGCTCGCACCGTTCCCGGCGAGCGAGTGGCGACCGCGGGTGCTCGTCACCCTCGGCACGGTCTTCGGCGACGCGACGCTGCTGACGGCGATCCTCGACGGGTTCCACCCCGACGAGGTCGACGTGGTGGCGACCGTCGGCGTCATCGGCGAACGACTCGACGACACCGAGCACGTGCACTTCCTGCCGTTCCGCCCGATGCGCGAGCTGCTCGAGGGCGTGGACCTGGTCGTCGCCGCGGCCGGTGCCGGCACGGTGCTCGCCGCGGCCAGCGTGGGGGTGCCGATGGTGCTGCTCCCGCAGGGCGCGGACCAGTTCATCAATGCGGCCCGTGCCGCCGAGGCCGGTGTCGCGGTCGTGGTCGACGAGCCGTCGGCGGTCGGTCCGGCGGTGCACCGGATGCTCGCGGAACGCAGCCACTTCACCGCGGCACGGCGACTCGGCGAGGAGACCGCGCAGCGCCCGAGCGCGACGGACGCCGTCAGCGAGCTCGTCGACCGGGTCGAGCGCATCGCCTGACGACGGCGCTCGTCAGCGGTCGGTCGGCCCGGGTCCTGCGGGGTCCGGGCCGAACACCGTCTGCGTGAACCGCTGCGCGAGCGGGTCGTCCTGGTCCCCCAGCCGCATGCCGAGCAGCGTGTTGATCAGCATCCCCTTGGCAAGGAACGACTCCGCCGCGGACTCCGACAGCCCGGCCTCCTCGACCATGAAGTGCAGGATCCGGGTGAAGCCGTCTCGGGCGACCGGTCCGATGACGGGGTCGGCACCGAGCATGTACGACTGCATGACGATGAGGTGCACGCCGTCCTCGGTCGCGAGCGCACGGTAGGCAGAGCCGAGCCGCGACGCGACGGTGCCCGGCTGCCCGTCGTCGAGCGCCGCCCGGAACGCGTCGAGCACGGCTTCGAGGCACCCGTCGACGACGGCGAGGAACAGGTTCTCCTTCGAGCCGAACATGCGGACGACGTACGGCTGACTGATCCCCGCGGCCTGCGCGATGCGCTCCGTGGTCGCGCCGTGGTAGCCCTGCCGGGCGAACACGGCCGCCGCCGCGGTCAGGGTGGCCTCGCGCCGCTGGCTGCCGGCCATGCGCTCCGTACCCTTCGGGACCGGACCCCTTGCTGTCTCCATGCCGCGAGGGTATCATCCGATTCCATGAGTAATGAATCGATTACTAACAACTCCTCGAAGCCCGTCGGCTTCCCCCCGGTGCGCCGGGTCCTGCCCGTCCTCATCACCCAGGTCCTCGTCGCGATGACCGTCGCCGGAGCGTTTGCCGGCCTGTACGTCGGACTGCAGAAGGCCCCTTCCCCGCACCACCTGCCCGTCGCCGTCGTCGGCTCGCAGGTGGCCGATGCGGCAGCGGGCGCGCTCGGCGACCGCGCCGACGTCCGCACCGCCGGGTCCCCGTCCGACGCACGCGACCTCGTCCGGTCCCGCGACGCCGTCGCAGCCCTCGTCCCCGACGGCGGCTCCGACGGCTGGACCCTGTACACCGCGGGCGCCGAGGGACGGAGCGCGACGACCGCCGCGACCACGATGCTCTCCGGGGTCGCGGCCGGCGCCGGCGCCTCGGTCACCCGCACACAGGACCTCGTCCCGCTCGCGACGAACGACGCCCAGGGCATCGCGGGGTTCTACCTGGTCTTCGGCACGACCCTGGCGGCATTCATCCTGGCGCAGGTCATGAACTCCCTCGGCGCCCTCGCGCGCCTCCGCACCCGGATCGTCGTCACGGTGGTGGGGAGCATCGCCGCGGCCGCGGTGGTCGCCGTCATCGCCGGACCGATCGACGGCGCCGTCCCCGCATCGAGCGGCGCTGTGATCGTCGTGCTCTCGCTCCTCGCCGTCGCCGTCTCGCTGTCCACGATGGCGATCACCTCGATCGTCGGACCGATGGGCGTGATCGTCTCGACGCTCCTCTTCACCACCCTCGGCAACGCGACGAGCGGCGCAACGATCAGCACGCACCTCTTGCCGCCTGTGCTCGCCGCCGTCGGACAGGCCCTCCCGCCGGGTGCCGCGTTCGGCGCCGTCACCGGGTTCAGCTACTTCGACGGGGCCGGCGCGACGGGAGCGCTCCTCACGTTGGGTGCGTGGATCGTCGCCGCAGCCGCGGCCCTGTCGGTGGCACACCGGGTGCGGACCGGCACCGCACGGCGACGGCACGTCGCGGCGAGCGCCGCACCGGTGACGCCTGCTGCCGTCGTGGCGTGAGCGATGCGGTCACCCCGACCGGCTGACGGACCGGAGGCCCGGTGCCAGCTGGCGCCGGGCCTCCGGTCCGCCGGTCGGCATGGCCGGCACGGCCGGGTCGTTGCCGGATCGAGACACCGGTCCGGGCCCCGTCCCCGGAGCGGGTACGACCTCGTGCACGACCGCGCCGATGATCGGGTCGCCGGCACGTGGATCGCGGGGTGGCACCGGCGCCGTCGTGCTCGCGGTCTGCGTGTGGCAGATCGTCCGGGCGTCCCGGCCTGGCCGGGTGCCCATCGACTGATGCCGCGCCGGGAATGTGCGGCGGAACGGGCGTGCGAGGATTCGTCGACCACACGACCGAGGGGAACGATGACCATGACCGCAGCCCGGACGCTCCACTGGATCAGTACCGCGATGCTCGCCGTGGGGTTCCTCGGCGTCGGCGCCCTGCTGTACGACGCGTCATACGGCCCCGAGGGCGGCGGTGCGAACATCGGCCTCGGCATCCTCATGCCCGTGTGCTTGCTCGCCGGCGTCGTCGGGCTCGCCCTGGGGGCCGCCGCAGTGGCGGCGACTTGGTGGGGCGCCCGGGCCGAGCGCTCGCGTGCCACGGTCCGGTGACACAGATGTCCGCGTCTCCCACTCCTCGGCCGTGGACGATGGTCGCCGTCGTGGTGCTGGCGGGCTGGGCGCTGGTGACGGCGCTGCTGTTCCCGGTCACCGGGGCCGACGAGCACGAGGGGCCCGGCGACCAGGTCTGGCGGACCTCGTCGAGTGCGCTCGGCGTGCCGCTCTCACCCGAGTGGGACGTCCTCGTCTGGCTCGCCGCGCTCACGCTGGTGCCGGCCGTCGTCGTCGGGCTCGCGTTCCTGCTCCGCCGCCGACGACCGCACACCGCGCCCGTCAGTCCGTCGCCGGGTGGCCCTGCCCGCTGAGGTGTGCGCGGAGCACGTCACGGACACTCGTCCACGACTGCACGCCGTAGCGGTCGTTGTCGACGTGGTGCAGCTGCGCCTGCCCGCTGAACATGCTCACGAAGTACTGCATCCCCTGCCATGCCGGGAACGTCTCGTCGGGGTCCTTCGACAGGCGCCGGCCGACGGCGCTCATCGCGGACAGGGTCCCGGTCGTGCCGGCCCACTGCAGCCGGAAGCGCTCCCCCGTCAGTTCGCTCATGGTGCGTGCGACGTCGCGTGCGGTGACCTGGTCACCCGCCATCTCGATCACCCGCGGAGCATGATCATCCAGGGCGGCGAGGGCAGCGACCCGGGCGACGTCGTCCTTCGTGGTGAAGTCGAGCACCTGGTCCGCCGACGACCAGAACAGCACGAGCCGACGGCCGAACAGGATCATCGGGGCCTCGCCGGTCAGCAGGTCGGTGAACATGCCGGTCAGGATGGAGGTCGCCTGCACCGGGGCCGCGTCGAGGTCGGCGGCGAACTCGCGCCGCAGCTCGAAGTTGCGGTTGGTGCCGGGTGCGATCCGCCGGTAGTCGGCCGAGTAGTCGGACGGGATGAACCGCCGGACGCCCGCCGCCACGGTCGCGGCGAGCAGCGCGCGCTGGGCGTCGACGATCACCGGACGTGTCCCGCTCACGGCGGAGACCACGACGTTGGCCCCGCTGACGACCCGGGTCAGGGCGTCGTGGTCGCCGTACTCGGCGGCGACGACGTCGACACGGGCGTCGTCGCCGAAGCGTTCTGCGGCGGTGCTGCTGCCGGGCCGGGTGAGGACCCGGACCCGCACGTCGTGCTGGGTGAGCTCGCGGACGATGCGGTGCCCGAGGTCGCCGGTGGCGCCGGCGACGAGGATGGTGGTGGTCATGGGCGGGGCCTCACTGGAGTGGTGGTCGACGTGGTCGTCGCGGTGCGCCGTCGGGATCGCTCCGGGACGGCGAGGGGGTGTTGGAACGTGGGGTCCGCCTGGTCCGGTCCGGCGGTGCCGAGCCCGGCGGTGAGCGCGACGCTGGCCAGCAGCCGGCGCAGCGTCGTCCGTTCGTCGTCGTCGAGGTGCCGCATGAGCACGCCCTCGGCGCCCCGCAGGGCGGACCGTGTCCGGGCGAGCAGGGCACGGCCGGCGTCGGTGGGGTGGACCTGCCGCACCCGCCGGTCCGTCGGGGCCGGGCGGCGCTCGACGAACCCGCCCGCCTCGAGCGCGTCGACGATGTAGGTCATCTGGGTCTTGTCGATCCCGAGGCGCTGCGCGAGTCCGAGTTGCGACGACGGTTCCTCGGTGGTGGTCGCGACGAGCACCTGGTAGCCACGAGGACCACCCGGCACGTCGGCGACCGCCTCGCTGCCCAGGCGCGTGAAGCCCTGGAGTGCCAGCGGCAGCGCCCAACCGAGTTCGGATTCGATCCCCTCGGCACCCCAGTCGATCTCGGGGAGTGCATCGGTCGGCGTCGGACTGTCCATACCAGAGACCGTACCGGAACAAGATCGTCTTGTGCAAAGATCATCTGCGATCAAGACGGACAGCCGCCATGACGCCGAGCAGCCGAGGACCCTATGTCGGACACCGCAACCATCACCCCGCTCACCCTCGACGTCCCCCAGGTGGAGCTCGACGACCTGCGCAGTCGCCTGCTGGCCACCCGCTGGCCCGATGCCGAGACCGTCGAGGACACCTCGCAAGGACCCCGACTCGAGAAGGTCCGCGCCCTCGTCGAACACTGGACGACGGAGTACGACTGGCGCCGGACCGAGGCGCTGCTGAACGGCTGGGGCCAGCACACGACCCGGATCGACGGGCTCGAGGTCCACTTCCTGCACGTCCGGTCCGCCGTCCCCGGTGCCCGGCCGCTCCTGCTCACCCACGGCTGGCCCGGTTCCGTCCTGGAGTTCCGCCACGCGATCGGTCCGCTCACCGACCCGGTGGCGCACGGCGGCGACGCGGCGGACGCGTTCCACGTCGTGATCCCGAGCCTGCCCGGGTTCGGCTTCTCCGGGAAGCCGACGACGACCGGGTGGAACACCGCCCGGACCGCGAGGGCCTGGTCGGTGCTGATGTCCCGGCTCGGGTACGCGGACTGGTTCGCCCAGGGCGGTGACCTCGGTGCCACCGTCACCGCGGAGCTCGCAGCCCTGCAGGCCGCCGGGGACATCGGACTCGCCGGGATCCACCTCAACATGGCGCTGTTCATGCCGACGGACGACGAGGCGCGGAACGCCTCCCCCGACGAGCAGGTCATGCTGCAGGAGAGCGGCCACTACTGGCGCGAGCTGTCGGCCTACTCGCAGCAGATGTCGACCCGCCCACAGACCATCGGGTACTCGTTGGCGGACTCACCAGTCGGGCTGGCGTCGTGGATCTACGCGATGTTCCAGGACGTCGGCGGCTCGCACGACGAACACGGCGATGCCGAGCGGCTCTTCCCGCTCGACGAGATCCTCGACGACGTCATGCTGTACTGGTTGCCGAACACCGCCGCGTCCTCGGCGCGGACCTACTGGGAGGCGACCCGGACCGGCTGGGCCACCCCGGGCACCGTCGAGGAGCCACTGACCCTGCCCGTCGGCCTGAGCATCATGCCGGGCGAGTACGTCCGCCGGTCGCGCCGCTGGGCAGCGCGCCGGTACACCGACCTGGTGTTCTTCAACGAGGTGGCGCGCGGCGGCCACTTCGCGATGCTCGAACAGCCGGAGCTGCTCGTCGACGACGTCCGTGCGACGTTCCGGAACCTGCGCTGAAGCGCCGGATCAGCGGGCCTGGAGTCCGCGGGAGACCAGGTCGGCGGCAGCACGGGCTTCCGTTGCCCACCCTGGGCGATCGATCCCGGCCCCGATGCCGTGCAGCAGCATGAGCACCGTCCCGGGGGCGACGTCGGACCGGATGGCCCCGTCACCTGCCGCGCGCGCCATCAGCTCGGCGAGTGTCCGCTCCAGGTCTCCCCCGCCCTCGGCCTGCGTGGTGGCGTCGACCACGGCGGCGAGGGTGCGGGCGAGCGCCGCGCGGTCGACCACGTACTCCACGAACCCGCGCAGGAAGTCGTCGAGGCTCTCCGCCGCGGGCCGCGTCGATTCACGAGCACGGCGGCAGAGGACGTCGACCTCACCCCGGTAGACCGCCGCCGCCAGCGCTTCACGCGTCGGGAAGTGTCGGTAGAGCGTGCCGACGCCGACGCCGGCGCGTCCGGCGAAGTCGTCGAAGCGCAGCTGCTCGTCACGCTCGAACGCCGTCCGGGCAGCGGCCACGATCGCGTCGCGGTTCCGACGGGCGTCGGCGCGCATCGGCTTCGCGGCAGGCAGGGGTTCCTCGACCGGCACAGAGACTCCTTGACAAGTGGAAACAATCTCCATATCTTCCAAGTGGAGATCGTCTCCAGACTAGCGGACAGGTGCCTGATGCGGATCCTCATGCTCGGACGGGGCGTCATCGCCACGATCTACGGCCAGGCCTTCCAGCACTCCGGGCACCAGGTCGACCACCTGGTGCGGCCCGGGCGCGCTGCCGAGTACGGCGACAGCGTGCAGACCGACGTCATCGACGGCCGCCGCGGACCCCTGGGTCGGCGGATCCGATCGACGTCGCCGACGCGACTGATCGAGTCGATCGACACGGACGACGCGTACGACCTCGTCGTCCTCAGCGTCGGCCACCACCGACTGCAGGAGGCCGTGGCCACCCTGGCGCCCCGCATCGGCGACGCCACGGTGCTGGTCCTCGGCAACGTGTGGGACGAACCCCTCGCCGCGGTCGCACCGCTCGCCGCGGACCGGGTGCTGTTCGGGTTCCCGGGCGCCGGCGGCGGGTTCGACGCCGACGGGGTCCTGCACGGTGCCGTCCTCCGTTCGGTCCGGCTCGGGACGACGGGCGCGGCTCCGGATCGGCGGGAGCTGGTGCGGTCGGTGTTCCAGCAGTCGGGGTTCACCGTGCAGGACGAGGACGACATCCGGGGGTGGCTGTGGCTGCACTTCGTGCTCGACGCCGGCATGTTCGCGCGGGCGCTGCAGAGCGGCGGCCTGGCGACGATGGTCGGGGACAGACACGCGCTCCGCGAGGCGTTCCTGATCGGTCGGGAACTGCTCCCGGTCCTGCAGGCACGGGGCGTCGACCTCGCTCGGCACCGCTCCACGACGCTGCCCGTCCGACGCCCGGGGGTGACGGCCGCCGTGGTGGCCGCGGCCACGGCGCTCGTCCCGATCGCGCGTGCGAGCCTCGCCGCGCACGACGACCCGACCGCCGCGGAACCCCTGGCGGTCCTCGAGGACGTCCGGCGCACCGCCGCCGCCCTGGGCGTCCCGACCCCGCGCCTCGACCGGACGGCGCGACGCGTCTGACGACGGGTGCGGGCGGTGAACGCGACCACCCACGGCCTGGAGGCATGGTGCCAGCTGGCGCCGTGCCTCCAGTCCGACACGGCGAGCGTTCCGGACCCGCCCGTTACGCTGTCCCCGTGTCAGAGCCGCGCCGCAGTCCGGGGAACCAAGCTTCACTGCGTGAAGCCAACCGGGGCCGAGTCGTCAGCGCGGTGAAGCGGCACGGCGGGCTGACGCAGGTCGAGCTCGCCGGGGTGACCGGACTCTCCCCCGCGACCGTCTCGAACATCGTCAAGGAACTCGTCGCGACCGGTGCCCTGCACGCGACGCCGAGCACCTCGAGCGGCCGTCGGGCGCTCCGCGTGACCCTGCCGCACGGCCTCGGGCTGGTCGCCGGGGTGCACGTCTCGCCGCGGCACCTGCGGCTGGCGCTGTCGGACCTGAACGGTGCCGTGCTGGCCGAGCGGCACATGCCCCTGGCCCGCGACCACCGTGCCGACGCCGAGCTCGACAAGACCGCGCTGCTCGTGCTGGACATGGTGGAGTCCATCGAGTCGTCGATGGACGAGGTGCTCGCCGTCGGCCTCGCCGTGGCCGCCCCGATCGACGCCCGCACCGGGATGACGGCGCGCGGCGGGATCCTGCGGGGTTGGGACGGCATCGCGCTCGGCCAGTCGCTGGCCCGGCGGATGGACAAGCCCGTGCAGGTCGACAACTCGGCCAACCTCGCCGCCCTCGCCGAACACCGGAGCGGGGCTGCACGCGGCCGCGACACCGTGGTGACGCTCGACGTCGGCAACGGCATCGGTGCCGGACTCGTGCTGGGCGGGCACCTGTTCCGTGGGCACCACGGCATCGCCGGCGAGTTCGGGCACACCCCCGTCCTGCCGGACGGACCCCTGTGCCGGTGCGGCAACCGCGGATGCCTCGAGGCGATCGCCGGCGCACCCGCCGTGCTCGAGGGCGTCCGCGACGAGGTCGGCACCCTCAAGCTGGCGGACCTGATCCTGCGCGCGATGGGCGGCGACCAGGTCTGCATGCGCGCCGTGGCCGACGCCGGGCGGGCGATCGGTTCGGCGGCGGTGGGGCTCTGCAACGTCCTCGACCCGGAGCGGGTCGTGGTCACGGGCGAGTTCGCACGTGCCGGGGAACTCCTGCTCGGCCCGATGCGGCACGCCCTCGAGTCGTCGTTGATCGTCGACGTGGACGGCACGCCGGACGTGGTGCAGGGGCAGCTCGGCGAGAAGGCCTCGGTGACCGGCGCGCTGGCCCTGGCGATCGAAGCCGTGGACGTGACGCGCGCACGATAGGCGCGGGCGAGCCGGGGCGCCCCGCGCCCTCCGGATAACGTTTTCGTCACGGCGCGCGGTCCTTGCGTTCAACTCTTGCAGCCAAGAACGCTCGCTGTCACACTCAGGGCACCGCCGATGGGGGCGGTCCACTGTTGGAGGACGTTTCAATGAAGAAATCCACCACACGAGCGATGCTGGGCGTCAGCGCCCTGCTGCTCGCGATCACCACCCTGGCGGGCTGTTCCAACGGCGCGGACGCCGGGACCGGTTCCGGCGGAGGCGGCGGCGACGCGTCGAAGGCCAAGATCGGCCTGCTCCTGCCCGACTCCGTCACCGCCCGCTACGCCAGCGCCGACCGTCCGCTCTTCACCGCCGAGGTGAAGAAGCAGTGCAGCGGCTGCTCGGTCATCTACGCGAACGCCGACGGCGACGCGTCGAAGCAGCTGCAGCAGGCCCAGTCGATGCTCACGCAGGGCGTCAAGGTCCTGGTCCTCGACCCGTTCGACGGCGAGGCCGCAGCGTCCATCGTCCAGCAGGCGAAGGCCAAGAAGGTGCCGGTGATCTCCTACGACCGGCTCATCAACAGCCCCGACCTGAGCTACTACATCTCGTTCGACAACGAGAAGGTCGGTGAGCTGCAGGGCCAGGCACTCGTCGACGCCCTCAAGGCGAAGAAGGTCCCGGAGGGCTCGGGCATCATCATGGTGAACGGCTCCCCCACCGACAACAACGCCTCGCAGTTCAAGAAGGGCGCCCACTCGGTCATCGACGACAGCGGCTACAAGGTGCTCGCCGAGTACGACACCCCCGGATGGGACCCCGCGAAGGCGCAGGACTGGGCAGCCGGCCAGATCAGCAAGCTCGGCAAGGACAAGATCACCGGCGTCTACGCGGCGAACGACGACACCGGCGGCGGCGTCATCGCGGCGCTGAAGTCGGCCGGCGTCACCGAGCTCCCGCCCGTCACCGGGCAGGACGCCTCGCTCGCGGGCATCCAGCGGATCCTCGCCGGTGAGCAGTACATGACCGTCTACAAGGCCTTCAAGCCCGAGGCGTCGAAGGCCGCCGACCTGGCGATCCAGTTCGCCAAGGGTGAGACCCCGAAGGGCGACACCACCGTCGACACCGCCGGCGGCGCCAGCGTCCAGTCGACGCTGCTCGACCCGGTCGCCGTCACCACGGACAACGTCCAGTCGACGGTGGTCAAGGACGGCCTGTACGAGGTGTCGAAGATCTGCACCGCGCAGTACAAGTCGGCCTGCGACAGCGCCGGCATCAAGTAGGTCCGACCCCCTCTGCCCGCCCGGTCCGACTGCGGACCGGGCGGGCCTCACCGATCGAGGACGACACCCGTGAGCACGACACCCGTGAGCAACGCGTCACCAGCAGCACACCCCTCCGCCGACCCGGTGATGTCCCTGCGCGGGATCACCAAGCGGTTCGGCGCCGTCCAGGCCCTCAGCGACATCGACTTCGACGTCTACCCGGGCGAGGTGGTCGCCATCGTCGGCGACAACGGCGCCGGCAAGTCGACGTTCGTGAAGATCCTCGCCGGGGTCTACACACCGGACGGTGGCACGATCACCTTCGGCGGCGACGAGGTCAGCGTCCCGAACCCCGCGGCGGCCCAGACCCTCGGCATCGCCACGGTGTTCCAGGACCTCGCCCTCGCCGACAACCTCGACGTGGTCTCGAACCTGTTCCTCGGTCGCGAGATCGCGCACCCGTTCCTCGACGAAGAGGAGATGGAGCGCCGCTCGTGGGAGCTCCTGCAGCAGCTCGCCGCGCGGATCCCGTCGGTGCGGATCCCGATCGCGTCGCTGTCCGGTGGGCAGCGGCAGACCGTGGCGATCGCCCGCTCGCTGATCGGCGACCCGCAGGTGGTCGTCCTCGACGAGCCCACCGCCGCGCTCGGCGTCGCGCAGACCGCCGAGGTCCTGAACCTCGTCGAACGCCTGCGCGAGCGCGGCCTCGGCGTCGTGCTCATCAGCCACAACCTCGCGGACGTGCAGGCCGTCGCCGACCGGGTCGCGGTCCTGCGACTCGGGCGCAACAACGGCACGTTCCGCATCGACGACGTCTCCTACGAGGAGATCATCGCGGCCATCACCGGCGCCACCGACAACGCCGTCACCCGTCGCGCCGCCGCCCGCACCGAGCAGGAGACCAGCGCATGAGCAAGACCGACGAGACCCTCACCGCAGCGACCCCGACCCCCTCGGCGGCCGACCTGCAGGACGAGCGGCTCCTGCGCGACCAGGGGATCGGCGGCGCGGCGAAGGCGTTCGTCCGCCGGGTGCGCGGCGGTGACATCGGTTCGCTGCCGGTGGTCGTCGGACTCATCGTCATCTGGGCGGTGTTCCAGGCGCTCTCCCCCGACTTCCTGTCCCCGGGCAACCTGGTCAACCTCGCCCTGCAGTGCGCCGCGGTCGGCACGATCGCGATCGGCATCGTCCTCGTGCTGCTGCTCGGCGAGATCGACCTGTCCGTCGGCAGCGTCAGCGGGCTCTCCGCCGCGATCCTCGGCCAGGGCCTCACCACGCTCGGCTGGCCGCTGTGGCTCGTGCTCACCGTCGCCCTGGCCGTCGGTGCCGCCGCCGGTCTGCTCTACGGCCTGCTGTTCACCCGCTTCGGGGTGCCGAGCTTCGTCATCACGCTCGCCGGTCTGCTCGGGTTCCTCGGGCTGCAGCTGCTCATCCTCGGCCCGAACGGCTCGATCAACCTGCCGTACGACTCCCCGATCGTGCAGTTCGCCTCGGCCTCGTACCTGCCGCCGTGGCTCGCCTACCTGCTCGCCGTCCTGGCCGCCGGAGGACTCTTCTTCACCGAGATCCGACGCGCTGCCCGCCGCCGCCGTGCCGGGCTGTCGACCGGGGCGATGTCCCTGACCGTCGTGAAGGCCGTCGCCCTGTTCCTCGGCCTCGCACTGATGGTCTGGTACCTGTCGCGCGACTTCGGCACCGGTACATCGTTCGTGTTCTTCGTGGTGCTGGTCGTTCTGATGAACTTCGTGCTGAAGCGCACCCGCTGGGGCCGCTCGGTCTTCGCGGTCGGCGGGAACGTCGAGGCAGCACGGCGCTCCGGGATCCGGGTGAACCGCATCTACATCTCGGTGTTCATGCTGACCTCGCTCTTCGCCACCGTCGGCGGCATCCTCGCCGCGGCCCGCCTGAACTCGGCGAGCCTGTCGTCCGGCGCCGGGGACACGAACCTCAACGCGATCGCCGCAGCCGTCATCGGCGGGACCAGCCTGTTCGGTGGCCGTGGCAGCGCCTGGTCGGCACTGCTCGGCATCATCGTGATCCAGTCGATCTCGAACGGGCTCACCCTGCTGAGCCTCGACTCGTCGATCCGCTACATGATCACCGGCGCGGTCCTGCTGCTGGCCGTCATCATCGACTCGCTCTCGCGGCGCAGCCGCGCCAGTCACGGCGCGGCCTGAGCGGGGCCCTGGACCCCGCCACGCGGACTGACTGGAGGCACGGCGCCAGCTGGCACCGTGCCTCCCGTCCGTCACGGCGCGCGTCTCGGACCCGGAAGACGCCGTCGTGTTCCCCCGACGCCGCCCCGTGCGCGAGACGCCTCCGAAGACGGAGGCGTCTCGGCGACTGGGCGGCGTCTCGGCGCGCTACTTGCTCTTCGAACCCGAGGTCCCCGGCAGGCTGAGGATGTTGTCGGTGCCCTGCGGCACGACGATCAGGGAGCCGTTGTCGCCGGCGCTCTTGAGCGCCTCGATCTCGCGCTGCTTGAGCGCGGCGTCGGACAGCGGGTGCTCGTTGAGGACCTCGTTGGCGTCGGCCTGACCCTGCGCCTCGGCGACCTGCTGCTGCGCCTGCACCTTCTTGGCATCCAGGAGCGCGCGCTCCTTCGTGACCTGGATCTGCGCCTGCTGCGCGGTGGCGTACGCGTCGATGACCGACTTCGGCGGCGTGATCTCCTGCAGGGCGAAGTTGTCGACGTGCACACCCGAGCCCTTCCACCGCGTCTCGAGCGCCTGGATCATCGCCTTCTCGACGGTGCCGCGCTTGGTGATGAGCTCGATGGTGGTGAAGTCGTTCGGCACCTGGCGGACGACGCTGCGCACCGAGTTGCCGATGAACTGCGTCTTGAAGTTCTCCTCGGTCTTGTACGACCGGTAGATGTCGGTGACCGACTTCGCGTCGATGCTGTACTGCAGGTTCAGGCTGACGTTCGACGAGACGCCGTCCTGGTCCTGCACCGTGACGTACGGGCCGGAGCGGACGTTGCCGTTGTTGTCCGAGTCGGAGCCGTTCACCGCGTTGATGTAGGTGACGGTCTGGTTCCGGATGTTGAACGTGTGGAGCGTGGCCCACGGTGCCTTGAAGTGGAACCCGGAGTCCGTGGTCTGCCCGACGATGTTGCCGGAGATGTCCACCTGGACCTTCGACTCGCCCGTGTCCTGCGCGTACAGGGTGCTGCCGAGCGTGAGCCCGACGAACAGGACGCCGGCGGCGGCCGCGGTCCACGTCGCGATGAGGTTCGGGCGGCGGGTCGGGACGGCGGGACGTGCCTCGCGACCGGGTGTGGCCGGTCGTGCGGGGGTGGAGTAGGTGCGTGTTCGGAAGAAGAGCGCGACGAGCGCGATGACGAGGAAGACGATGGCGGCGACGAACATGACGATCACTCCTGGATGCTTGTCCGTGCAGTCTGCCGTACCCGGAGGGGTGCGGGCGACGCGGGGGTGCGTGGTGGCGGGCGGTGCGCGCCGTCCGTGTCGCCCCGGTCGCCTGGCGCCGGTTCCGTCTGGTGCGAGGTTGCACACATGGTGCGACCCCGGATGCCTCGCACCACGTGTACAACCTCGCACCGCGCGGACGCGCTCGGGTCGGGGCCGCGTGGGCTAGGCCGGTCCGACGATCTCCTCGATGCGCTCGAGTCCGATGCGGCAGCGTCCGAGGTACTCGTCGTACAGGTCCGGTCGCCGGTCACGCGCCCACCGTGTGACGTCGAGCAGGTGCAGCGCAGTCATCGACGCGAGCCGCCGGTGGTCGTCGTCCGACGTGAGTCCGGCAGCCGTCATGAAGTCGTCGTGGTCCGCGCGGGTGACGGACCCGTCGATGAACGTCCACGTGAACACCCGGCGGGCATCCGTCCACGGTGCCGGCCCGGTCTCCGCGGCGCCCCAGTCGATGAGCACCGGCCGCTGGCCCGGACCGCGGGAGATCAGGTTGCGAGGTGCGAGATCGCCGTGGGCCAGCCCGAACTCGAACTGCGCCTCCGACAGGGGAGCGAGACGATCACGCAACCGGTCCGGCGACGCGTAGGCACCGTCACGGAGCAGCGGATCGTCGTCGCCGAGCGCATCGAGGTTGTAGTCGAGGTGCGCCGTCCAGGCGAGCCGGAGGTCGTCGCCGAACCTCGTGAACAACGACCGAGGCGCATCGACGAGCGGGATCATGGCGACGGCTCGCGCGGCGCTACCGAGCCATCGCCACGGGCGGTCGATCGGTCGTGGGTCAGGTGCGACGTACTCCGACACCGAGAAGGGGACACCGCCCTCCGACCCGTGGGCGAGCGGTTCGGGGACCGGGATGCCGACCCGGCTCGCGCTTCGTGCGGCCCACGACTCGACGGGGTACTCGTCCTGCCGGAGCGGGTCAACCGGGAAACGCAGCACGACCGGAGCAGCACCCGCACGGTCCACCCGGTAGGTGTGGTTCACCGCCCCGCCGGGTAGCCGTTCGATCCGGTCGACCGATCCGCCGACGGAGCGCAGGACGACTCGGAACCACTCCTGCTCGACCACCTCATCCGACATGGGACCAGCATGGCCGCTCCGATCAACCGTCGCGCGGAACGCTGTTCGCAGCGCGGGATGCGGCAGCGACCGACACGATGCCCCAGATCGCCGCGTCGACGATGAACAGGAGCACGGCACACCCGATCGCCGCCCACCAACCTGGACTGTCCATCACGACCTCCCCGCACCACGCTGACGGGCGCGAGGAGAACGACCAGCACCACCAGGTCGACGACGCGGCTGCCCCGACCGGTCGTCGGGAGCACATGATGACGTGTGCGAATCCTGACGATCAGTGCGACGACGATGCGTGTCTCCGCACAGCAAGAAGCTGTATGGCCGCAGCTGGCTGATGCGGCGCTCCACGACGCCCGGGCAGGTCGGACGCCCGCACCGATGGTCTGGTTCAGGACCGACCTCGGAGTGTCCGGCGTGATCCCGATCTCCCCTGCCGACCCGGTCCGCTTCGACGAGGTCGACAAGGAACCGGAACGGTTCCTCGGCACGGTGATCGCACTCGGGCCGGGAGCGCAGCCGAGCGACTGACCCGGCTCAGGAGACGGGCGCGCCCGCCCGATCGATCTGGGCCAGGACTCGGCGGCTTCGACGCACGCCGATCACCGTCGCGACCGTGACGAACACACCGACGACGGCGATGAACACCAAGAACGCCCAACCCCATCCGAACGTCGTGGCCGAGGCCCCTCCGAGTCCCACCAGGCTCAGCCCGGTGCCGATCAGGGTCGGGGCCGAGGCCCGGGTGGAGCGTCGGTGCCACGCGAGCATCGCCCGCACGAGCGGCACGGTCTCGGGCGTCACCGGTGCCCGTCCGCTGATCTGTCGGGTGACGGACTTGCGGTCCGCCGGGGTGAGCGCGCCGAGCGGCTGCTCCGGCGTCTCGACGAGGTACGGCAGCAGTCTGCGGTAGCGTCGAGCACGGACCCATGCGGTCACGTTCACGACCGCTCCGGCCAGGGCGAACAAGAACCAGATCACCGAGTCGGTGCGGAGCACGGAGGGAACGCTGATGAACGCCCACAGGATCGACATGCCGGCGAACCCCGCCTGCTGCGACATGACGACCGCCGTCGGTCCGTGCTCGACCAGGTGGTCGGCGCGACGCGTCGCCTCGACGAGGTCACTCGGGCTCACCACCCCGGCACCTCGACCCGCACCGAACTGATCCGACCGGCGCGCGTCGTCGCCGTCACGGCCGGGTCGTAGCTGTCGGCGGTCGCCAGGTAGAGGGTGCGACCGTCCTCGCCACCGAGCGCACAGTCGATCGCGCAGTCCCCGGGTGCGTCGATGCGGTCCGTCACCTCGCCACCCTCGACGACCCGCAGGAACTCCCCCGTGTCGACCGAGCAGACCCAGATCGCGCCGTCACGGTCGACGGTGCTGCCGTCCGGGGTCACGCCACCGGGCAGGGCTGCCCACTCGCGCCGCCCGGTCAGCGAACCGTCGTCCTCGATGTCGAACGCGGTGAGCCGGCCACCCCACGTCTCGCTCACCACCAGCGTCCGGGTGCCGGGCAGGATGTTGGCGCTGTTCGGGAACACCAGGCCCTCGGCGGCCAGGCGGACGGAGCCGTCGGGGTCGATCACGTAGAGCGGGCCGGGGCGCAGTTCCTCGCCCGCGTACAGGTCGTAGCCGAAGGCACCGATGTAGGTCCGGCCGGTCCGGGCGTCGACGACCAGGTCGTTCACGAGCGACGACTCGATCGTGGACAGGTCGGCGAACACCGAGGTGCTGCCGTCCGGGTCGACGGCGACGACCGTGCGGGACTCCATCGAGCTGATGATGAGCCGTCCGTCGGCCAGCCACCCGAGCCCCGACGACTGCCCGTCGACGGTGGCCTCGAGCCGGGGGCCGTCGGTCGAGGACGGGTCGACCGAGAAGACCTGGCCCGTGTGCATGTCCGAGTACCAGAGCCGTCCGTCGTGCCAGCGGTTGCCCTCCGGGAAGCGGATGCCGGAGATGACGATGTCGGTCGCTGAGTCCAGGGTGATGTGCACGGATCCAGCCTGCCAGCGGGACCGGGAAGCTGCCCGGACAGATGCCGTGACGGCGGCCTAGGGTCGTCCCATGCCGGGTCGTCACCTCATCCACCACCTGGGCGTCTTCGCCAGCGACTTCGCCGCGAGCGACGCGTTCTACACCGCCGCCCTCGCGCCCCTCGGCATCGGAGCGGGCTACCGCACGGACGCCGTCGCCGAGTTCTGGCAGCACGGGGACGACACCCCGAGCGTCTCGCTCGAGACCGCCCGGACCCCCGAGGCGACGACGCGCGGACTCCACCTGGCGTTCGAGGCCGGGTCACGGAGCGAGGTCGACGCCTTCCACCGCGAAGCCGTCGCCGCCGGCGGGGTGTCCCGGCACGAGCCGCGCTACTGGCCGGAGTACCACGCGTACACCGCGTTCGTGTCCGACCCGGACGGCAACAACGTCGAGGCGCTGATCAAGGAGACCCGGCCCTGACCCACAGGACCGAGGTCTGCGCGACGCACCGGGCACGACGGACCCGGCACCACGCATCTGGCACGATCGACCCATGCCCCTCGACGGAACTCCCCTGCACCGGCTCGGCTTCCTGACGATCGGGTCGTTCGACCCCGCCCGACCGTCCGAGGGCCACGAGGACACCCTGCGCGTGATCGAGCGCGCCGAGGCCCTGGGCTTCGACAGCGCCTGGCTGCGCCACCGGCACCTGCAGCACGGCATCTCCTCCCCCGTCGCGGTGATGGCGGCGGCCTCGCAGCGCACCTCGCGCATCGACCTCGGCACCGCCGTCACCCCGCTCGGCGCCGAGAACCCGTTCCGCCTGGCGGAGGACCTCAGCACGGTCGACGTCCTGCTCGGCGGCCGCCTGAACCCCGGGTTCTCGGTCGGCACGCCGATGAACTTCGACCTGTACCGCGACGCGATCTACCCCGACACCCTGGAGCACGAGGACCTCGGCAACGATCGGCTCCTGCGCTTCCGTGACCTCGTGCGCGGAGACCCGGTGACGGCCACCGAGACCGTCGAACGTCGCGGCATCGAGGAGTTCGCGAGCACCGTACAGCCGCACAGCGCCGGTCTGGCCGACCGGATCTGGTACGGCACCGGCAGCACGAAGTCGGCCGTGTGGGCGGGTGAGAACGGCTTCCACCTGCTCACCTCGAGCGTCACCCGCAGTGAGAACGGCACCGACTTCGCCACGAACCAGCGCGCCCAGATCGACGCCTACCTCGACGTCCACCCCGACCCCGCTGCCGCCCGCGTCTCGCAGGGCCTGGTCGTCATCCCGACCGACACCGCGACCGCCGAGCAAGCGGCCCGCTACCGTGCCTACGTCGACAGCCGCTCGGGTCGCGTCGGCGTCCCGCAGGGCCCCGCCGGGATGCTCTTCGCCGCCGACCTGGTGGGCACGTCGGCCGAGATCGCGGACCGGCTCCGTGCCGACGTCGGCTACCAGGCGGTCACCGAGGTTGCCTTCGCGCTCCCGTTCTCGTTCGAGCCCGACGACTACGCGCAGATCATCACCGACATCGCTGAGCGTCTCGGTCCGGAACTCGGTTGGGCGCCGGGATCCGACGGGTGGGACCCGCAGCACGGATGACGAGTCGGCCGATTGCACCGGTGGTGGTCAAGGCACCCGATGTCGGGCAAGATCGACGGGAGGGTCATCAGCACCCGTCGACTCTGGGGGGTCACATGCACGACCAGCGTCCCGAAGAACCGGTCCGACAGCACTCGACCGACTTCCTCCCCGGGGTCAGCGGCAACCCGGTCGCCCCGTTCCAGCGAGACCATCAACCGGGTAGCGCGCCGATCCGGAACGACTGGATCTTCTTCGTTCCCATCGGCGGTGTCGTCGTCCTCGGGGTCGTCGCGTACGTCATCTGGGGCTCGTGATGCGGCTCCGGGTGGGGTTCGCAGAGTCAGAGCCCGGCAGCACGCCGACGATCGAACACGATGAACGGCTCGTCCGGACCTTCCGGCACACCGCGAGCCGACTGTTGTTCTGGGGGTGTGTGCTGTGTGCGCTCGGCGGCGCCTCGATCGGCTGGTCAGTAGTCGGTCCGATCCGATTTACGGGGCTGGCTCTGGCGGGCTTCTTCGTCCTCGTGGGCTCGGGCTTCCTCGTCTTGCGGAGCCGCGTGATCCGGCGGGCTCGGCCTGCGGTGGCAGCCGCGCAGGGGCGCATCGACCGTTTCCGATCGTGGCAACGCTCGCAGCCAGGGTGGGTCCCCCTCGACGGCTTGCGCCGGTCTGGTCGTTGACGGCTTCGTCGACGCCGTCACCCGGTCGAGCGAACCGGTCAGTCCTGCTGGTCCGCCTCCACCGCGTCACGCAGCCGGTCGAGCACGTCCGGCACCGCTGAGCGGACCCGGCTCCAGCTCGGGATGAACGGCTTGTCGTTCGGCCGCGCCGTGAAGGCGCCGCCGGCGTCGAGGATCGCCTTGGTGAAGAGCTCCACCGCGGCTTCCTCGGCGTGCTGGTCGAACGCGAGCCCGCTCATCTCGGCTTCGTGCCGGTAGACCTCGACGATGTCGAGCGCGTTCCGGTAGTACGTCGCCTTGAGCACCCGGAACGAGTCGGACGTGAGCGGGACGCCCATCGTCGCGAGCTTCCGGAGCAGCGACTGGACGATGTCGTTGCCCATCCGGGCGAGGCCGCCGGTGCCGTCGGCTTCGGCGAGGGGCTGGTGCTTGTGGTCGTACGCGTCGGCGATCTCCACCTGGCACACCTGCCGTGTCGCGTAGTCGCGGTAGACCTCGGAGAGCATGCCGATCTCGAGTCCCCAGTCGCCGGGGATCTTCAGGCCGTTGAGCACGTGGGCGCGCATCGCGAACTCGCCGGACAGCGGGTACCGGAAGCTGCTGAGGTACTCCAGGTACTCGGACTCCCCGTAGACCTGGCGGAGCGAGCGGAGCAGGGGCCCGACGAGGAGCCGTGCGGCGCGGCCGTTGATCCGACCGTCGGCGACGCGGGCGTAGTAGCCCTTCGAGAACTCGTAGTCGAACGCGGGGTTCGCGACCGGGTAGAACAGCCGCGCGAGCATGCCCCGCTCGTACGTGGTGATGTCGCAGTCGTGCAGGGCGATGCAGTCCGCCCGCTCCGACGCCAGGGCGTACCCGGTGCAGTACCAGACGTTCCGGCCCTTGCCGGGCTCCCCCGGTGCCAGGCCCGCGCGCTCCAGTTCGGCGTCGAGCTCGCGCAGTCGCGGCCCGTCGTTCCACAGGATCCGGTGCCGCTGGGGCAGCCGCGAGAAGAACTCGCGGGCGTGCTCGAACTGCGAGCGGTCGGCGCGGTCGAGCCCGATCACGATCTCGCTGAGCCAGTCGGCCTCGGCCAGCTCGTCGACGATCCGCGACAGGGCCGGACGCTCGAGCTCGGAGTACAGCGCCGGCAGGATCAGGCTCATCGGGCGCTTCTCGGCGAAGCCCCGCAGGTCCTCTTCGAGACTCGCGGTGCTGCGGCGACCGAGGTCGTGGAACGTCGTGATGACGCCGTTCTGGTGGAAGTCGCTCATCGGTGGCTCCTGACGGACGGGGTGGTGAACCGGGTGAGGCCCTCGGTCCAGCCCTGCGGGCCGGGGGCGGTCGTGCGGTGGACGCGCTCGGGGCGGTCGTCGGCGAGTGGTCCGGGTGCCGGGCCGTGTCCGCGGACCACGACGGCGAAGTCGACGGCGTCGAGCAGCGCGGTGTCGTTCGGGCCGTCGCCGAGTCCGATCGTGCGCGGGACGGTGCCCGTCCGACGCTCGTGGTCGGCGATCAGCGTCCGGACGGCCGCGCCCTTGTCGCGGCCGGCCGGCAGCACGTGCCAGAACCGGCCGCCGCGCACCAGGTCGAGGCCGACCGCGGCGAGCGCCGCGCGGAATGCGTCCGCCCGGTCGTCGTCCTCAGCGTGCCAGAGCAGCACCTCGGACGCCTCGCGCTGCTGTGCTCGTCCGGCCGCTTCGAGGTCGAGGCCGGTCCACGCGGCGACGACCGCGTCGGTCACGTCGCCGAAGGTCTCGAAGTGCAGCTCCAGTGACTGGCGGACGCGGTCGAGTTCCGCGTGCAGCCGCTCGAGCTCACCGTCGACCGGTCCGACCAGCACGTCGCCCACCGGTCCGACGACGACCGCGCCGTTCTCCGCCACGAACGCGTGTCCGTCGAGCCCGGTGCGTGCCTGCAGCGCCGTGATCTCGGCACGCGTCTTGCTGCTGCAGAACACCACGGGGACGTCGTCCACCCGCAGCTGTTCCAGCATCGGCAGGGCCGCGTCGAACGAGTAGTCGTGGTGGTCGAGGAACGTCCCGTCGAGGTCCGTGACGATCATCAGGTCGGGTGTTGGCATCGTGCTCCGCTGGCGGCTGGCTGGGCTGCGGGCGACGATGCCCCGGACCACCCTGCCACGCGCATGCGTCGGTTGGGTGAACAAGCCGGCGTCGGTCGCGCGACGCGACCAGCGGACGGACGGGAGGCAGGCGCCAGCTGGCACCGCGCCTCCAGTCCGTCACGGCGTGGGGACCGCCGCGCGGTCACCAGGGCAGGGTGCCCTCGCGATCCGTGACGGTGCCGGTCGGCGTGTCCGCGCCGAGGGTCGCGACCCGGACGGCCGCGTCGGCGCCCTCCTCGACGCTGTGCCCGAGGTTCCCGGTGAACTCCGTCGCGGTCTGGCCGGGGTCCACCGCGTTGAAGCGGACGTCCGGCGTCGTCTTCGCGTACTGCATCGTCAGCATCGTGACCGCGGTCTTCGACGACCCGTACGCCGCGAGCGGGTACTGCGACTCCACGCGTTCGGGGTCGTGGATCATCGTGAACGACCCGAGGCCGCTCGTCACGTTGATCACCGAGGGCGCAGCGGACCGCCGGAGGACCGGCAGGAACGCGTTCGTCACACGGACGACGCCGAAGACGTTCGTCTCGTAGACGTCGCGGAGCTGGTCGACGGTCATGTCCTCGGGTGCGGTGACGTCCCCGAGGATGCCGGCGTTGTTGATCAGCACGTCGAGGTGCCCTGCCTGGTCACCGATCGTCGCGGCGGCCGCGGCGACGGAAGCGTCGTCCGTGACGTCGAGCTGCACGAACGAGGCGCCGAGTTCGTCAGCGGCTCGCCGACCGCGATCGGTGTCGCGGGCGCCGATCCACACGGTGTGCCCGGCGGCGATCAGCCGTCGCGCGGTCTCCCGGCCGATGCCCTTGTTGCCGCCGGTGATGAGGGTGTTTGTCATGGATCTCCTTGGAGCTCGTTGCTGGTGGTGAGGTGACCAGCGTGCGGCGCTGCCGGATCTCCAGCCACGGAAGGACAGTCCTACCCAGCGGCGGGTCCACACGCGGAGAATGGTCGGGTGTCCGCAGACCAGGTCGAAGCCCTCGGCGATCTCCTCCGATCGTGGCGGGGGCGGCTGACCCCCGAGGACGTCGGGATGGAGTCGTACGGTCGACGCAGGACGGCCGGGCTCCGCCGCGAGGAACTCGCGCAGCTCGCCGGTGTCAGCGCCGACTACGTGATGCGGCTCGAGCAGGGCCGCTCCCGCACCCCCTCGGCCCAGGTCGTCCAGGCACTCGCCCGTGCGCTCCAGCTCGACCGCGCCGAGACGGACCTGTTCCACCGTGCCGCCGGTCTGGCGTCTCCCCGGGCTGGTGTGGTGTCCCGCCACATCCCGCCCGGTGTCCAGCGGATGCTGGTCCGCCTGGGTGACCTGCCGCTCGCCGTGTTCGCCGCCGACTGGACACTGCTGCACTCCACGCCGCTCTGGCAGGCACTCTTCGACGCGCCGTCGGTGCGCAAGGACC
This sequence comes from Curtobacterium sp. MCLR17_043, assembly GCF_003224215.1. Taxonomy (NCBI): domain Bacteria; kingdom Bacillati; phylum Actinomycetota; class Actinomycetes; order Micrococcales; family Microbacteriaceae; genus Curtobacterium; species Curtobacterium sp. MCLR17_043. The sequence goes on along the minus strand of NZ_QKLH01000011.1, from coordinate 103,238 downwards.
CCGAACAGAACCTGATCGTGCAGACGTTCCTCGACAACAGCGTCGCCGAGATCGCGACGGCGCACGGTGGACCGGAACCGTTCGAGCGGGCGCTCGTCGCCGACCTCCGGCGCACCGCCGGAAGCCTCGGCGGCGACCCGGCGTTCCGCGCGTTCATCGTCCGGCTCCGGACCGAGAGCGAACGCTTCGCCGGGTACTGGGAGGAAGGACGAGCCGCGGCGCACCAGTCGCTCGTGAAGACGGTCCACAACCCGATCGTGGGTGACGTGGTCCTGGACTGCGACGTCGTCACCGTTCCCGACTCCGACATCAAGCTCGTCGTCTACTCCACGCCCGAGTGCGGCCCCGACGCCGACAAGCTCGACTTCCTGCGGGTGCGCGCCGTCCGCGCAGCGGCGGCCCCGGTCGCGACACGCCCGGCGGCGAAGGATCTGTGAGGATGTCCCCTCCGTGCACACTGCGGAGTGAAGGGGGTGGACATGAACCGATCAGCCGAGCCGGACAGCGCGCTCGTGGCGGCAGCAGCGCGCGGCGACCGCAGTGCGGTCACCGCGTTGTTCGACCGTCACGCCGAGACCATGACCCGGTACACGTGGGCACTGGTCACGCGGCGCATGGACGTCGAGGAGATCGTGCAGGACGCGTTCCTGACCCTCTGGCAGAAAGCCGACACCGTGGAGGTCCCCGGGGAGTCACTCCTGCCGTGGCTGCTCGTCGTGTGCCGGAACCACGCCGCGAACCTGCGGCGACAGCAGCGGCGGCACGAGGGTGTCGACCTGCCCGACGAGCTCGCGGCGCCCGAGCCGGACGACGACGCCCGCGAGCGACTGCGGTGGGTCCGCGCCGAGATCGACGCGCTCGCACCACTCGATCGCCAGGTGTGCGAGCTCTGCCTCATCGAGGGCCGCTCCTACGCCGAGGCCGCCGACCTGCTCGGCATGAGCGTCGGCGCCGTCACCCAGCGCGTGTGGCGGTCCCGTGCACGGATCAAGAAGGCGGTGACGAACGATGAACGATGAACGACGAACCGACCACGGGTCCCCGATGAGCAACGAGCCGCCCGGTGGCGACGAGATGCAGCGGATGCTCGCCGGCATGCGGCAGCAGGTCGTCAGGGGCATGCACGACAAGCCACGCCCGGCCTCCGCACGCCGTCGCGTCGGCCTCATCGTGGCGTTGATCGGCGTGCTCGGCATCGGCACCGCGAGCGGTTCGGTGGCGCTCGGACTCGTTCCGACGCCCTTCGCCGCAGCACCCGCACCCGCGCCGTCCTCTGCACCGCCGACACCGGCACCGACCGGGTCACCGTCACCGTCCGCGGCCCGCATCACGCCGACCCCGGCGCCGGCCGACACCACGGCGACGATCCCCGGGGCGTGCACCGATGCCGTGCCGGCCGCCGATGCTCCGCGCTTGTTCGGTTCGCTGGAGATCACCCAGTTCCGCCCCCAGGTACCGGGCGGCAGGACCGACTACTACATCGACCCCGAGATCCCGTTCAAGGAGGACGCGGAGCTGGTCTGTTCCTGGACACCGGGCGGTACCTCGGAGGGCGACGAGGGGCTGTTCCTCGAGATGGGCACGGCAGATCGTGACGTCCTGCAGGCCCGCCTCCGCGTCGTCGCCGACAAGGACTGGACCTGCACCGACACGCTCGGTGGACGTTCGTGCCAGCACACCGAGACGTCGATGTACTACTCGGACCGGGTGGAGACGACGCACACGTTCTTCGTGCGCGGCGACACCTGGATCTCGATCACGCAGTCGAACGTCCCGACCGACGGCCTCCTGAAAGCGCTCGTCCAGCAGACCTGGACGGACTGACCGACGGACTGGAGGCACGGCGCCAGCTGGCACCGCGCCTCCAGTCCGTCGTCACGCACGCTCAGAGCCAGTGCCGCCGCTTGAACACCGCCCACAGCACGACCGCCAGCAGGACCATCGCGACGATCGCAGCGGGGTACCCCCACACCCACCGCAGCTCGGGCATGTGCTCGAAGTTCATGCCGTAGATCGACGCGACCAACGTGGGCGCGAACAGGATCGCCGCCCAGGACGAGATCTTCTTCACCTCTTCGCCCTGCTCCATCGATGCCCGCGCCAGCCGCCGGCTCTCCTCCCCCTGCGCCAGGCTCGCGCTGGTCATCCGGCGCATCGCGTCGTTCTGCTCCTGCGTCACCAGGGTCGAGTGCAGCGTGAGGGCGTTCTCGAGCAGCGTCCGGAACGTGTCGACCCGCTCGGTCACGCGGATCGCGTGGTCGAGCACGTTCCGCAGCTGGTTCTGCACCTCGGTGTCCGTGCCGTACTTCTCGGCGCCGCGCAGCAACGCGTTGAGCATCCCGGGAAGCGGGCCGATGGCGCGCTGGAACCCGATGACCTCGCTCAGCAGCTGGTAGATCCGCCGCGAGGACGCCGGGTCGACGTCACCGTCGAACAGGTCGTCCTCGATGTCGTCGATGTCGTCCTGCAGCCCGGCGACGACCGGGGCGTAGCTGTCGATGACCTCGTCGAGGACCGCGCAGAGCACCGCCTCGGACCCGCGCCCGAGGGCGTCCGGATCGGCTTCGAGTCGCTTCCGCACGTCCGCGAGGTTCGGCTGCTCCGCATGCCGGACGGTCACGACGAAGTCGCGCCCGGTGAACAGGTGCACCTCACCGAACTCGACGGTCTCCTCGTCCTCGTCGTACCAGGCGGGTCGCAGCACCACGAACAGGGTGTCGCCGTAGCGCTCGAGCTTCGCCCGCTGGTGCCCCTTGTGCGCGTCCTCGACGGCGAGCGGGTGCAGCCCGAACTCGTCCGCGACCGAGGCCAGCTCGGTGGCCGTCGGTCGGAACAGCCCGATCCAGGCCATCGCACCGCTTCCGGCAGCGTCGAGCGCCTCGTCGGTCAGGGTGAGGTCCTGCGGCGACTCCGTTCGGGTTCCGTTGACGTAGATGCCGTTGTCGATGAGGGCCACCGGTGTCCTCCTGGTTCCGTGGTGCATGCGGGCAACCTGCCGAGCATGCCGGACCGCCGACGGCGTGCGTGCTTCCCTGACGGAGCCCTCACGCTTCGCGCCGGATTCCTGTCGGAGTCCTGACACGCCCTGGGCGCGACCCCAGGACGGACTGGAGGCACGGTGCCAGCTGGCATCGTGCCTCCAGACCGTCACGTGGCAGACGAGACGGCGTGGATCTGACGGAACGTCGGCACGACAGCGAAGATGGCGAGGTGAATCGCACCGACCGGCTCTACGGCCTCGTGGAGGAGTTGCGCGCCGTCGCCCCGCAGCCGCGGAGCGCTCGTCGTCTCGCGGAGCGGTTCGAGGTGTCGGTGCGGACCATCGAACGGGACATCTCCGCGTTGCAGCAGTCGGGTCTGCCCATCTGGGCGGAGCCCGGCCGGACCGGCGGGTACGTCATCGACGCGTCCGCGACGCTCGGCCCGGCGGGCTTCACGCCGGACGAGGCCCTCGCGGTGCTGATCGGGCTCGGCTCGCTGGGGCGCAGTCCGTTCCGGCACGCGGCACAGACCGCGGCCAGGAAGACGCTCGCGGTCATGCCCAGCGGGGACGCAGCACGAGCCAGCGCACTGGCGTCCCGGGTGCACTTCCTGGAGGACGACGAGGACACGGTCGCCCCGGCCGAGTTCGCGGCGGCCCTGCGCGCGGATCGGGTGGTGCGACTCCGGTACCGGGACGCCGTCGGAGCGGAGTCCGTCCGAGACGTCGAACCGCTGGGGTCGATCGGGAAGGACGGTCAGTGGTACCTGATCGCCTGGTGCCGGACCCGCGACGGGGTGCGGGCGTTCCGCGGCGACCGGATGCTGTCGGTCGAGGTCACCGACGAGCGGCCGGCGCAGCGCATCCTGCGATCCGAGGACCTCGCGATCCAGTACGGACGACTCCGGCCGGTCCTCGACGACTAGCGCGGTCAGTCCCCGGAAACGCGGTCGGTTTCCGGAAACACCGACAGGACGGTGTCGCGGCGGCCGGTGAAGCTGGTCGCTCCGAGTCAGCAGCACCACCGTGAGGAACCCCATGTCGTTCGCATCCGTCCGCATCATCACCGACGACCTCGAAGGCATGGTCGCCTTCTACGAACGGGTCACCGCCCAGCTGGCCGAGCGCCCCGCACCGGTCTTCGCGCAGTTCAGCGGCCCGGGTGCGACCCTCGCGATCGCGAGCACCGCCACGGTCGCCATGCTCGGCGGCGCGCTGATGCCGGCGACGAACCGTTCCGTGCTCATCGAGTTCGAGGTCGCCGACGTCGACGGCGACTTCGCCGGACTGCAGCTCGGCAGCGACGACGTCGTCCTGGAGCCGACCACGATGCCGTGGGGCAACCGTTCCGCACTGGTCCGCGACCCGGACGGCAACGTCGTCAACCTGTTCAGCAGGCCCGACGCCGCCAACTAGGCGGAGTGGCTCAGGCGGCGGCGGCGTTCGCCGACGAGCGGCACTCCTCCGGCGGCCGCCCCGCGACGGACTCCGCCGCGATGTCGCGGAGCCGCGCGAGGCGGTCGTGGGTGGCGCCGAGGGCCTCGATCTGGCGTCGGATGCGATCGCTCTCCTCGTCGAAGTGGTCGAGCATCGTCCGCGTGGCGACCCCGGTGTCGAGGAAGGGCAGGATTTCGACGATCCGCCGACTCGGCATGCCCGCCGCGTAGAGCATCTGCATGAAGCGCACCCGCGCGACATCGGGCTCGCGGTACTCCCGGTGTCCGCCCGCGGTCCGCTCCGACTCGAGGAGCCCCTGCTCCTCGTAGTACCGCAGTGACCGGACGCTGACGCCGGCCCGTTCTGCGAGTTCACCGATCCGCATCGTTCTGTCCCTCGGGCTTGATTCTCACGTTGACGTCAGGTTCTACCGTAGCGGGCATGAACCTCTCTGGAGCCACCGCCCTCGTCACCGGCACGAACCGCGGTATCGGACGCCACCTCGCCGCACAGCTGATCGCCCGCGGGGCGAAGGTCTACGCCACCGCCCGACGCCCCGAACTGATCGACCTCGAGGGCGTCGAGCGTCTCGCCCTCGACATCACCTCCCCCGCGTCCGTCGCAGCCGCCGCCGCGGTCGCGACCGATGTCGATCTCCTGATCAACAACGCCGGGATCGCGACCACGGCGACCCTGTTGGGCGATCTGGACGCAGCCCACGCCGACATGGACACGAACGTCTGGGGCACCCTGTCCGTGATCCGCGCGTTCGCACCCGTCCTGGCGGCGAACGGCGGTGGGAGCATCGTGAACATCGCCTCGGGTGCCTCGTGGCTCGCCATGCCCGGAGCCTCCGCCTACGCGGTGTCGAAGGCCGCCCTGTGGAACATGGGCAACGCGTTGCGACACGAGCTGGCCGGCCAAGGGACCGCGGTGATGTCCGTGCACCTCGGAGTGGCCGACACCGACATGACCGCGGGGATCTCGATGGCCAAGACGGACCCTGCGGATGTGGCGCGCGCCACCCTGGACGGGGTCGAGCGTGACGACTACGAGGTCGTGGTGGACGAGCAGGCCGCGTTGATCAAGCAGATGCTCGCCGGGGACCCCAAGGAGCTGTACGCGGTGGTGGCGCAGATGCTCGCGTCGTAGGAGCCGTCTTCAGGCGGCCTTCGGTACGGCCGCCAACGTGCGGCCGTGCCGGGCCGCCTGCTCTTCGGCGCGGACCCGCAGTTCGTCGGCCAGCTCCGTGAACTGATCGAGGGCGGGGTTCACCCCGACGAGCGTGAACTCGCGCGTCACCACGTCGAGGTCGGGCTGCGACTACTGAGACGGCCCGGTCGTGAGTTCGGCCACCTCGACGATCGCATCGTCCGGCATGTCGGGGTAGTAGTTCTCACGGAGCTGCTGGCCGAAGCGCCGCATGTCCGTCTCCGGCGGCTGATGCGCCTGTTCTGCCGTGAGGGTGTCGAGCCGGTACCGGTGCACGGCGGTGATCGTGCCGGCCAGTGGTTCGGCGGTCGGGTGATCGTCGAAGACGAACGTCGCCGCGCCGACCTGCACGGACTCGTTCCACCGGACGGTGGTGACCTTCTCGCCGCTGATGATCGCTTCGTGGTGCTTCTGGTGGAAGTGGACGATGCGTGGGGTTGTGTCGGCCATGCTCCCAGCTTGCCGGACTCCTCGCGGAGCGAGTGCCCCTCCCGCGCTGCGGGCTCAGCGATCGAGGAGGACCGGCAACTCGCGATCGGTCTCGGCGACCTGGGTGAGCTTCATGGCGACGGGTCGAAGCGGCCGTGACATCAACACCTTGTTGAGGAGCCCGCGGAGCGCGAGCGCGAGTCGGGACTGCGGGTAGGCCAGGGCCTTGAGTCCGCGAGGGAGGTCCTGCACATCGTCGACCAGAGGACGCATCCACTTCTCGTACGCGGTCAGCGCTGCTTCCTGGTCCTGCGTCGCGTCGGCGAGCTCCGCGGCAAGGACGTACCCGGCGGTGAGCGCGAGTGAGGCGCCGCCGCCGCCCATCGGTGTGACGCACCATCCGGCGTCACCGGCCATCACTACGTGGCCGCGGTGCCAGGTCCGCATCCGGATCTGCTGGAGCTGGTCGATGTAGACGTCCGTGGACGTGTCGAGCGCGTCCAGGACCCGCGGCGCCTCCCACCCGACTCCGTCGTACCTGCGCCGCACCGCCGCCAGTGTCTGCTCACGATTCAGACCGATGACGTCGTCCCCGGGAGAGTAGGCGAGGATCGCGCGGGTGGTGCCGTACGGGTCGGGTCGGAGGTGGACCTGGCGTCCGCGAACGGCGTTGTGCCACCGCCAACGGTCGTCATCGTTGTCGGTCCGCGGGATGGTCCCGAACACCATGGTGACGTCGAGGTCGCGCTGGTCGACGTCGCCCTCGGCGAAGACCATCGCACGGGTCCGGGACCGCACACCCTCGGCGATGACGAACAGGTCCGCGCTCAGGCGCTGTCCCTTCGCGGTCGTCACGGTGACTCCCGCAGCGTCGTCGGCGACGTCCGACACGGTGTCCCCGTAGATGAAGGAGACGCCGACCGGCAGGTTGTCGAGGATCGTCCGAGCGAGGTCGCCGCGCAGGATCTCGAGTTCCGCTGTCGCACCGCCGGCCCCGTCGGAGGGCAGTTTGGCGGTGACGGCCCCTCGCCCGTCGACGAGGACGGTGCCCGTCTCGGTGGTGTTCCGTGCCTTCACGGCGTCGAACAAGCCCATCCTGCGAAGCACGTCGCGCGCGACGCCTCGGACGTCGACGTTCTGTCCGCCGTCACGGAACGCAGCGGCGCGTTCGATGACGGTCACGTCCCATCCGGTCCGTCGGAGCCAGTAGGCGGTCGAGAGTCCAGCGATACTGGCTCCTGAGATGACAGCGGTGCGGTTTGCCATGGTGTTCCTCCGTTGCGAGCTTTACAATAGAGATACTACACAGTAAAGGAATCTGATGGACGACGTGTTCGGGATGGAGTGGGACGCGCCTCAGGTCGAGGTGATGGAGGCGCTCCAGACATGGGCGGTGGCGTTCGCGGAGCTCAACCAGCTGATGTCCTCCTGGCTCGACCTGCCGACCACAGATGCGAACGCCCTCGGACAGGTGCTCTGGGCCGACTCGTCCGGGGAACCGCTGTCGCCCGCACGGCTCGGACAGCGGATCGGTATGACCTCCGGCTCCGTGACGGTGCTGCTGAACCGCTTGGAAGCGGCCGGTCTGCTCGCACGCAGCCGCGAGCACACCGACCGGCGCCGGGTGACGCTCCGTCCGACACCGGCGGCACGGGAACGTGCGCGGGCGTTCACGGAGCGGTCGACCGCCGAGATCGCTGCCGCCCTGCAACAGGTGCCTGCAGCAGAGCTCGAGCACCACGCCGCGTTCATCCGCCGCATGGTCGGTGCCGCGTCGGATGCCGCGGACCGGCTCCGCGGATAAACGCCATCGAAGTTGCCCGGCCGATCACCAGGGTTCTCGTTGGCCGATCGGCCACCCGGACAGGGACGCGTCGGGGGAACGGTCTCGTTCGCCGGCGCCGTCGTCGTGGCGATGTGCTCACCACTCAGGACGATCGCCGTTCGGTAACGGATGGACCACCGAACGAGCCTGCCAGCGACTCAGGTTCGCTTCGACCGGTCACGCTCGGATCGGGCAGACCCGTGGAGTGCGAAGCCGATCGCTCCGACGCTCGCAGCCAGCAACCCCATCGTCGCGATGACCAGCCCTCCGGCCACGAGCCCGACGTACTGGACGCCCGCACCGAGAAGCGCCATCACGAGCCCCGCGACCAGAGTTCCGAGGCCGAACGCAAGGCCGAACACACGAGGCGGAATGCGAGGGAACATGCGTCCATCTAACTCTCGACTCTCGACTCTCCGCGATCCGCGCGCGCTGGCGAAGTGACGTCCGTGCCCGGATGTGGCGGCCACCCCGGTCCGTCGCCGGCTGCGCTCCGGACCTCCTCGACGACGACCGCGGGTCACGCCCGATCACTCGACCTCGGTGCGGTCTCGACTGGAGAACTCGGCGAACTCCTTTCGTTTCGCCGCGAGCGAGCCAGGTTCGAGCTCGCTGCCCTCCGTGTTGAGGTCTGGGCCGAACAGCCGCAGGATCCCCGGGCCGCTCGGCCCGCTGGTCTCGAGTGACACCGCGAACAGCGTCGGTGACGGAGCTCGGGTGGCGATCTCCCAATCGTCCTCGGTCTGTATCCATGCACCTTGCCAACGGACGCCGCTGCCGCCCGAGGCTGCGCGCGCATCACCGTAGCGATCAGCGCATGTCCTCGCCGAACCCGAGCAGCATCCACGGTTCCAGGTCGCTCACTCCCCCGATGCGCATCTGCGACAACGGGTGGGCTCTCAAGGGCGTTCAACGGTGACCGTTCAGCCGAGTGCCGGCGGGAGCGCCCCGATCTGCCCGAGGATGCTGAGCACGTCCGGCTGACCGACCTCGTCGACGATCAGTCCCTCGTCGAAACGGTAGAAGTTGCTCGCGTTCGCGACCACCGTCCTCCCCGTAGCGGGGACACCGAGGAACTCGCCGTCGTGCGTGCCGCGGAGTTCGAAACGTGCTGCGACCGTGTCGCCCTCGACGACGATCCGGTCGATGCTCCACTGGATGTCAGAGAACGCGCCCCGCATGATCGTCAGGATCTGCAGGTACCCCGGCAGCCCGCGCAGCGGCTCGGGCGAGAACGGCGTCAAGAACGCCGCCTCCGGTGCGATGACCGTCTCACCGATGGACGGGTCGGCGCTGTTGATGAAGTCGACGAATCGCAGGAACGAGAGGCGTGTGTCCGTGGTCATGGGCAACTACTTTACATAGCAAGTAGATGCCGTAGAGTCGAAGCATGAGCACGGACCTCGCCCCCCTCCCTGGAATCGACGCCGCGGATGACCGGACCGGGCGAGCGGCACGTCTGCACGAGTACTTCGCCGCGCTGGTGCGGCACGAGACCGACGTGTGGAACGCGGTCGAGAAGCGGATGCGGGGCGAGGGTGTGCTGAGCCTGGCCCGACTGGAAGTGTTGCGGATCGTCCAGGCAGCCCCATCGGGCGCCCGGGTGCAGGACGTCGCGACCGGCGTCGGGACGTCGATCGCTGCAGCCAGTCGCTTGCTCGACCGGCTCGCCGCCGATGGTTTCCTCGAGCGTTCGACGGACCCGGACGATCGGCGCAGTGTCCGCAGTGTGCTCTCACCCCAGGGGAGAGACGCCTTCGCCCTCGCGGACGAGCGGTTCGACCAAGCGCTGGACGCCGTGCTCTCGGATGCCGATGCCGCGGCGATCGCGGATGGTGTCGCGGCACTCGAGCGCCTGCAGTCGACGTTGGAGGCAAGGCGATGACGGCCACCATGCGGGCCGTCGTGATCGACGCACCCGGTGGGCCCGACGTGTTGCACCTCCGTGAGCTGCCGATCCCGATCCCAGGCCCGGGCCAGGTGCTGATCCGTGTGGAAGCGTTCGGGCTCAACCGGTCCGAGCTGCACTTCCGCCGCGGCATGGGCCATTTCGGGACCTTCCCACGGGTGCCCGGGATCGAAGCCGTCGGGACCGTGGAGGCAGCCCCAGGTGGAGAGTTCCCCGCCGGTACCCAAGTAGCCGGGCTGATGGGCGGGATGGGTCGCGACTTCGACGGGGGCTACGCCGAGTACACCGTCGTTCCGGCCAGCAGCGTCGTGCCGTTCCGGAGCAGCCTCGACTGGCCCCTGCTCGGCGCCGTCCCCGAGATGCTGCAGACCGCACACGGGTCGCTCACCGTGGGCGTCGGTGCCCGCCGGGGCGACACGATCCTGATCCGCGGTGGCACGTCGTCGATCGGCCTGGCGTGCATCGTGCTGGCGAAGCAGCAGGGCATGACCGTCATCGCCACCACGCGCAACCCGGACCGCACCGAGCGACTGCACGCCACTGGTGCGGACCACGTCGTGGTGGACTCGGGCAGGATCGCCGACGCGGTCCGTCGAATCGTGCCGGACGGCGTCAACGGAGCGGTCGAGTTGATCGGCACCGACACGCTGCCCGACACGCTCCGGGCGACAGCCGTCCACGGCACCGTGTCGTTCAGCGGGATGCTCTCCGACGTCTGGACCATCCCCGACTTCTACCCGATGGCGGTGATCCCCAACGGGGTGCGCCTCACCGCGTACTCCGGCGAAGCGAGCGACCTGCCGGCATCGGTGCTGCAGGCGTTCCTCGACACCGTCGCAGTCGGCACCGTGCAGGTCCCGATCGCGAAGGTGTACCCGCTCGAGGGGATCGTGCAGGCCCACCGCGACATGGAGGACGGGACCCGGTCAGGCAAGCTCGTCGTCACCATCCGATGATGGGTACGGGCTCTCCGGAACCCCGCTCTCGGGGTGGAACCCGTTCGTCCTCGACCGGGGCGCCAGCCAGTGCAAGGAAGGAAGGTCTCATGTCTCCTCGCAGCTACAAGCAGATTTCGATGGCCCGCAACTGACGGACTGGAGGCCCGGTACCAGCTGGCACCGGGCCTCCAGTCCGTCAGTGGCACGCGTCCAGGGCCTGCGCTCCTGTCGTGGCGTCCCACGCGCGCCGCCGTACCCGGCAGCACCGTCCGGTCACCCCCAGGTCAAGGGCTGTTCACCCGCTGCCGCTACCTCTGCTTGTCGGACCGCCGCCCGAGGGTCCCGATACCGGAGGACCCATGAACACCCGCACCGCACTGCCCTGCGTTGCCGTCGCCGCCCTCGCCTCGCTGGTGTTCGCGACACCGGCGCACGCCGACGAGGCCAGCTCCTACAGCAGCAAGCAGCCCTACATCGCCCCCAGCCAGTCGGACATCGACGCCTACTCGCCGGCGCCGACGGGCTACGCCCCCGTCGCCACGGAGTCGGTCGCCCGACACGGCTCCCGGGGACTCTCCGCGTACAAGTACGACGCGCTGCTGCACCGTCTCGCCGCGACCGCGCAGGCCGAGGACGGGTTCCTGACGCCGGAGATCGGGAAGGCGTTCTCCGCGAACCTCGATGCCATCACCGCGGCGAACGTCGCGAACGGCTACGGCATGCTCACCGGTCAGGGCGCCGCCCAGCACCAGGGCATCGGAGCACGAGCCGCGCAGCGCAACAAGCAGCTGTTCGCAGCTGCGGCGAAGACCGGCGGGCGTGTCGTCGCCGAGACGTCGGGTGAGTCTCGCGCGACGGAGTCGGGCGAGAACTTCTTGCGGGGCTTCGGGGCCACGGGTGTCGAGCTCGAGCCGCGCCCTGACCTGCTCTACTTCCACGAGGTCGAGAACCCGGACGGCACCGAGAAGGCCGAAGGGTCGCCCGAGCGCCAGCGGGCCCAGGCATACGAGGACTACGTCGCCGCACAGACCGGTGACGGCGGCACGATCGCGGCTGCCTTGCAGTACATCGAGGCGAAGCCGCGATCCGTCGAAGCAGCGAAGGACCTGCTCTCCGGCATCTTCACGCCCGGGTTCATCGCCGCGATCGGCACGGACAAGGCACACACCTGGTACAACACCGCCGACGGCTCGAAGGGCGGCGCGGTGGCGTGTGCGCCCGGTGCCGACACCAAGGCCGATCCCGATGCCTGCGGCGATCCGAAGAAGTCGATCAAGAGCACCGTCGATGCGGCGATGTCGCTGTACAACCTGTACATCATCGCGGCCGACATGCATGAGGAGAACGTCGCTCCGCACCAGTTCGACTTCGCGCAGTACTTCGATGGCCGGCCGGCGGATGCCGAGTGGTTCGCGTACCTGCTCGACGCCGAGGACTTCTACGAGAAGGGCCCGAGCCTCGCCGGGCACGACGAGACGTACTCGATCGCCGAGCCCCTGCTCGACGACTTCTTCGCCACGATCGACGCCCGCGTCGCCGGCGGCGACGTGGTCGCGACCTTCCGCTTCGCGCACGCCGAGACGATCATCCCGTTCGCTGCGCTGCTGCGTCTGCCGGGCTCCACCGTCGCCGCGCCCGACAATGCTGCTCCGACCTCGGACGCCGACGTCTACGACGACGCCACCAACCCGTGGCGAGGCTCGAAGGTGACGCCGATGGCGGCGAACGTGCAGTGGGACGTCGTGTCGCGAGCGGGCATCGACCCCGCTACCGGAGCGACCTACACGCCGCTCGTGCGCATGCTCTACAACGAGCGAGAGATCGCGTTCGCCTCGGGGTGCCGCGCGGTCGCCGCAGGGTCGCGCTGGGTCAAGGAGACCGAGCTCAAGCACTGCCTGACCGGCACGGCGATGGCCGAGAGCCCGCTGATCGCTGCAGCCACGCCAGGGCCAACCCCGACGCCGACGCCGACGCCGACCGTGACACCAGCGGCGCAGGGCGCCGGCGCACCGACGACCCCGGCGACGGCGCCGGCGACGGGCACGCTGGCCGCGACCGGAGCGGAGTCACCTGTCGGACCGGCGTTGCTCGCGACACTGCTCCTCCTGGCCGGTGCCGGGACGCTTGTGCTGGGTCGCCGGCGTCGCCGGCGACCCACCGAGTGACACCGACGCGGATCCGCGGCTTCTCGAAATGACCAGCCGTTGCCGGCGCCCCGCCCCAGAGGGGTGACGGCCGGACTGGAGGCACGGTGCCAGCTGGCACCGTGCCTCCAGTCCGTCAGCGTCTCGAGTCCAGGGCCACGGACGACGCGACCACGCCGCTCACGATCGCGGCGGAAGCCGCGAAACGAGCCGACGCCCAGCTGCCCCTTCCTCGGGAGCCCTCCGGGTCGTATGGTTTACAGCGTTGTAAACGGGCCGCCGCAGGGACGGCCCGCAGGTCACGGCCGTTGCACGGCCCGATGGACGACGACGTCCACGAGGAGCACCCACTTGCGCCCCATCTCCTTCCGATCCCGAGGGCTGCGCCGTGCGCTGTCGTCGGGCATCGTCGCTGCGACCGCCCTCGGCATGCTCGGGATCGCCGCGATCCCGGCCGCCGCGGACCCCGCAGCCGACCGCACCGTCGTCTCGGGCCAGGCCCGGTTCGAGGTGCTCTCCCCCACCCTGATCCGCACCGAGTACGCGGGTGACTCGCAGTTCACCGACGGCAGCACCTTCAACGTCATCGGCCGCGACGACTTCGGACCCACGACGTTCACGAAGACCGAGCGGGACGGCTGGCTGACCCTCGACACGGGCGCGATGACCGTCCGGTACAAGGAGGGCTCGGGGCCCTTCACGCAGGACACCCTGCGGACCACCGTGACCACGGCCTCCGGGCAGCGGGTCACCGGCACGCCGTGGGTGTCGACGCCGACCCCTTCGTGCACGATCGGGTCGCTCTGCGAGGCCGAGACGCTCGGGCTCACCGGCCTGTCCCTCGCGACGGACCACGCGGGCTTCACCGGAGCCGGGTTCGCCGCGGGCTTCGAGTCCGTCGGCAACGCGATGACCTTCACGACCACAGCGGAACGTGCCGACTCGTACGACCTCGCCCTGCGCTACGCGAACTCGCAGGGCGGCGACGGCCAGGTCGCCACCCGCACCCTCAGCGTGACCGTCGACGGCGGTGCCGCGAAGACGATCCGGCTCGCACCCGGCGCGAACTGGGACGACTGGAAGACCACCGCCACCACGACCCTCGACCTGACAGCGGGCGAGCACCGCGTGCGCATCGAACGCACCGCGGACGACTCCGGCCGGGTGAACGTCGACAGCCTGGCCCTGGTCGGCACCGGCGACACCTACCCGGCACCGTCGACCACGGTGACCGGCGAGGACTGTGCGTTCGGCACCGTGTGCCAGGCCGAGGACTCGGCACGCACCGCTCCGGCGACGACCGCCACGAACCACAACGGCTTCGCCGGGGACGGCTTCGTCGCCGGGTTCGAGCGTGCCGGGGCGCAGCTGACGACCCACGTCACCGGGGTGCCGGCCGCGGGCGACTACGCCCTGCAGGTCCGCTACGCCAACGGCTCCGCCGGGGCACCGACGCTCACCGCGGCCCCGACAGGTCAGCAGGCCACCACTGCACCGCTCCCGAAGACGAGCGGCTGGGACTACTGGAACACCGTCACCGTGCCGGTGCACCTGGGCGCCGGCACGAACGACGTCGTGATCGGGTGCCCGACCGTGGCGAACAACTGCAACGTGAACTTCGACACCGTCGCCGTGGTCGACACCGCGTCGCCGGTCCTCGCCGCACATGCACCGCTCGGCGGGTACCGACGCGACCTCGACACCGCCAACGGATCGGTGAAGACGAACCCGGGTCTGCTCTACCAGGACGGCTGGTCGCTCCTCGACGACAGCGCCTCGGCGCTGTACGACCAGGCGACCGACGCCGTCACCCCCGCCGGTGACCACGGCGGCGAGCGCTACCAGGACGGCTACGTCTTCGGGTACGGCTCGGACTACCGCCATGCCCTGCAGGAGCTCGCCGTCCTGACCGGTCCGACGAAGCTGCTCCCCCGCTGGGCGTACGGCGTCTGGTACTCCGAGTACTACGACCGCTCGCAGGCCGACTACCTGGCCATCGCGAAGCAGTTCGACGACGAGGACGTCCCCGTCGACGTCATGGCGATCGACACCGACTACAAGATCGGCAGCCCCACCAACCAGGGCGACAGCAAGTGGAACGGCTGGTCGGTCGACCCGTCCCGGATCCCGGACATGACCGGCCTGCTCGCCGACTGGCACGCCGAGGGCATCCACAACACCCTCAACATCCACCCGTCGATCTCGAGCCAGGACCCGCAGTTCGCGAAGGCCCAGACCACCGCGAAGGGCAAGCTCACCAAGGGCGACGGCGACCGGTACCTGTTCGACTGGTCCGACCCCGACCAGCTCAAGGCCTACTTCGACCTGCACACCTCGCTGCAGCCGAAGGGCGTCGACATGTGGTGGCTCGACTGGTGCTGCAGCGAGAACTCGAAGTACTCCGCGAACGGCGTCACCCCCGACGCGTTCATCAACCAGCAGTACGCGAAGTACACGGACCAGGCACTCGGCGGCCGGGGGCTCGCGTTCTCGCGGGCGTACGGCTCGCTGACGGCCGGTGGCTACGGCAACCCGCAGGCAGTCCCGACCGGCCCGTGGGCGGACAAGCGCACGACCGTGCACTTCACCGGCGACACCACGTCGTCGTGGGACATGCTGCTCGCCGAGGTCGGCTACACCCCCGGTGAGTCCGCAGCGACCGGCCTGGCCTCGGTCAGCCACGACATCGGTGGCCACAACGGTGCGCAGTACGGCATCGAGGGCGCCGAGGAGGGCACGACCCAGCTGCCCGAGGACCTCTACGCCCGCTGGGTGCAGCTCGGCACCTTCCAGCCGATCGACCGCCTGCACAGCAACCACAGCGACCGACTGCCGTGGCAGTACCCGGCCGCTGCCGAGGCATCGGCGAAGCGGTTCCTGAACCTCCGCGAGGCGCTGGTCCCCCTGACCTACACGCTCGCCGCCCAGGCGACCGAGACGGGCACCCCGATCCTGCAGCCGCTCTACCTGCAGTACCCCGAGGCGCAGGAGTCCTACGCCCAGGCCGGCTCGGAGTACCTGTACGGCCCGGACGTCCTCGTCGCCCCGGTCACCACCGCGAACGACGATTCCGGCACGGCAACCCGCTCCGTCTGGTTCCCGGCCGGCAGCTCGTGGACGGACTGGTTCACCGGCAAGACGTACGCCGGAGGCACCACCGCCGACGTGACGACCGACCTGAACAGCATGCCGGTGTTCGTGAAGAGCGGTGGCATCGTCCCCACCCGGACGGAGCAGGTCAAGAACGACGCCGCACCGCTCGACGCCGTCACCCTGACGGTGGCGACCGGCGCGAACGGCTCGTTCGACCTGCACGAAGACGCCAGCGAGGACAGCGTCGAGGACAGCGCTGCGAACGGCGCCGCGAAGTCGAGCGCGATGACCACGGCCGCCGCGTCCGCGAAGGCCACGGCGGGCAGCGCCTCCACCGCCGTCCGCTACACGCAGCAGGCGACCGGCGGCTCGCTCGCCATCGCCCCCGCCAACGGCTCCTTCGCCGGCCAGGTGCAGGACCGCTCGTGGACGGCGACGTTCACGAACGCCGACCGCCCCCGCACCGTCACCATCGACGGCCGGGTGATCGCGGACACCGCCTGGACCTACGACGCCGACACCCGCACCATCAGCGTGCCGGTCGCCGAACGGTCCGTGACGAAGCGGACGGTCGTCGCCTTCAGCAGCAAGGCGGCGGCAACGCCGGTCCTGCGGGTCGAGTCGCCTCGGGTGGACGCGGGCGACACGCAGACCGTGACCGGCGCCGGGTTCCCGGCCGACACCGACGTGGCGCTGGCGACCGCGCCACGCATCGGTGGTGCCACCGCGCACACCGACGCGAGTGGTGCGTTCTCGACCGACCTGCGGGTGCCGGGCACCGCGTCCGGTCGGGTGACCGTCACCGCATCGGTCGACGGTGTGGCCCTGGCTCGGGCCGCCTTCACCGTGGTGGCTGCGGCTGCTCCGGCGCCGACCACGTCGCCGGGTGCGGGCACGCCGGGCAGCGGCGCTCCGACGCCGGGTGACAGCGGATCCGCTGCACCGGGCGCGGCAGCGCCGGGCAACGGCGGCGCGGATGCGGGCAGCGAGCCGGGCGGCGCACTGGCCTGGACGGGCGCGAACCTGCTCCCCCTCGGGCTGTTGGCGGCGGCACTGCTCGCGGCCGGTGGAGTCGTGTGGACGCTGCGGAGCCGGCGACGCCGCGTGCGTGCCTGAGCCCGCCTGAGCGGTCACCCGTCACGGGCGGATGACGGACGGACGGGAGGTGGGCCCCACCAGCCGGTACCGGCGCACCGCGCCAGCGGGTGACGGCCGTGCCTGGAGGGACGCTGCCGGCTGGCACCGGGCCTCCCGTCCGTCCGTGGTCGCGCTGCAGATCCCCGATCACCGGACCGCGATGCGGCGGCAGCGGCGACCGCGGGCATCGCCCGCTCGCTCGCGTGCGCCGCGTCCGTTCTGCCGCTGATCGACGTCACGATGGCGACGGAGGCGCCACCTGCGTCTGCGCCTGTGCCTGCGCCTGGAGGAACGCGACCGCTGCAACGCTCTCGGGCGAGGAGGGGAACAGTGGCGTGATCGTCAGTCCGTCCGCCCCCGGGACGACGAGGAGCTCCCACTCGAAGTCGAGCCGCCCGAACGGCGGCACGTCCTGGACGAACGTGCCGTTGGTCAGGATCGCCACGTCGTGCCGTTCCCAGAGGTCCGCGAACTCGGCGGAGCGCGTCATCAACCCCCTGAGCACCTCGCGCATCCGGTCGTCGCCGGGGTCGGCGCTGAGCCGGAAGACGGCGACGATCTGCGCGGCCCGTGCACGCCATTCCTCGGCCTGGTACTTCGAGCGGCAGGCCTCGGAGAACACGTACTCGATCCGGTTCTGCCCACGGCTGAGGACGCCGCCGCCGATCGCTTCGCACAGTGCGTTCGACGCGACGATGTCGAGGTTCCGATCGGCGACGAAGACCGGGGTGCCGTCCCAACGGCGCACGAGCCGTCGGAGTTCGTCGCCGCTCAGCTGCCGGCCGCGCACCGTGGCAGCCGGTGCCGGATCCGCCACGCTTCTGAGGTACGCCGCCCCGTCGGCATCGAGCCGCAAGGCGCGCGCCAGGGCCGCGATCACCTGGGCCGAGGGCACGTGTTCCCGGCCCTGCTCCAGCCGCACGTAGTACTCCGTGCTGATGCCGGCGAGCTGCGCGACCTCGGTCCGCCGGAGGCCTTGGACGCGGCGCCGGTCGTCCGCCGGAAGACCGACGTCGGACGGACTGAGCGCCGCGCGTCGCGCCCGGAGGTAGCTGCCGAGCAGCGAGGCGTTGGCCGTCAAGGGGACCCGTGCTCGCCGTCAGATCCGACCATGCGCCGATCCTAGACGGACACCGCTCCGTCGCACGCTCGCAGCTCGGTCGCCACTGACGACGCGCTTCCTCGACAAAGAGCTCTCGGTCTGACATGTTAACGGTCGTACACCGGTCAGTGAGGAGAAGCCGTGACGAAGCAACAGATCACGGCAATCGCGGGCCTGCTCCTGCTGGCCATGCTGTTGACGGTCTTGATCGGGGTGTTCGACGCTCGCCGGCGTGTCGTTGCCGCGGAGGGCAACGATCTTCGCTCCGGCCAGAGCGCGTGGGTGACCGCGACGATCGACGAACTCATGCGTGCTCGGAGCGCGTTCGAACCGGGGACGAAGGTGTTCGTGGAACTCGAGGATGGTGTCCGCGCTGTTGCGGTCCTGTCCGGACAGTGGACAGACGTCCCACTGCACGACGGGCACGCACTGACCGGGCGCGCCGGCGAAGCCCTCGCCGGCGCCGACGTCAGCGTCAACGGTGACGACATCGCGGTCGGTGGCAAGACCTACAACGTGGTGGGGCGACTCGGCGTCCGGGGCGACAGCCTGCTGTCCGACGATGTGGTCCTCGCTGATCCGTCGCGGTTCTCGGCGTCACCGCAACGGCTACTCCTGGACGGCCCGAGCAGTGTCCGCCACTACGGCGCACAGTTCCCCGGCCGAAGCGTCGAGGTAATCGACGACAGCACGAACCGCAGGACGAACGTCGACGCCGTGTCACCGGTCCTGGTCGCGCTCGGCGCGCTCGTCGTCGTGCTCATCGCCGTGGTCGCAGGTTTTCAGGCTGGACGATGGGAACTCCGCACCGCCGCCGTCCGCTTCACCACCGGGATCCGACCGCTGAACACCCTGCGCAGCGCGGCCGCCAGAGTCGCTGTGATCGGCACCGCCGCCTGTACGACCGCCCTCGCGGGCGCAGCAGTCGTCAGGCAGACCACCATCCTCGACCTCGACGTCACCGCCGCAGTCGTCGCGGTCGGAACCGTCGTGCTTGCCGCGTCCGTCGCTTCGTTCTGGCAAGGAAGCCGTCGATGGAACTGCTGAACGACCTCCGGTCCAACTGGGCGATCATCGTCGCCAAGATCGTCCTGCTCGTGCTGCTCGCACTCTGTTGGTACAACGTGGCGTCGTTCACCCAGTCCACCTCGCAGGCAGTGGCCCAGGGCCTGTCCACTGATGCCGACGTCGACCTCTACACCGTGATCGACGATCTCGGCCCGGAGGCTTTCGAAGCGATCCGGCGAGACCAGCACGCCCTCGACGGAGTCGCCTCGTTCGTCGACCGCATCGACGACGATCCCGGATTCGACTGCATCTCCTCGTACGACCAGCCCGTCACCGTCCAGGACTTCCGCGGCGACGACCGCTTCGACGTCGGGTACGGCACCGAGTACACGCTCAAGGGGAAGTACCAGGACGAGTCCGGCAGGACCGTTCAGGACATCAAGTCCATCCAGCTCAACGAGACCGCGTACGAGTTCGCCGGGCTCTCCGTGCAGGACGGCAAGCCCATCGAGTGGGACGGCGTCGACTGGGGATCCGGTCGGATCCCGGTGCTGCTCGGCAACGAGTACCGCGGCGTGTACGAGCTCGGAGAGCGACTCACCGGAGCGGTCATCCTGCAGGTGCAGGAGCTCGAGGTCGTCGGGTTCCTCGAACCGGACAGTGCCCTGTACTTCCGCGGTGAAGCCAACCACTACCTCGATGACACCGTCCTCGTGCCCTACCCGCCGACACTCGCCGGACTCGACCGAGCAGCACTGGACCGGCTGGATCCCGAGCTGTTCGGACGCCTGGTGTTCCAGGTGCTCAACGCCGACCTCGCCGTGGACCGCAGCCTCGATTTCGGAGGCGTCGTCGCGCGTCTCGACGCGATCGGGGACGACACCGGCTTCCGGTCGTACACGTTGCTCGGAGTTCCGACCTACCTCGTGCAGCTCTCCCTCGTTCGCCAACTCATCCAGGACAACCTGGTGCTCGTCACCGCGCTGCTCGTCGTCCTCACCGCGGGCGTGGGCATCATCACGGCGTTCCTCCGCCGGCTCCTGCATCACCGTCGAGCGCCAGTGGCGCGCGTCCACCATCTCCTCGGGAGGAGCCCGGATGCCACGAACCGACTGTTCCGTGCAAGCCGCCTGATCGAGTACACCGCCGCGCTCGGGCTGTTCCTCACGTCCAGCGCGCTGCTCCCCAACGACAGTGCGATGGCACGACTCGGAGCCGGCACCGCCCTGCTCCTCTGGTGTGTGGCGGACGGCGCACTCGGCCGACGAGCCGTCCGCATCGAACTGACCACTCAACCGCGAAAAGGTACCCCACGATGATCGTGCTGCGCGACGTCTCCAAGACCATCACCGAGCCGGACGGATCGACCCGAGCACTGTTCAACCGACTCGACTTCGACCTTCGCGAGGACGATCGCTCGGTAGCGATCACCGGGCGCAGCGGATCCGGCAAGAGCACGCTGCTCCGGATCCTCGCCGGCCTCGACACCGACTTCGGCGGGACCTACGAGCACGACGGGCACGTGCTCGAGCGCACCGCTCACCGGATGGCGGCGCACCGACTCCGACACATCGGCGTCGTCACCCAGGACCACAGCCTCCTCGGCGACCGCAGCGTGCTCGACAACGTCCGGCTCGGAGTTCCTGCTCGCGCTGACTCCGCTGACCGAGCACATGAGGCTCTCGAGGCGGTGGGCATCAGTCACCTTGCCGCCAAGCGCCCCCGGCGACTGTCAGGAGGAGAAGCGCAGCGCGTCGCAATCGCTCGAGCCATCGCGAAGCGCCCTGCCGTCGTCCTCGCCGATGAACCCACCGGCGCACTGGACGAGACGACCGAAGACGAAGTGCTCGCCCTTTTCGACCGGCTGCAGCAAGCAGGGAGCAAGTTCGTCATCGTCACCCACAGTGAGCGCGTTGCACAGCGGTGCGGACGGCAACTCCAGCTCCACCATGAGCGACTCATAGCGCGCGGCACGTGATGGAGCCTGGAGGTGGGCCCTATCAGCCGGTACCGGCGCACCGCGCCAGCGGGGCGACGGCCGAGCCTGGAGGTGGGCCCCACCAGCCGACGGCCACACCTGCCGGATCGCGATCGCAATGAGTTCATCGCGAGAGCGAATCCGACCGCGTAGCCAGCGGCAGCGGGGATGTCAATCGACAGGGTCATGGGACCTCCACCGTTCGATCCGCCAGCAGAATGGCTGGCTCTCGGGGTCATGCACCGTGCACGTCCGAGGACTAGGGCCTCCGTGGAAGAAGGTCGTGAGCCCGAAGGTGTCGGGCGTCACGGGCGAAACCAGAAAGCGCGCGCGAGGCGACATGACATCCGGGCACAAAAAACCGACCCTAAGACCGGTTATAGGCGCGCACTATGAACGCAGGGCCAGTGTGGCACGGAACGCCGCCCTGGCATAAGCGCTGGGAGCGGTCGAGCGAAGGCGGCGATGGGCCGGACTTCGCGCGACCGCTTGAGCGGTGTCAGCGCCAGGTGGCGAGGGTGGTGGCGAGGGGCTCGGTCGGGTGGCCGATGAGCCGAGATAGGTCGCCGGTGGTTGCGGCCATTGCCCCGTCGCGCATGTTCGCGTTGAGGAGGGTGATGAACCCGGCGGTGCCCTCGTCGAGGCCAGCGGCGAGCAGCTGTTCACGCTCCTGCTCGGATGTCAGCGCGTCGTACCGCACCGGCGTTCCGAGGACGTCAGCTGCAGCCGCGGCGAACTCGGTGTAGTTCCAAGCGACGTCGCCGGAGAACTCGTACGCCTTCCCCTCGTGCCCCTCGGTGCTGAGCACGACAGCGGCGCCCTCAGCGAGGTCGCGGCGGGTGGCGCTGGAGATGCGGCCGTCCCCGATGCTGTTCGCGATGTCGCCGCGGCTGCGGGCGGCTTCGAAGTCCTGGACGTGGTTCTCCGTGTACCAGCCCATGCGGAGGAACGTCGCCGGGATGCCGGAGGCGCTGATGTACTCCTCGGTCGCCTTGTGCTCGTCGGCGATGATCAGGATCGTCGTCGGCGCCTCGAGCGCGGACGTGTAGACGAGGTGCTTGACGCCCGCTGCCTTGGCGGCATCGACGGCGTTCTTGTGCTGGGGCAGACGCTGCCCGGGGTCACCGGTGGAGATCAGCAGGACGGTCTCGACGCCCTGCAGCGTGTCGGCGAGGCCCTCTGGCTGGTCGAGGTCGATCTGAGCCGTCCGGAAGCCCTGGCCTTCGAGTTCGGCGAGGCGGTCGGCGTTCCGGCCGAGGGCGAGAACGTCGCCGGCGGGGATGTCGCGTTCGGTGAGGAAGTGGAGGACGTCGCCGCCGAGCTTGCCGGTGGCGCCGAAGATTGCGATGGTCATGGTTGGTTCCTTTCGTTGGAGCGGAAGAGAGGTCAGGCTGCTTGCGTGCGCGACGCGAGGAGGGCCGCCAAGGTGTTCCGGTCCAGCGCGGCGCCGAAGACCGGAGTCTCAGGCTGGAGTGGCGCGCTGTCCTCGAGGCGCCCGGCGTCGACGGGGTCGAAGCCGACGGCGTCGACGAATCGCATTACCGTCGCGACAGCAGGTTCGTCGTTCCCGGCGACAGCGAGGGCGATGTGCCCTGCCGTCTCGGAGGGCTTGGCGAGGTCTTCCATCTGGTGGTAGCCGAGGTGGTTGAACGTCTTCACCACCGTCGCCGTCGGCAGTGCGCGCTGGATCACGACGCTGGAGGGCCGGTCGGTGTCCTCGAACTCGGGGAGGACGCCGTCGATTGGCGGCCAGTAGTTCATGACGTCCACGACGGTATGGCCGGCGAAGAGTTCCGGGTCTAGGTCCCGGAAGCGGCGCAGCGGCACGGCGATGATGACGAAATCGATGCCCGCGGTGACGTGCTCGACGTCGGTGACGACGACGCCGGGTGCCACGTACTGCATCATCAGTTCGGTGTCCTCGATGGTTCCGGACGACGCGATCTGTACCCGGTAGCCGGCGGTGAGGGCGAGGCGGGCGATGGCGGTGCCGGACTTCCCGGCCCCGATGATGCCGATGCTGCTCGGCGCGTGCGCGGCTGATGTGGTCATGGATGCTCCGCTGTCAGAGCGCGGCGAAGCGGAACACGGCGACGAACAGCGCCAGCAGGAGCAGGACGATGTTGATCGGCAGGGACTTGGCTTCGTTGTGGCGGAGGTGGTGCACCATCGCGAGGATCTGCACGATGACCAGGCCGGTCCCGGCGATCGGCGTGAGGACCGGAGCGATACCGGTCAGCCAAGGCAGGATCAAGCCGAGACTGCCGAGGATCTCGGCGATGCCGATGAACTTGACGGTGCCGGCGCCGTACTCCTGCGTCCAGGGCAGGTTCGTCAGCTGCTCTTTGGGGCGGAGGGCCTTCATGCCGCCGGCGGCGATGTAGGCGACGGCGAGGAAGCCGGAGACGATCCAGAGTGCGATGTCCATGATGGAGGTGGGTTCTCGTTCGTTGGGTGGGTCAGTTGCTGATCGCGGGGGCAGCGCGGACGTAGCTGGCGTCGTCGACCTGCGCGGCGGTGAACGCGGCGATGTCGCCGCGGGTGATGGCCATGCCGATCTTGTCGGTCCCGAAGAACCCAGCGCGGATCTTCCCGGAGGCGGGCTTGTCGTTCGGGGCGGAGAACCGAACGATCGTGTAGTCGATCCCCGCGGACCGAATGTGCTCGGTCATCCCGATCAGCTCCCGGTATGCGCGGGGAAGGAAGGTGCGGCCCATGAACCCGACGGTGCGGGTGAGCATGGTCGGCTTGTCGCGGGCATCGAGGATGCTCGGTGTGCCGTGACCGATGTACCGCGTCACGCCGTGGCGGCGCATCGCGAGGACGATGTGCGCGGTGCCGTCGACGAGGGGCAGTCCTGTTGCCTTGCGATCCATCGAGGGGCCGAGGGCGCTGACGACGACCTCGCCGGCGGCAACGGCTTCGTCGATCTTGTCGGCGTCGGACATCTCGCCGACGATGACGCGGACGCGTTCATCCCACCGGGACGGCAGCTTGCTCGGGTTGCGGACGTAGGCGATGACCTCGTGGCCCGCCTCGAGGAGGTTGTCGACGGTGAGGGAGCCGATGGCGCCGGTGGCGCCGAACACGGTGACGGTGCTCATGCGGAGACTTTCTGGTGCGTAGGGACGATGGAGTGGATGGCGGGGGCGACGACGTCGCCGAACCGGGTGATGGAGTCGCGGATCATCTGCTGCGGCATGCCGCCGAGGTCGACCTGTCCGAGGAATCGGTCGACGCCGAGCTCACCGTGGAGGTCGAGGACCTTCTCGGCGATCTCCTGTGGGCCGCCGACGAAGAGGGCGCCTCGGCGGGCGGCGAGGTGCAGCATCTGGTCGCGGTCGACGTAGAAGCCGCGCCCGCCGTTCGTCTCGGGCGAGAGGTACCGGTGGTAGTAGGGGAAGAAGTCGCCGAGGGCCTTGTCGCGGGTCTCGCCGACGTAGAAGTGACTGGTGATGCCGACCCTGAGCGCCTCGTCCGAGTGGCCGGCGTCACGTCCGGCGTTCCGGTACACGTCGATGAGGCGCTTGGCGTGGTCGAGGGTGCCGCCGATCAGGCCGAGCGCCATCGGCAGGCCGAGCCTCCCGGCGCGAACCGCGCTGGAGGGGGTTCCGCCGACGGCAACCCAGATCGGCAGCTGCCCGGTGGGCTGCGGGTTTGCTTCGGCGTTGACAAGCGACGGGCGGTACGAGCCGTTCCAGGTGACCCGTTTCTCGTCGCGGAGGCGGAGGAGCAGGTCGAGTTTCTCGGCGAAGATCGCGTCGTACTCGGCGATGTCCTCACCGAACAGGGCGAACGGTTCGGCGAACGCGCTCCGGCCGGCGCCGATCTCGGCGCGTCCGTGGCTGATCAGGTCGAGCGTTGCGAAGTCCTGGTACGCCCGGACCGGGTCGAGGACGGTGAGGATCGTCGCGGTCGTCGTCAGCTTGATGCGGCTGGTCGCGCGGGCGATGGCGGCGTGGACCACGGCGGGTGAGGAGACCGCGAAGGCGCGGGTGTGGTGCTCACCGATGCCGTAGACGTCGAGGCCGTGCTGTTCGGCGAGGACGCCGTAGCTGATGATGTCGTCGATCCGGCTGGCGGCGGTGTCGTCGCTGTCCGGGCTGATGTCGGTGAGGGAGAACACACCGAGTTCCATGGGGCACTCCTTGTGCGGGGTGCGGGGGCCGGTGGCCGGCCCCCGCGGTGGTGGGGCTAGTTGATGGTGACGACGAGCTTGCCGAGCGTGCCGGCGCCGAACGCGGCGAACGCATCGCTCGTCTGGTGGAGGTCGAAGACCTGCTGCACCGTGACCGTGGTGTGCTGCTCGGCCTGGTTCTTCGCCAGACGCTCGAGGGTCGCCTCCGAGGGGGTCGCGTAGATCGGGAAGACCTGCACGCCGTCGGCCTGCACCTGGTCGGCGGACATGATCAGCGTCGAGACGAACCGACCGCCAGCCTTGACCGACTGCACCGCGGCGGCGGGGTCACCGGCGAAGTTCAGAACCACGTCGACACCGTCGGCGGCGATGGCCTTGACCTGCTCGGTGACGTCGCCCTCGTAGTCGACCGTGTGCGCGGCGCCGAGACCGGTGACGAGGGCCTTCTCCTCGTCGGAGGACGCGGTCGCGATGACCACCGCGCCAGCCTTGACGGCGAGCTGCACGGCCTGCTGGCCGACGCCACCGGTGGCGCCCGCGATGAGGACCGTTTCACCCTGCTGGATCGCAGCAGCGTCGAACGCGTCGACGGCGGCGGTGCCGGCGAGGCCGAGACCCGCGGCTTCGGTGAAGTCGATGCTCTCCGGCAGCTTCGCGATGCCGACAGCGACCGGGACGGTGACGTACTCCGCGAAGGAACCATCGCCGAGGAAGTCCTTCGTGACGACGCCGAAGACACGGTCACCGACGGCGAAGTTCTCGGCTCCCTCACCAACAGCGTCGATGACGCCGGCGAAGTCCTTGCCGAGGACGACGGGGAAGCGGTGCTCCATCATGCCCTCGAGTCGGCCACTGGCGACCGACAGGTCGAACCCGTTGACCGATGCTGCGTGAACCTTGACCCGGACCTCGCCAGCGGCGGGCTGGGGCACCTCGATGTCGGTGACCTCGGGGGCGGCACCGAACTCGCTGAACGCGACGACCTTCATGACTGCTTCTCTCTGCAACGTGTGAATGGAGCGATCGCTCCAGTTAGCGACAATAGCGTAACTGGAGGATCTATTCCACAAACGCTAGGATGAGCACATGGACACCACAGCCCGCCCGCTTCGGGCCGATGCCGAGCGCAACCGGCAGGCCATCATCTGCGCGGCTGGGAGCGTCTTCGCGGCAGAGGGAACGGCTGTCACGCTGGAACACATCGCCGAGCAGGCGGGTGTCGGTGTCGGCACCATCTACCGTCGCTTCCCGAGTATCGAGGCGCTCGTGAGCGTGGTGTTCGAGGAGAAGATGCGGCGCTTCGCCGACGAAGCCGAGGCTGCTGCCGAGCGTGCACAGACGGAGCCGTGGGAGGCGTTCGCCGGGTACGTGCTGTTCATCACCGGGCAGCAGGCGGAGGATCTCGCCTTCAGTGACGTGATCCTGTCCCCGGGGCTCGGGTCGGAACTGTTCCGGGCTGAGACGAAGCGCGCACTCTCCGCGACGCAGCTCCTCGTCCAACGCGCTCAGGACGCCGGCGCCGTCCGAAGGGACTTCGACGAATCAGACCTGTTCATGCTGCAGCACGCCACCGCCGGACTCATCCGCGGCACCCAGCGGTCAGCGCCGATGGCGTGGAAGCGATTCGCCGAGTACATGCTCCAGTCGTTCCGTGTCGATGGCGGACCGCTCGAGCCGCCATCTGAAACGTGGCTGCGTGCTGGCTCACGCGCCGCGCGCGGAGCCTGATCCCACCAGCGCCCGCCGGTCAGGGCACGAGGATCTGCTGCACCAACGGCGCCAGGATCGCCACGATCTCCTCGAACTCCGCATCGACCAAGGCATCGATGCCGACGATCTGTCGGCCGACGACCACGCCCAACAGCGTCGATGACACCAGCGTCGCGCGTAACGGAGCGTCCTCGACGTCGGGGAAGCGAGGCACGA
This sequence comes from Curtobacterium sp. MCLR17_043, assembly GCF_003224215.1. NCBI lineage: Bacteria > Bacillati > Actinomycetota > Actinomycetes > Micrococcales > Microbacteriaceae > Curtobacterium > Curtobacterium sp. MCLR17_043. The sequence continues at coordinate 75,982 of NZ_QKLH01000011.1, read as the reverse complement.
AGACCTCGAGCAGTCGCGCCCGAATGAACCCTCGCAGCTGCACCGCTGCCTGCTCGTTCGTCACCGCCGACCGGAACGTCGCCAGCAACGGCGCCGCCGCATCATCGTCGGTCCAGAGGCCGAGAAACGCCCGAACTAGACGCTCACCGATCTGCTCGACCGGCCCATCCAGTGCGCCGCTCAACACCTGCGCCGTCTCCGGCGGGATCACCATCGCTGCAGCGAACAGGTCATCTTTCGATCCGTAGAACCGCATCACCAGGGCTGCATCGACGCCGGCATCTGCAGCAATCTTCCGAATCGACGCGGCTGCGTAGCCGTCAGCGGCGAATCGGACACGGGCGGCATCGAGGACGGCCTTCCTGGATCCGCTGTCACCCGGCCGCCGCCCCCGCGGACGGGATGGCGAAGCTGCTGCGGAACCGGACATGTGGCAAGTCTAGATCGACGGGCCTAGATATCAACGGGCGTTGCTTTATTGTTGAGAAGTGTCTACGCTCGCATCCGGTCCACCCCTGCCGCCGCTGCCAGGGCACGTCCCCCTCGCAGAAAGAGCTCCGCATGAGCACCCCCGCTCCACTTCCGCAACCGACGCCGTGGCGCCGCGTCATCACGATGGGAGTGCTCGTCGCCGCGCTCGTCTCCCTCGTCGTCATCGCGTTCACCTGGCCGACCCGCACGACCGAGGCACGAGACATCCCGATCGCGATCGCGGGGCCCTCCGCGCAGACCAGCCAGGTCTCCGCGGCCCTGACGAAGGGCAATGACACCTTCAACATCCAGCGTGCGGACGGCCGCTCTGATGCCGTCCACCTGATCAAGCACCGCGACGTCTACGGCGCCGTGATCCTCTCCGCTTCCGGTGCCCCTGAGGTGCTGACCGCCCCGGCGGCCAGCCCCGCCGTCGCGCAGGTGATGAACACCGTTGCCGCGAAGCTCCAGCAGCAGACCGCCGCAGCCGCCGCGCAAGCAGCAGGAACCACCGCGCTCACGCCGGCGGTGAAAGTTACTGACGTCGTGCCGCTTTCAGACGACGACACTTCAGGCGGCGGCCTCGTCGCTGCCGCCTTCCCGCTGGTGATGGGCGGGATGCTTGGCGGGATCTTCCTCGTCTTCCTCGTCCACGGCACACTCCGCCGCCTCACCGGCCTCATCGTCTACGCCATCGCCGGCGGACTCGCGATCCCCGGCATCCTGCAGGGCTGGTTCGGGATCCTCCAGGGCCCGTACCTCGAGAACGCCGCAGCGTTCGCGTTGGCGCTCAGCTCCATCGCCGGCACCATCCTCGGAGCCTCGACGCTCATCGGTCGGATCGGGGTGAGCACCGGCCCGGTGCTCTTCCTGCTGTTCGCAAACCCGATCTCCTCGGCTGCTACCCCCACCTCATTCCTTCCTGCACCGTGGGGAACGATCGGACAGTGGTTCCCCCCGGGAGCGGGCACTCGACTCATCCGTGACATCTCCTACTTCCCCGAGGTCAACTCCACTCTGCAGTGGCTCATCCTCGGCGGATGGACCGCGTTCGGCCTTGCCCTCATGGGCACCGGCGCGTTCGTACACGCCCGCCGAAGCCGTCGCCACCACGGCGAGCACGTAGCACGCGTCGAACACGCCCCCGATCCGCTCACTGTCTAACCCCTGATTGCCCGCGTCTCGCCGACGCGTCGACTACACGACCGCCCCGGTAGCGTCCCCCTTCGCTACCGGGGCCTTCAGCGTCACCCAGCGGAAGTCACGACAAGTATCGCGGCGAAAACACCGACACTTCCGCTGCACCAGACGCCGGAGGGCAAGATCGGCGACGAGACGGTGTGGTTTCGGACGGGCGCGCTGGCGCTTGGCGTCATCGTCAGCAAGATGCGGCAGGTAGTCCCCTGTTCCGGTGCGGTGCCGTCGAAGCTCGCGACTGATCGTCGACGGGTGCCGGCCGAGACGGACGCTGATCTGGCGGATCGAGAGGCCGAGTCGGTGCAGGTCCGCGATTTGGAGCCGCTCCCGCAGCTCGAGGTAGCGACCGACCGCTGCCGGTGCGGTCGGCGTGGGCGATGGGATGCGGTAGCCGGCTCGTTTGCGGATCAGGGTGCCGGAGCGTCGAGACATGCCGAGCAGTTTGCAGGCGTCGGTGTTGCTCATGCCCTGACGCATCAGCTTCCAGTACTCATCCTCGACGTCACGGACCTTCCAGCCTCGCCGCGTCGGCGTCAGCGCGAGGTCAGCCACGTGAGCCGAAGCTGCCAGCGCCTTCCGCAGCGCCGCCGCGGCGGCGTTCTGGTCACGGCGGAGGCTGCTCTGCCGTTCCCGTTCGAGCAGGTCAGCGCGTCTCCCGCTCATCCGGAGCGTGCCGGCGACAGATGAGACGGCACTTCCAGCCGATCGGAGCTCGTCGAATCGACGTCGCAGGAGCCGGTAGCCGGTCGCGAGGCCCAGCCCGGCTCCGACCGCAGCAGCTTCGACGGACGCGCCTGCGTTGAACGCCGACCAGAACCGGTCCTCGACACCCAGCTCGACGCGCAAGTGGTGCCGGCCGTCGCGGTTCACGAGCGCTTCCCAGGACGCTGCGCGGCTGCTCGTCACGCCGACCGTGTTCAACGCTGCCGCGGGATCACGACCGCAACGGCGGAGCTGGAAATATCGCTCGCGCAGGAACCGGTAACCGGTCTCTTTGCCGATGCCAGCGCTTCGGGCGGAGGGTTTGAGACCCCGTCCCTCCCGAAGCAAGGCGAGGAACCGGACAGCTTGCGGCGACGACAGCGACAGGTACACGAGGAACACCTCCGGAGAAGGTGTTGCGTCGACCAAGTGAATCCGGGGAGCCTATGGGTACGACCCCACGACCGCTACTGAAACGAAGAAACCCACCGAGATCTTCGGTGGGCTTCTGTCGTCGTGTCAGACACGTTTCGGTCGGGCTGACAGGATTTGAACCTGCGACCCCTTGACCCCCAGTCAAGTGCGCTACCAAGCTGCGCCACAGCCCGCGAGTTCCGGAGAACTCAGGATCCCGGAGGATCCTCGCCCACGTCCGACCGGAGCGCGAGCGACCGGTCCAGCATAGCGGACGTCAGCCCCCCTCCGTGCCACGGCGAGTCGCACTGAACGAGCGGCCAGAGCGACCCGGACGACCCGAACGAGACGCTCAGCCCGGCCGCACCACCTCGCGTCGCGCCGCCAACCACGGCAACCCGAGCCCGACGAGCAGCCCGCCGGACCCGTCCGCCGCCAGGTCCCCGATCGTGTCGTCGTACCCGACGAAGATCTTCGAGTCGACGAAGTTGTGCCCGAGCCACTCCCCCATCTCCCAGACCGCCCCGACCGCGAGTCCCGCACACAGCGCGAGCACCGCGACGACCACCCGGCGCTCGGCGTGCGGGGCCGGCACAGCACGCAGGTCGGCACCGATGACGTAGAGGACCGCCGCGAGCAACCCCGTCAGCACGACGTGCATGAACTTGTCCCACAGGAAGACCGTCGTGTACCACTCGAGCACGCTCGACCACCCAGCGAGGAGCACGAGCACGCACACCGCCACGTCGAACGCGGGCCGCAGCCCGAGCATCCGCGGCACCACGACACCGAGCAGCGCCAGCGCCATGACCGGGAACGCCGTTCCGCCCCACCCGACAGCCGCCAGGACGACGCTCACGAGCGTCAGGGCCCGCACCACGTCGGCCACCAGGAACCGCGGCCGCAGGAACGTCGGTCCGAGCGTGGCTATCACGACGCCCACCGCACGACCGCGTGCACGGCAGCGTGGTCGGACGGCCACACGCCGCCCGGCCGCCGCACGTCGACCGCGACGCGTTCCACCTCCGCCTCGGACGTCACGAGCACCCCGTCGATCCGCCGGCCACCGACACGCGGACTCCCGTAGTGCGGGTACGTCCCGTAGGGCTCACCCACCTGCCTGGAGGCCCGCCCCCAGCTGTCCTCGACCCCCGCCTCCGCCAGGGCTCGCCATGGTGCGGAACCGGCGGGGCTGTTCCAGTCGGCCATGACCACGGCGGGCAGGCCGCGCTGCCGGACGATCCGGCCGAGCAGTTCGGCGGAGCGGACTCGGGCCCACGGCGAGGCGACGTCGAGGTGGGTGGCGATCGCCAGGAACCGAACGCCGGTCGCGCGGTCGTCGACGACGGCTCCGACGGCGTGCCGGGGGAAGGACGTGGCCCACGACCGCGAGCCGGGGCGGTGGGGCGTGCGGGAGAGCGCCCAGGTGCGGCGCTCGACGACGTCGAGGCGGGAGCGGTCGAGGAACAGGCCGACCTGTTCGCCACCGCCGCGCGCTCCCCGTCCGGCCAGGACGGGCTCCCAACCCGACCCGAGGCCGGACGTCAGGTCGTCTGCCTGCGTGGGCAGGGCCTCCTGGACGGCGAGGACGGTGGGCGCTTCGGACGCGACGAGCGCGAGCACGGCCTCTCGGCGACGCTCCCAGGCGTCGGGGTGGGTCGGCTGTCGCGGCACGCGGCGACGCACGTTGAGCGTCATGCAGTGCACCTCGGGCGACCGGACCGGTCCGATGAGCGGGCGGTCGTCGGGGTGGTGGTGCATGACTCCCTTCTACGAGACGACACCCGTCGGATTCCCAGCGACCTCTCCGTCTGGCTCGTATGGTGGCTCGATGCGTTCTCGTTCCACCCCTCGTCTCCTGCTCGCGATCGCGGTGTCCGGGCTGCTGCTCGGAGCCGCCGGGTGCACGTCGAGCGGACCGGACACGAGCCGCCCGACCCTGGCGAAGGCGTCGGCCGACACCGTCACGGTGGCCGACGCTGCGGACGCCGCCGCCCGGTCCGTCCGCGTCAGCAAGGCCCTGTTCGCGAATGCTCCCGGCGCGGTCGTCGCCCGGGTCGGCGACGCCGACGGCATCCGCGATGCAGCCAAGGCTGCGGCGAGCGCCCACGTCCCGGTGCTGCTGACGGCCAAGAACACGAGCGCTGCCGTCGCCCGCGAGCTCGACCGGCTCGGGGCCGACTGGTACCAGGCCGAGGGCGACGTGTCGGTCGACACGGACGTCGACGAGCGGAAGGCGCCTGAGGGTGGCGACGCGCCGGAGCCGACCCGGGCCTCCCGGCAGGCGACCGTGGTGGTGGCGGACGCGAGTGCGGACGCCGCTGCCGTGGCGACCGCGAAGGCCGCCGGCGCTCGTGTGGTGACCATGCCGGAGGACGTGACCGACCCGGCTGCCGCGCCCGACGTGGTGACGGCGCTGCACGAGCGAGCGAAGCACCCGACGGTCTTGGTCGGCGCGGCGTTCGACGCCCTGCCGGACCCGGAGTGGACGGTCCGGGCGGCCGAGGGCGGGTTCCAGCTGCGGAACGGCGGCCAGCGACCGTTCGACGGGCACCGGTACGTGGCGCTCTACGGGGCTCCGGGGGCGCCGGCGCTGGGCGTGCTCGGCGAGCAGGGGCCGAAGGAGACCGTGCAGCGTGCCGAGCAGGTCGCGAAGCCGTACCGGGCGGAGTCCGACGAGCTCGTGACGCCCGCGATGGAGGTCATCGCGACCGTCGCCGCCGGGGACGCCGGAGCTGACGGCGACTACTCGACCGAGCTGCCGGTGTCGACGCTCGAGCCCTACGTCGAGGCCGCCCATGATGCGGACATGCCGGTCATCATCGATCTGCAGCCCGGGCGGTCGGACTTCCTGTCGCAGGCCAAGAAGTACGAGTCGCTGCTGAAGAAGCCGGGCGTCTGGCTGGCGCTCGACCCGGAGTGGCGGCTGACGAAGGACCAGGTGCCCCTCAAGCAGATCGGGAGTGTCTCGGCGTCCGAGGTGAACGAGGTGTCCTCGTGGCTGGCCGCCCTCGTGCAGAAGGAGGGGCTGCCGCCGAAAGCCCTCGTGCTGCACCAGTTCCGGCTGTCGATGATCCAGGACCGCTCCGCACTGCAGACCCACCCGGAGCTCGACATGCTCGTGCACGTCGACGGGCAGGGGTCGCAGCCGGACAAGCAGGCGACGTGGAAGGCACTGCACCAGGGCGCGCCGGAGGGGTTGCACTGGGGCTGGAAGAACTTCTACGACGAGGACATGCCCATGCTGACGCCCGCGCAGACCATGCAGGACGTGAGGCCGACACCGTCGTTGGTCACCTACCAGTAGGGCCCGGTTGGTCCGGTTGTCCACAGCCTGGAGGCGCGGGTCGGGTTTCGTCGGTTGCTCCTGACAGCATGGGGGCATGTCTGGTCTTGGTGTCGGGTCCACCGCGTCGTCTTCCGTGTCCCCCTCTGCGGACATCGCCGCCGAGGCGCAGCAGGCGCTCGCTGCGCTCACGGGGCGCCCCGACGCGGTGTTCCACCCCGGCCAGCTCGAGGCGATCTCCGCGCTGGTCGAGCATCGGCAGCGTGCCCTGGTCGTGCAGCGCACCGGGTGGGGCAAGTCCGCGGTGTACTTCCTCGCGACGCTGCTGCTGCGCCGACGCGGGGGCGGCCCGACCGTCCTGGTGTCGCCGCTGCTCGCCCTGATGCGCGACCAGGTCGCCGCCGCCGCGCGGGCCGGTGTCCGTGCGGTGTCGATCAACTCCGCGAACGCCCACGAGTGGGGCGAGACCCAGGCGGCCCTCGCCCGTGACGAGGTCGACGTGCTGCTGGTCTCCCCCGAGCGGCTGAACAACCCGAAGTTCCGCGACGAGCAGATGCCGACCTTGATCGCCCGGATGGGCATGCTCGTGGTCGACGAAGCGCACTGCATCTCGGACTGGGGCCACGACTTCCGGCCGGACTACCGCCGACTGGCCGAGCTCATCCGGTCGCTCCCCCACGGCGTCCCCGTCCTGGCGACCACCGCGACGGCGAACGAGCGCGTGGTCGAGGACGTCGCCGAACAGCTCACCGCCGGCCCGGCCGACCCGGTGTTCACGATCCGCGGGTCCCTGGCCCGCAAGTCCCTGCGCCTCGGCGTGCTCACGCTGCCCGATGCCCGGCAGCGGCTCGGGTGGCTCCTCGCCCACCTCGGCGACCTGCCGGGCAGCGGCATCATCTACACGCTCACGGTCTCGGCGGCCGAGGACATTGCCCGGCTGTTGCGCGACAACGGGTACGCCGTCCGCGCCTACACGGGGCGCACCGACACCGACGAGCGCGAACAGCTCGAACAGCAGCTCAAGGGCAACGAGCTGAAGGCCCTGGTCGCCACGAGCGCGCTCGGCATGGGGTTCGACAAGCCCGACCTCGGGTTCGTCGTGCACGTCGGGGCTCCCTCGTCGCCCGTCGCCTACTACCAGCAGATCGGTCGTGCGGGTCGTGCGACCGACAACGCCGACGTCCTGCTCCTGCCCGGGCGTGAGGACCGCGAGATCTGGCAGTACTTCGCCAGCGCCTCGATGCCGACCGAGGCCCGTGCCGCTGCCGTGCTCGGCGCCCTGTCCACCGACACCGCGATGTCGACCGTGGCGCTCGAGGGCCTGGTCGACATCAAGCGCTCCACCCTCGAACTCCTGCTCAAGGTGCTCGACGTCGACGGCGCCGTCCGACGCGTCACCGGCGGCTGGGTGTCGACCGGGCAGCCGTGGGAGTACGACGCACCCCGGTACGAGCGGGTCGCCGCGGCCCGCGCTGCCGAGGCCGCGTCGATGCTCGACTACGAGTCCACCTCGGCCTGCCGCATGCAGCTGCTGCAGCAGGACCTCGACGACCCCTCGGCCGAGCCCTGCGGCCGGTGCGACAACTGCGCCGGGGCGTGGTTCCCGACCGCCGTGTCCGACACCGACTCGTCCGGAGCCGCGGCCGCGCTCGACAAGGTCGGTGTCGAGATCGCGCCGCGTGCCCAGTGGCCCTCGGGGATGTCGTCGCTCGGGGTCTCGGTGCGGGGCAAGATCGGCCCGGACGAGCTCGTGCAGCCCGGCCGTGCGGTGGCGCGCCTGACCGACCTCGGCTGGGGCGGTCCCCTGCGTGCGCTGTTCTCACCGTCCACCCCCGATGCCCCGATCTCGCGCGAGCTCGTCGACGGCTGTGTCCGGGCGCTCAAGGACTGGCCGTGGGAGACCCGGCCGACCGGCGTCGTGGCGATGTCCTCGCGGTCACGGCCCGAGCTCGTGGGGTCCCTCGCCCAGGCGCTGTCCACCATCGGGCGGCTGCAGTTCCTCGGTACGCTCGGCCGCGCCGGTGGCACCCCCCGCGGCGACGGTGCGACGAACAGCGCCTACCGACTGTCCGGCGTGTGGGACACCTTCGTGGTCGATCCGTCGCTCGCCGCCGCCCTGCAGTCGCACGAGGGCCCGGTGCTGCTCGTCGACGACCTGGTCGACAGCCGGTGGACGATGACCGTCGCCGGCCGGGAGCTCCGGCGCGCCGGGGCCTCCGCCGTGCTCCCGTTCGCCCTGGCCACGGTGGCGTAGCCCCCGCACCGCCCCCCGCACCTGTTTTGCGACACTCCACGCGTCGATCGACTCGTGTTCTGTCGCGGAGCCGGTCCACCGCCCGCCGGAGCCCTAGCGCCGCGCGGGCTTCGGGAACGTGGCCCGCATGTGGTCGCTCGTCAGCACGTCGCCGATGCCGACCATGAGCACCGAGAACAGGATCTGCTCGATGACCATCCAGAACGGGTAGAGCCCGGGGATCGCCGCGACGATCAGCGTCACGATGGGGAAGATCCGGCTGAACAACCGCAGCCGCTGGTACGCCCAGTAGTACCCGAGCTGTGCCCGCCAGGCGAACACGTAGAGCGTCAGGGTGATGAGCAGCACCACGGTGGACCGGAACCACACCGCCCACGACAGGGTGTCCCCCGCGCGGGTCAGCAGCACGGCGACCACGATGGCGGTGAGTCCGACGACGGTCTCCGCGACGAGCAGCCACCGGATCCACCGGAACGAACGGACGGTGTCCGGGTGTTCGAGCATGTCCTCGCGGATCACATAGCCGGCCTGTCGACCTCCGGCCAACCGGTCGAGTCGCAGACGGCACCACACACGGTCGGCGAGCACACCGAGTCCGTCGTTCTGCTGCGTCACCAGTACATCGTGCCCCATCCCGAGGCCGACAGGAGACGCAGCCCCGAGCGGGGACGGCTCAGTCGGACGGGACGAGTGCCGCACCACCCAGCACCGACCCGGTGTCGGCGTCGAGCAGGACCAGGGAGCGGACCTCGTCGGGCAGTGACCACGGGTCGCTGAGCACGACGGTCAGCCCCTGTTCGACCCCGGCAGCCTGGAACAGGTCGTAGGACTCCCCGGCGGGCGTCCACACCGGCTTCGAGCCACCGCGCACCGTCCCCGCGGACAGCACGACGTCGACCGGGCCGTCCCCGCCGGTCTCCAGGTGGTCGATCTGCACCGCGAGGGTCTCGTCATCCGTGTTCCCGGCGATCCGCACGTGCCCGGAGGCCGCAGCACCGATGCCGACGATGTCACCGGACACCGGCGGGACGCGGCGCCACCACGGGTCGATGGGCGAACCGTCGACCGGACGGACGGGTTCGGGCTCGATCGGTTCCTCGAGGCCGTTGGACGGCGGCAGTCGGACGTCGGGCGACCGCGCCGGCTCGGAGGGCACGGGGTCGGCACGGGTGACCGAGTCGCCGTCGTCCGGTGCGTGCGAGATCGTCCACAGGGACGCCGAACCCACGACGACCACACCGACGAGGACACCCACCAGGGCGAACCGACGTCGGTCCGCTGCCCACGGCCCGGTACCCACGCCCCCATGATGCCGCACCGGCGTGCCGGACCGGCTGCGGGCCTCCAGGCCGGACGCGAACGCAGAACGCGCCCCGACGGATCGAGGCGCGTTCTGCGTGACGGGTGGGAGCGCTCAGCGCTTCCGGCGCTCGCGCACCCGCATGTTGACGTTGATCGGCGTGCCGGAGAAGCCCCAGACCTCGCGGAGGCGACGCGTGATGAAGCGTCGGTATTGCGGGTCGAGGAACGCCGACGTGAAGAGCACGAAGGTCGGCGGCTGGCTCGACGCCTGGGTCCCGAACAGGATGCGGGGCTGCTTGCCGCCGCGCACGGGGTGGGGGTGCTCCTGCACGAGCTCGGCGATGAAGGCGTTGACCTTGCCGGTCGGGATGCGGGTGTCCCACGACTCGAGAGCGGTCTCGAGCGCCGGCACGAGCTTCTCGAGGTGACGGCCGGTGCGGGCGGAGATGTTCACGCGCGGGGCCCAGGCGACGTGCGCCAGGTCCTGCTCGATCTCGCGCTCCAGGTAACGGCGGCGCTCGTCGTCGAGCAGGTCCCACTTGTTGTAGGCCAGCACGAGGGCACGGCCGGACTCGAGGACGAGGTCGATGATGCGGAGGTCCTGCACGGAGACCGGCTCGGTGACGTCGAGGACGACCACGGCGACCTCGGCCTTCTCGAGCGCCGCGGTGGTGCGGAGCGAGGCGTAGAAGTCGGCGCCCTGCTGCATGTGCACGCGCTTGCGGATGCCGGCGGTGTCGACGAAGCGCCACACCTTGCCGCCGAGCTCGATCTGCTCGTCCACCGGGTCGCGGGTGGTGCCGGCGATGTCGTTCACGACGACCCGCTCTTCACCGGCGGCCTTGTTGAGCAGCGAGCTCTTGCCGACGTTCGGGCGGCCGAGGATGGCCACGCGGCGGGGGCCGCCGACCTCCTGCTTGGCGACGGCCGAGGTGTCGGGCAGCGTCTTGATGATCAGGTCGAGCAGGTCCGCGACGCCGCGGCCGTGCAGGGCCGACACCGGGTGCGGCTCGCCGAGCCCGAGGTTCCAGAGCTCGTAGGCGTCGAGTTCACGGCGCTCGTCGTCGGCCTTGTTCGCGACGACGATGACGGGGCGGTCGGTGCCGCGGAGCATCTTGACGACGTGCTCGTCGGTGGCGGTGATCCCGACCGTGACGTCCACGACGAACAGGACGGCGTCGGCGAGGTCGATCGCGACCTCGGCCTGCGCGGCGACGGAGGCGTTGATGCCCTCGGCGCCGGGCTCCCAGCCGCCGGTGTCGACGAGCGTGAAGCGCTTGTCGTTCCAGTCGGCCTTGTAGCTGACGCGGTCGCGAGTGACGCCGGGGACGTCCTGCACGACGGCCTCACGACGACCGAGGATGCGGTTCACGAGCGCGGACTTGCCGACGTTCGGACGGCCGACGATCGCGAGCACCGGGTAGGCGGGCAGGTAGTGGACGCCGTCCTCGCCGACCTGACCGGCCTCGAGCAGGGCGAGGTCCTCGTCCTCGAGGTCGTACTCCTCGAGTCCGGCGCGGAGCGCGGTCGCGCGCTGCTCGGCCTCGGCCTCGTCGAGTCCGGCGAGCCGCTCGCCGAGGGCGTCGTCGTACCGGGGGAAGTCGTCGTTGTCCGGGTTGTCCAGCTGAGCCATCTTGGGTTCCTCGCGAGCGGCCGGGGCCGCGGTGTCGGTGGCCGTTGCCGGCCGGGGCCGGGGGTCCGGCCGTGGTGTGACCAGGCGGCCGAGGCCGTCCGGTCGTGCGTCAGTGCGTGGCCGCGCGGGCCAGGTCGACGACCGCCTGCACGGTCTGGTCGAAGTCGAGGTCGGTGGAGTCGAGCGTCGTGACGCCGTCGGCGGCGTTCATGAAGTCGACGACCTTCGCGTCCGCCGCGTCGCGACGAGCGAGTGCTGCGGAGGTCTCGGCGGCCGACTGGGTCGTGACCTCTGCCGAGCGTCGGGCCATTCTAACGGACTCGTCGGCCGTCAGCAGGATCCGGACCTCGGCGTCGGGTGCGACGACCGTGGTGATGTCCCGGCCCTCGGTGATGATGCCCGGGGCATCGGTCTTCCGCATGACGTTCCGGAACAGCTGGACCAGGCGCTTCCGGACGTCCGGGAGCTTCGCGATGTGGGCGACCGCGCCGGTGACGTCGGGGGTGCGGATGGCCTCGGTCACGTCGGTCTCCCCCACCTTGACGTAGTAGTCGTCGGGGTCGGTGCCGATGGCGTAGTCGAAGGTGTCCCAGCTCGCCAGGACCGCCGCGGCGTCGTCGAGGTCGACCTGCTGCTGCAGGGCGTGCCACGCGAGTGCACGGTAGGCGGCGCCGGTGTCCTGGTAGCCGTAGCCCAGGGCGCGGGCGGCCGCACGGGAGACGCTCGACTTGCCGCTGCCGGCGGGGCCGTCGACCGCGATGACGATCTTCGCCACGTAGGCGCCGTCGGCCAGGCCGGACGGCATCGGGGCGCTGGTCGAACCGGGCTCCCCGCCGGGTTCGCCGAGGCCGCCGGCCGGACCACCGAGCGGACCGCCCTCAGCGCCGCCGCGTGCCCCGTCACCGGGCGTCGGCGTCGGCAAGCCCGAGTCGGGCCCGTCGGTCCCACCGGCCGGAGCGCGTCCACTGATCACGCCAGAGTCGTTCGTGTCGTCGTTCAGGCCCATGCTGCTGCGATCCTCCATCCGCGCCCCTCGAGTTCCTCGACGAGTCGCTGTTCCTGCTCGGGCAGCACCGACACCTCGACGATGCCGATCTGTGCGCCCGGTGAGTGCTCGAGGCGCATGTCCTCGAGGTTGATGCCGATCTCCCCGATGAACGTCAGGAGTGCGGCGATCTGACCGGGGGTGTCGTCGACCAGGACGACCACCTGGGCGAAGCGCTTGGTGGTGCCGTGCTTGCCCGGCAGACGTTCGACGCCGCGGTTGCCGTCGGCGATGGTCTCGGCGATGGTGCGCGGCGAACCGGCACCGTCCGGGTCGCCGAGGGCGTCGATCACGCGGGACAGGTCGTCGCGCAGGTCGGTGAGCACCGGCCGGATGTGCCCGGCGTTCGCCCCGATGATCTGCACCCAGAGCCCGGGGTCGCTCGCGGCGATCCGGGTGACGTCGCGCACGCCGCCGCCGGCCAGGCCGAGCGACCCGTCGGGGGCGTCCCGCAGGCGCGAGGCCATCAGCGTCGACACGAGCTGCGGTGCGTGCGAGACGTACGCCACGGCGAGGTCGTGCGACTCGGGGTCCATCGGCACGACGGTGGCGCCGAGGTCGAGCGCGAGGTCCTCGACCGCCGCGGCGCGCTGGTACGTGATGCCGTCGTGCCCGGCGATCACCCACGGGCGCCCGAAGAACAGGTCGGCGCGGGCGGCCGTCGGCCCGCTGCGCTCACGCCCCGCCATCGGGTGCGAACCGATGTACCGGGAGACGTCGGCGCCGGCCGCCACCAGGGCGGCGAGCGGCCCGGACTTCACGCTGGCGACGTCGGTCACCACGGCGTCCGGGTACGCGGCGAGCTCACGCTCCACCACGGTCGCGACGACGTCCGGCGGCACCGCGACGACGACGAGCTCCGGCTGGTCGCCCGCAGCCGGTCGACGCCCGGCGCCGTAGTCCACGGCGAGCGCCAGCGCGGCGGGTGAGACGTCGTCGAGGACGACGTCCACGCCCTTCTCACGCAGGGCGAGACCGATCGAAGCACCGAGCAGCCCGGCACCGACGACCCGGACCGGGCCGCGCAGACGGCGGTCGATGTCGGTCGGGGTCAGGTCGGTCACCGGGCAAGCCTACCGATCGAGGCCCGGGCATCGGTCGATGCCCGGGCCTCGGGGTCGGTCAGTCCGCCGACTCGTCCTCGTACTCGCCGTCGTCCTGGTCGAGCGCGACGTCGCGGTCGTCACGAGCGGACGGCTTCGCGTCACGGACGGTGCTGAGCAGCTTGCCGACCTCGACCGTGCCGAGCTCGCGCATCTTGCCCGGCGGCAGACTGCCCAGGTGCAGCGGTCCGAACGACCGGCGGACGAGTTCGAGGACGGGGTGGTCGACGGCCTCGAGCATGCGACGGACGATGCGGTTGCGGCCGGAGTGCAGCGTGATCTCGACGAGCGACTCACCCCGCGAGGACTCGAGCAACCGCACCTTGTCGGCCTTGATCGGACCGTCCTCGAGCTCGACGCCCTCGGTCAGGCGCTGCACCACGGCGGGGTTCACGTTGCCGTGGACCTTCGCGATGTACGTCTTCTGCACGCCGAACGACGGGTGCGCCAGCACGTGTGCCAGGTCGCCGTCGTTCGTCAGGACGAGCAGCCCGGAGGTCTCGGTGTCGAGGCGGCCGACGTTGAACAGGCGCTCCTCGTACCGGTCCACGAACTCCGTCAGGTCGCGGCGACCGCGCTCGTCCTGCAGGCTCGAGACGACACCGGTCGGCTTGTTCAGCACGATGTAGCGCCGCGACGAGTCGATCTGCACGGGCACGCCGTCGACGCTGATCGCGTCCTTCTCGGGGTCGACGCGACGCCCGAGGGCGTCCACGACCTCGCCGTTGACCGTCACGCGGCCCTCGACAATCAGGTTCTCCGCGACCCGGCGGGATGCCACGCCGGCAGCGGCGATCACCTTCTGCAGGCGCTCACCCTCTGCCTGGAGGCTCGGCTCGGCCCCGGCAGGAGCCGTTCCGTCCGCCGCGTCCCAGTCCTCGATGATCGGCCGTTCGGGCGTGCCCTCGGCCGGGTTGCCCCGGTCGTCGCGCTGCCCGCTCGGCTTCGGCGTGGTGCGGTCGCTGTTGCGGACGCTCGTGGTGCCGCCGACGTAGCGGCGGCCGTTGTGCCAGACGCGGCTCTGCTGGCCGTCCGGCGTGCGGCGGTCGTCGCGGCCGCGGTCGTCGCGCCGGTCGTCGCGGGGAGCGGAGCTGCCACGGTCGTCGCGACCCCGGTACCCACCGCGGTCGTCGCGGGGAGCGGAGCTGCCACGGTCATCGCGGCCCCGGTACCCACCACGGTCGTCGCGGGGAGCGGAGCTGCCACGGTCATCGCGGCCCCGGTACCCACCGCGGTCGTCGCGCGGAGCGGAGTTGCCGCGGTACCCACCACGGTCACCGCCACCGGAACGGTCATCGCGACCCCGGTAGCCGCCACGGTCATCGCGCGGGGCCGAAGCCCCACGGTCGTCACGGCCGCGGTAGCCACCACGGTCGTCGCGCGGAGCCGCAGCCCCACGGTCGTCACGGCCGCGGTAGCCACCACGGTCATCGCGCGGTGCGGAGCTCCCGCGGTCGTCGCGACCCCGGTACCCACCACGGTCGTCACGCGGAGCCGAGCCTCGGTAGCCACCACGGTCGTCACGCGGAGCCGAAGCCCCACGGTCGTCGCGGCCGCGGTACCCACCGCGGTCGTCACGCGGAGCCGAGTTGCCGCGGTAGCCACCACGGTCGCCGCCACCGGCACGGTCATCGCGACCGCGGTAGCCGCCACGGTCATCACGCGGCGCCGAAGCCCCGCGGTACCCACCACGGTCGCCACCGCGGTCGTCGCGCGGAGCGGAAGCCCCACGGTCGTCACGACCGCGGTAGCCACCGCGATCGTCACGCGGAGCCGAGTTGCCGCGGTACCCACCACGGTCGCCGCCACCGGCACGGTCGTCCCGGCCCCGGTACCCACCACGGTCGTCACGCGGCGCCGAAGCCCCGCGGTACCCACCACGGTCGCCGCCGCGGTCGTCGCGCGACGGGTACCCGCCACGACGGTCGTCGTCGCGCGGCGGGCGTGCGCCCCCGCGGTCGTCGCGACCGTACCCGCCGGAGCGGCCACCGGCACTGGAACCGGCCCCGCCGCGTCCGCCGGCCGGGCGGCCGGAGCGATCCGGGCCTCCCGAGCGTCCGTTGCGGTCGTCTCGGTCTCGGGGCGCGCCGCGCCCCCGGTCGTCAAACCCTGCCATCGGGGATCCCTTCGTTCTGCTCGAAGCCGTCCGCACCGTCGTCCAGGAGGGGCGAGATGAGCGGCAGCTCGTCGAGCGAGTTGATGCCGAGCTGCTGCAGGAGCAGGTCGGACGTGACGTAGTTGATGGCGCCGGTCTCGGCGTCGGTGAACGACTCCTCGATGAGGCCGCGTGCCACCAGGGTTCGGACGACGCCGTCGACGTTGACGGCGCGGATCGCAGCGATCTGCGAGCGGGTGATCGGCTGCTTGTAGGCGACGACCGCCAGGGTCTCGAGTGCGGCCTGCGACAGCCGCGAGGGGCGCTCGGCCTCGACGAACTGCTCGACCACGGGGTCCAGGTCGGCGCGGACGTAGAAGCGCCAGCCGCCACCGACCTCGCGCAGTTCGAAGCCACGGCGGATCGTGCCGTCGACGCCGTCGAAGTCGGCGACCAGGCGTTCGATCGCCTGGCGGACGACGGGGACGGGCGACCCGACGGCAGCACCGAGGGCGACGAGTGACTGCGGCTGGTCGGCGATCATCAGGATGGCCTCGAGCTGCCGGTCGATGGGGATGGTGGGGTGGGACTGCGATGCGGCGCGCTCGTGGATCTCGTGCTCGATCGCGCGGGCGTCGGCCATCTCGTCAGCGCCGCCGGGTTCGGCGCTGGACGTGTCGTGCACGTCATCCGTCATAGTCGGCTCCCAGGTTCGCGAGGCTCTCGTCGGACCAGTCCTCGGCGGTCCACCGCAGTGTCAGCTCCCCGAGCGGCTCGAGCTGCTCGAACGAGATCGACGCGTTCCGGTACAGCTCGAGGATCGCGAGGAAGCGAGCCACCACGATACCCGTCTGGTCGACGCCCGCGACCAGTTCACGGAACGAGACGCCCTCACCAACGCGGGTGCGGAGGATCGAGACGACGATCGCGGCCTGTTCGCGGATGCTGATGAGCGGGGCGTGCAGGTGGTCGAGGCCGACGGTCGGGATCTCCCGCGGGGCGAAGGCCAGCGCGGCCAGTGCGGCGAAGTCCTGCACCGACAGGGTCCAGACGAGCTCCGGCGTCCGTGCGCGGAACCGCTCCTCGAGCCGGACGCTGCGGACGTGCCGGCGCGACTCGACGCCCCAGCGCTCCCCGAACCAGTCGGCGGCCTGCTTGAATGCCCGGTACTGCAGCAGTCGGGCGAACAGCAGGTCGCGGGCCTCGAGCAGGGCGACGTCCTCGGCGTCCACGAGCTCACCCTGGGGCAGCAGCCCGACGATCTTCAGGTCGAGCAGCGTCGCCGCGACGACCAGGAACTCGCTGGCCTCGTCGAGCTCGTCGGCGGACTCGGCCTGCCGGACGTACTGGATGAACTCCCCCGTCACGGCACCGAGCGACACCTCGGTGATGTCGAGCTCGTGCTTCGTGATGAGCGACAGCAGGAGGTCGAACGGTCCGTCGAAGTTGGCGAGCCGGACCCGGAACCCCGCGTCAGGCGACGGCGCCACGCTGGACGAGCTCTCGTGCGAGCTGCCGGTAGGCGTGGGCGGCAGGGTGGTCCGGCGCGGTCTGCGTGATCGGACGTGCGGACACCGTGGCGTCCGGGAACTTCACGGTGCGGCCGATGACGGTGTCGAGCACGCGGTCGTCGAAGGTGTCGACGACCCGCTCCATGACCTCGCGCGAGTGCAGCGTGCGCGAGTCGTACATCGTCGCCAGGATGCCGTCGAGCTTGAGCGCCGGGTTGAGGCGGTCGCGCACCTTGTCGATCGTCTCGATGAGCAGCGCGACACCGCGGAGCGCGAAGAACTCGCACTCGAGCGGGATGAGCACGCCGTGCGCCGCGGTCAGGGCGTTCACGGTGAGCAGGCCGAGCGACGGCTGGCAGTCGACCAGGATCACGTCGTAGTCGTTCGCGACCTTGCGCAGCACGCTCGCCAGGATCTGCTCGCGGGCGACCTCGTTGACCAGGTGCACCTCGGCGGCGGACAGGTCGATGTTCGCCGGGATGACGTCGAGGCCGGGGGTGTTCGTCGGCTGGATGACCTGGTTCGGGTCCTTCACGGCACCCATGAGCAGGTCGTACACGGTGTGGATGTCGTGCGTCCTGACGCCGAGGCCCGCGGACAGCGCGCCCTGCGGGTCGAAGTCGACGGCGAGGACCTTGCGGCCGTACTCCGCGAGCGCGGCGCCCAGGTTGATGGCCGTCGTGGTCTTGCCGACGCCGCCCTTCTGGTTGCAGAGCGCGATGATGCGGGCGGGGCCGGTGCTGTCGAGCTCCTCGGGCACGGGGAAGTCCCGGACGGGACGCCCCGTCGGACCGTGGGTGGTCGCGCCGGTGGGGTTGGTCGTCGGGTTCGGGCTCACCCCGTCATCGTACCGGCGACCTCGGGCTGGGCCGGGTCGCACCGCCGCACTGCTGCTCGTCAGGCAGCGCGCAGGGCGACGCGCATGCTGTCGACCCGCTCCGCGATCACGGGGTCGGTCGACCACCGCTGCTGCAGCCGACCGACGAGCTCGCCGACCTGCTCGCGGTCGAGCCCCGGGTGCAGCGCCAGTCCCACCGTCAGCTCCGGCCCGGCGAACCGTCCGACCGGGTCGCCCGGCGCGAGTTCGACACGGGCGACGCTGGACTCTCCCTCGACCGAGGCCGCGAAGGCGCGGGCCACCTCGGGGTCCTCGAAGCACGGGGTCCACGGCAGGTCCTGCCCGAGCGCCCACACCGCCGGACGACGCAGCACGAACTCGGTCGGCGACTTCGGGTCGAGCACGACGAGCTGGGTGTCCTCGCTCGCCGCGGCCATCGCCACACGGCGGGACTCCACCGGCACCGGGCGCGCGTCCGGGTCCCACGCGTGCATGGTGTCGACCGAGGTGAACGCCGGCATCACGCTGCGACCGTCCGGACCGGCGACCGTCACGATCGAGAGTTCCTGGGTCTTGTCGACGAGCTTGCCCTGATCGGTTTCCCCCACGTCACCGGCCTCGGCGATGAGCGGGATGAGCAGGCGGGCGGTCCGGAGCGCCTCGACGATCGCCGCCTGGGACGCACCGTCGGCGATCGCACCGATGGCCGCGACCACCGCGGGGTCGGCGAGTCCGTCGTCGTCGGCGAACGCGGTGTCGTGGTGGTCGAACGTGCGGCCTTCCCACGAGAAGCCCGCCGAGTCCGCGGCCCCGCCAGGGGTGTGCGCGTCGTCGGCGTCCGGCCCGGTGCCGCGGCCGTTCGAGATGCCCGCCACGGCGCTACTCGGAGGCGATGTCGAGTGCGGCCGGCAGCGTGAACGCCCCGGAGTACAGCGCCTTGCCGATGATCGCGCCCTCGAGCCCGTACGGCACGAGTTCGCGGAGCGCACGGAGGTCGTCGAGCGTCGAGATCCCGCCGGAGGCCACCACGGGCTGGTCGGTCCGGTCGCACACCTGGCGGAGCAGTTCGACGTTGGGGCCCTGCAGCGTGCCGTCCTTCGTGACGTCGGTCACCACGTAGCGGGCGCACCCGGCGGCTTCCAGCCGGTCTAGCACCTCCCACAGGTCACCGGCGTCCTCGGTCCAGCCGCGGCTCGAGAGCGTGGTGCCGCGGACGTCCAGCCCGACGGCGATCTGCTCGCCGTACTCACCGATCACCCGCGCTGCCCAGTCCGGGTTCTCGAGCGCCGCGGTGCCGAGGTTCACGCGCGCCGCACCGGTCGCCAGTGCCGCTTCGAGCGAGGCATCGTCGCGGATCCCGCCGGACAGCTCGACCGAGACACCCTCGACCTCGCGGACGGCGTGCGCGATCACGCGGCGGTTGTCGCCACGACCGAAGGCCGCGTCGAGGTCGACGAGGTGGATCCACTCGGCGCCCTGGTCACGCCAGGTCCGGGCAGCGGCGACGGGGTCGCCGTAGCCGGTCTCGCTCCCCGCCTCGCCCTGGGTGAGTCGCACGGCCTGTCCGTCGACGACGTCGACAGCCGGCAGCAGGACGAGGGGCGGGGTGTCGGTGAGGTCGGTCATGGTCCTGTCGGTTTCGTTGCGGTGGAGAAGGGGCTGCGGACAGCCGGGAGGCCCGGTGCGCGTCCGGCGCGGCCGTCGCGCCCGGTGCCGGCCGGGTTCAGAGCGTGCGGACCCAGTTGGAGAGCAGGCGGATGCCCGGCTCGCCGGACTTCTCGGGGTGGAACTGCGTGGCGGTGAGCGGCCCGTTCTCGACCGCGGCGATGAACGGCTGCCCGTGCTCGGCCCAGGTCAGACGGGGCGCGCGGAACGGCCCGTACGCCTCGAGCGGGAAGTCGGTCACGCCGTAGGAGTGCACGAAGTAGAAGCGCTCGTCGTGCAGCCCGTCGAACAGCACGGAGTCCTCGGGGGCCTGCACGGTGTTCCAGCCCATGTGCGGCAGCACCTCGGCCTGGATCTCCTGCACGGTGCCCGGCCACTGGCCGAGCCCTTCGACATCGGCACCACGCTCGATGCCCCGCGAGAACAGGACCTGCATGCCGACGCAGATGCCGAGGACGGGTCGCCCGCCGGCCAGACGGTGGTCGACGATCTCGCCGCCCTGCACGCCCTCGAGCTGGTCGATCACGGCGGCGAACGCCCCGACGCCGGGGACGAGCAGGCCGTCGGCCTTGAGCGCCGCCTGCTTGTCCGAGGTGAGGGTGACCTCGGCGCCGGCGCGCTCGAGTGCCTTGGCGGCGGAGTGGACGTTCCCCGACCCGTAGTCGAGGACGACGACGTTCGGCTTGGCGGTTGTCACAGGGCGCCCTTCGTGGAGGGGATGCCGTCGACGCGCGGGTCCAGCTCGACCGCCTTGCGCATGGCTCGGGCGAACGCCTTGAACTCGGCTTCGGCGATGTGGTGGGGGTCGCGGCCCTCGAGCACGCGGACGTGGACGGTGATGCCGGCGTTGAACGTGATCGCCTCGAACACGTGGCGGACCATCGAGCCGGTGAAGTGGCCGCCGATGCGGTGGAACTCGAAGCCCGCGGGCTCGCCGGAGTGCACCAGGAACGGACGCCCGGAGACGTCGACGACGGCCTGGGCCAGCGCTTCGTCCAACGGGACCAGGGCGTCGCCGTACCGGCCGATGCCGGAGCGGTCGCCGAGGGCCTGCTTGATCCCCTGTCCGAGCACGATGCCGGTGTCCTCGACCGTGTGGTGCACGTCGATGTCGGTGTCACCCGTCGAGCGCACCCGCAGGTCGATCAGGGAGTGCTTGCTGAACGCGGTCAGCATGTGGTCGAAGAACGGGACGGAGGTCGAGATCGACGAGGTCCCGGTACCGTCCAGGTCGAGCTCGAGTTCGACACTCGATTCGCTCGTCGAACGGCTGATCGAGGCGGTGCGGGCGGTCATGCCTCAACCCTAACCGGCGGCTGCTCGGCGGCGACCTGCCTCATGGCGTCGAGGAACGCGGTCGTCTCGGCTTCGGTCCCCGCACTCACCCGCAGGTGGTTCGGGATCCCGAGGTCGCGCACGATGACGTCGCGCTCGAGCAGCGCTTCGAACGCGGCGTTCGGGTCGGCGACACCACCGAACAGGACGAAGTTCGACCAGGTCTCGTAGGTGCGGTACCCCATGTCCCGCAGCTCGGTGACCATGCGGTCGCGCTGCGCCTTGATGTCGTCGACCATCGCCAGCATCTCGGGGGCGTGCCGGAGTGCCGCGATCGCCGCCGCCTGGGTCAGCGCGGACAGGTGGTACGGCAGCCGGACCAGCCGGACGGCGTCGACGACGGCGGGGTGCGCGGCCATGTACCCGACCCGGGCACCGGCGAACGCGAACGCCTTGCTCATCGTGCGGGAGACCACCAGGCGCTCACGACCGGGCAGCAGCGTGAGGGCACTCGGGGCGTCGGACGGCATGAACTCGGCGTACGCCTCGTCCACCATCACGATGCCGTCGGTCGCGTCGTAGGCGGCCGCGATCGTCTCGATGTCGAGCGGGGTGCCGGTCGGGTTGTTCGGCCCGCACAGGAACACGATGTCCGGCTGGTGCTCTCGGATCGCCGCCACGACGGTCTCGGGCGAGATGCGGAACTCGTCGTCGCGCTGGGCAGGGATCCACCTGGTGCCGGTGCCCGACGCGAGGATCGAGTGCATCGAGTAGGTGGGCGGGAACCCGAGCACCGAGCGACCGGGTCCGCCGAACGCCTGGAGGAGCTGCTGCAACACCTCGTTCGACCCGTTCGCCGCCCAGAGTTGCTCGGCGGTCAGGTCGTGTCCGAGGTAGTCGGCGAGCGACTGCCGGAGCTCGGTGAACTCGCGGTCCGGGTAGCGGTTGACCGTCAGCAGGGCCTGCCGGATCGACTCGACGATGTCAGCAGCGACGTCGTCCGGAACGGGATGCGTGTTCTCGTTGACGTTGAGCTGCACGCGGACGTGCTTCTGCGGGGCGCCGTACGGGCTCTGCCCGCGCAGGTCGTCTCGGATCGGGAGGTCTTCGAGCGTGAATGCCACCGATCCATCGTAGGCCGCTGTCACCGTGCGACGACCAGCCGTCTGGACGGCGCTGCCCGAGTGGCTACTCGCCGTCGGTGTACTTGGTGGGGATGGCGATCTCTTCGCCGGCCTGCAGCGCGGAGCCGTCGAGCGCGTTGAGGCTCACGACGTCCTGCACGAAGTCACGCGGGTCCGAGTTCGGCGCCGTCTGCTCGGCGAGCTGCCAGAGCGTCTCGCCCGGCTGGATCGTCACGGTCTCGAACTGGGTGCGGGCGCCGCCGGCGGTGGCGTCTCCGGCGGAGGCCTGCCCGCCGTTCAGCACGCCGAGGGCGACGACGATGAGGAGCGGGAGCGCGGCGAGCGTCGTGAAGACGATGCGGCCGCGACGCGTCAGACGCAGGCGGGTACGCACGGCGGGCGCCGCGGTGCGCTGGATGTCAGCGATGGCGATGGTGCTCATGTCGTTCTTGCCTTCCCGTTCGGTGGAACCGAAGTCGTGTACCGAACATAGTTTCGAATCAGACGACGCACAAGTCCTGGGAGTGGATTTCTGCGGGGTTTTCTTGCGACACGCTCGAACAGGTGTTTGTCCGGCCCTGGCTGGTCGGATACTGTTTCGATCGACTGGGACAAGCCTGGCGGGGACCACCGACATTCCCGCCGCGGCCGGACCGGCACCGACGAAAGCGAGACGACGTGGTGGACGAACTGCGGGGCCAGAAGCCGCTGACGCCGAAGCAGCAGGCGATCTTCGACGCGATCCGTG
The DNA here is from genome assembly GCF_003224215.1 of Curtobacterium sp. MCLR17_043. Classification (NCBI taxonomy): domain Bacteria; kingdom Bacillati; phylum Actinomycetota; class Actinomycetes; order Micrococcales; family Microbacteriaceae; genus Curtobacterium; species Curtobacterium sp. MCLR17_043. The sequence continues at coordinate 53,319 of NZ_QKLH01000011.1, read as the reverse complement.
CGTCGATCGCCTCACGGGGCTACCCGCCGAGCATGCGCGAGATCGGTGACGCCGCCGGGCTCTCCTCGCTCTCCAGCGTCTCCCACCAGCTCGGCCAGCTCGAGCTCGGGGGCTGGATCCGCCGCGACCCGAACCGCCCGCGCGCGCTCGAGGTCCTGGTCGACGAGCCGTCGTCCGACGTCGGCGGCCCGGACATCGATGCCACCACGCTCGTGCCGCTCGTCGGCCGGATCGCCGCCGGTGTCCCGATCACCGCCGAGCAGCACGTCGACGAGATCATCCCGCTCCCCCGACAGCTCGTCGGCACCGGCGAGCTGTTCATGCTCAAGGTCGTCGGTGAGTCGATGATCGACGCCGCGATCTGCGACGGGGACTGGGTCGTCGTCCGGTCGCAGCAGACCGCCGAGAACGGTGACATCGTCGCGGCCATGCTCGACGAAGAGGCGACGGTCAAGGTCTTCCGCCAGCGCGACGGTCACACGTGGCTGCTGCCGCGCAACTCCGCCTTCGAGCCGATCCTCGGCGACTCCGCCTCCGTGCTCGGCAAGGTCGTCGCGGTCCTCCGCTCCCTCTGACCGCGGCTCGCGCTGCACCAGCGCGAGCCGCCGTCGTCACCGTACGACGCCCCATGCACGACGAAACGCCGCCGGATCCGGCGGCGTTTCGTGTGTTCCGGGGCGTCTCGGCGACGTGACGGCGTCCGGCGGACCCGTGACGGGCCTCCAGGCCGCGCGGCAGCGCTTCCCAGCGCCAGCGCCCGCCGGAGGTGACCGTCAGACGGTGGGAACCGGCGTGACCACGTAGGGCTCGAGCTCGGAGACCTGCCGCTGGAAGACGCGCACTCGCAGGCGCGTGCCGTCCTCGACGTAGTCGACGGACTCGACCGAGCCGGTGTCGTGCAGCGACGACACCAGGTCGCCGCGGTCGTACGGCACCACGATCGTCAGGTCGACGTCGGGCTCCGGCAGGCGGTCCTCGATGACGCTGAGGACCTCCGGGATGCCCTCGCCGGTGCGCGCCGACACGAACACCGCGTCCGGCACGAGTCCGATGAGCACGAGGCGCTGCGCGTCGTCGATCAGGTCGGCCTTGTTGAAGACGACGATCTCCGGGATGTCACCCGCACCGACGTCGCCGATGACCTCGCGCACGGTGGACAGCTGCGCACCGGGGTCGGGGTGCGAGCCGTCGACCACGTGCACGATGACGTCGGCGTCGCCGACCTCTTCGAGGGTGGAGCGGAAGGCCTCGACGAGCTGGTGCGGCAGGTTGCGTACGAAACCGACCGTGTCGACGAACGTGAACTCCCGGCCCTTGGCGCTCTCGGTCCGACGGACGGTGGCGTCCAGCGTCGCGAACAGCTGGTTCTGCACCAGCACGCCCGCGCTCGTCAGCCGGTTGAGGAGCGACGACTTGCCGGCGTTGGTGTAGCCCGCGATCGCGACACTGGGGACCTCGTTGCGGTTGCGCTCGGCACGCTTGGCCTCGCGGGCCGGAGTGAACCCGGCGATCTGCCGGCGGAGCTTCGCCATCCGCGTGTGGATCTTGCGGCGGTCGAGCTCCATCTTCGTCTCACCGGGGCCACGAGAGCCCATGCCAGCGCCTCCGGAGACCTGGCCACCTGCCTGTCGGGACATCGAGTCACCCCAACCGCGCAGTCGAGGCAGCAGGTACTGCAGCTGGGCGAGTTCGACCTGCGCCTTCCCCTCGCGGGTCTTCGCGTGCTGGCTGAAGATGTCGAGGATCACGGCCGTGCGGTCGATGACCTTCACCTTCACGACGTCCTCGAGCGCACGACGCTGCGAGGGTGCCAGTTCGGTGTCGGCGATGACCGTGTCGGCGCCGGTGGCCTTGACGACCATCGCGAGCTCCTGGGCTTTGCCCTTGCCCAGGTAGGTGGCCGGGTCCGGGTTCGGCCGGCGCTGGAGGAGCCCGTCGAGCACCACGGCGCCCGCGGTCTCGGCGAGTGCCGCGAGCTCGCGGAGGGAGTTCTCGGCGTCCGAGGCGTCGCCCTGGGGGTAGACGCCGATCAGGACGACCTGCTCGAGCCGCAGCTGGCGGTACTCGACCTCGGTGACGTCCTCGAGTTCGGTGGAGAGGCCGGCGACACGGCGCAACGCCGCACGGTCCTCACGGTCGTACTGGTCGCCGTCGCCGGTCCAACTGCGGTCGTCGACCGACTGCGTCTGGATGGCCTGGGCGGGTGCGAAGATGGACGATGCTGCGCGGTGGTCTGCGTTGCGCAACACCCTCTCGACGACACCGTCTGCGCTGTCGTCGTTGGTCTGGTGGTTCTGCTGATGGGTATCCGTCATCCTGTGCACAGGCTACCTCTGGAGGCCCTGCGACACACTCGGTTGCCGGTACGGTTCATCCATGGCGAACGACCACTACTTCTCGGCCAGCCCCGAGAGCGAACTCCGGCCGCGCCAGGTGCACGTCACGCTCGCCGGTCAGCCCCTCACCCTGTCGACCGCGGCGGGGGTCTTCAGCCCCGACGGCGTCGACCGCGGCACGAAGGTCCTGCTCGGTTCGGTGCCCGCACCCGCTGCCGACGGAGCGCTGCTCGACATCGGCTGCGGCTGGGGCCCGATCGCGATCACGATGGCCCTGCAGTCCCCCGACGCCCAGGTGTGGGGTGTCGACGTCAACGAGCGGGTGCTCGGGCTCGCGCGCGCCAACGCTGCTGCTGCGGGGGCGTCGAACGTCACGGTCGCGCTGCCCGACGACGTGCCGGCCGACCTGCGCTTCCGCACGATCTGGTCGAACCCGCCGATCCGTGTCGGCAAGGACGAGCTGCACCAGATCCTGCTGACGTGGCTGCCCCGGCTCGAGGTCGGGGGCGACGCCTGGCTCGTCGTGTCGAAGGACCTCGGGGGTGACTCGTTGCAGAAGTGGCTCGTCGGGGCGCTCGGCTCGGGGTTCGCGGTCACGCGGGAGTCGACGGCCAAGGGCTTCCGCGTCCTCCGGGTGCGTCGCAGCGCGTAGGGCGCGTGCGCACTTCGTGTGCGTGCACTTCGTGAGCAGGAATGGTCGGGTCGCCGCTGGGCACCCGACCATTTCTGCTCACGAAACGGCAACGAGCCGAAGCGCCGCCGCTCCGCGTCAGACCGTCAGACCGTCAGACCGTCAGGTCGCCGGAGAACACGAGCTCGGCGGGACCGGACAACGACACGTGCTCGCCGTCCTCGGTCGCCGTCATCCGCACCGTCAGCAGCCCGCCCGGCACCCGCACGCGCCAGGTGTCCGGCGCCCCCGCACCGACCCAGTAGCGCGTCGCGAGGGCAGCGGCGACCGCCCCGGTGCCGCACGAGAGCGTCTCACCGCTCCCCCGCTCGTGCACCCGCATCGTGATCTCGCCGACGCCGTCCTTGATCAAGGGGTCGCCGGGCAGCACGAACTCGACGTTCGCCCCGTGCTCCGGTGCCGGGTCGAGCACCGGCAGGAAGGTCAGGTCGAGGTCGGCCAGTTCGTCCTCGGTCTCGACGGCGACGACCACGTGCGGGTTGCCCACGTCGATGCCGATGCCGGGCCGCGCCCCGTCGAGGTTCTTCGCCCGGACGAGCACGTCGTCGGAACCACCGCCCTCGATGCCCAGGCCCCAGCGGCCGAGGTCGGCGGCGAAACCGTTCGTGGTGCGCTGGATGTCGACCAGCCCCTTGCGACTGCCGACGGTGAGCGTCTCGCCGGGAGCGAGCTCGACCAGGCCGGACTCGGTCAGGTACCGGGCGAACACGCGGATGCCGTTGCCGCACATCTCCGCGACCGTGCCGTCAGCGTTGTGGTAGTCCATGAACCAGGTCGCCTCGGGCTCGACGGCCACGAGCGCCCGCCCCTCGGGGATCGCCTCGGACCGCACGGCGCGGATCACGCCGTCGCCGCCCACGCCGAAGCGCCGGTCCGCGATGGCGCGGATCCGCTCGGGGGTCAGGTCGACGGTGGCGTCGGGGTCGGCGAACAGGACGAAGTCGTTGCCGGTCCCCTGGCCCTTGGTGAAGTGCAGCTCGGTCACGGCACGATCCTACGGGCCAGTTCCGTCAGGTCGCCGCGGTCCGCGCCCGTGACGTCGAGCGTCTCGGCATCGGCGTACCGGCGGAACCACGACACCTGCCGCCGGGCGTACTTCCGGGTCGCGATGCCGGTCGCCTCGACCGCCTGTTCGCGGGTCGCCGTGCCGGCGAGCACCTCGAGCGCCTGCGAGTACCCGATCGCGCCCCGCGCGGTCTTGCCCTGCTCGAGTCCCTGCTCGCGGAGGGCCGCGACCTCGTCGACGAGTCCGGCCTCGAACATCCGCGTGGCCCGCTCGTGCAGCGCCGACACGAGCTGCTCGCGGTCACGCCGCAGGTGCAGGATCCGGGACGGTCGCCAGGCGCGGGGCGCGGCCGGGAGGCTCGGGGTCACGACCTCGGATCGGCTCGCGATCTCGAGTGCACGGATCAACCGCCGTGGGTTGCGCGCGTCGATCGTCGCGGCGGCCGCCGAGTCGAGGGCGCGGAGTCGCTCGAGCAGGATGCCCGGGCCGAGCTCCTCGTGCTCGCGCTCGAGCTGCGCACGGAGCTCGGGGTCGGTGCCCGGGAACGCCAGGTCGAACAACACCGCGGAGACGTACAGGCCGCTGCCGCCGACGAGGACGGCCACGCCACCGTCGGCCTGGATCCGGTCGACGTCGGCCCGGGCGGCGACCTGGTAGGCGGCGACACTCGCCTCGTCGGTGACGTCGAGCACGTCGAGCTGGTGGTGCGGGATGCCGTGCCGCTCGGCCGGCGGCAGCTTCGCGGTGCCGATGTCCATGCCCCGGTACAGCTGCATGGCGTCCGCGTTGATGATCTCCGCGTTCCGGCCCGCAGCACGCAACCGTTCCGCGATCGCGATCCCGAGGTCGGACTTCCCGGTGCCCGTCGCCCCGACGACTGCGATCAGGTCCGCGGCGTCACCGGACGCGAGCAACGCGGCGCTCGTCGGCACAGCCCCGGGGACCTCAGCGCCCGACACGGAGCGTGGGCAGCCCGAGCGAGACCGGACGGGGCCCGTCGCCCGCAGCGGCAGCGGGCGTGGGCACCCCGCAGCTCTCGGCCTGCGCGCGGTCCCAGGCGTCACCGGCCCGGGTGCGTCGGATGCGCAGCGGAGCGTCGTCGTCGGCGAGCAGGAAGTGTGGCGCGGCACGGGTGATCTCGACGGTGACGACGTCGCCGGGACGCGGGACCGCGGACCCGGCGGGCACGGTGAAGTGCACGAGCCGGGAGTCCTCGGCGCGACCGGAGAGCCGGCGGGTGGCGTCGTCCTTGCGGCCCTCACCGGAGGCGACGAGCACTTCGACGCTCCGGCCGACCTGCAGTGCGTTCTCATCCGCGGTGATGTGTTCCTGCAGGGCGACGAGTCGCTCGTAGCGCTCCTGCACGATGTGCTTCGGCAGCTGGTCGTCCATCGTCGCGGCCGGGGTGCCCGGGCGGATCGAGTACTGGAACGTGAACGCCGAGGCGAACCGTGCCTGCTCGACGACGCGCAGGGTGTCCTCGAAGTCGGCGTCGGTCTCGCCGGGGAACCCGACGATGATGTCGGTGGAGATCGCCGCGTGCGGGATCTTCGCGCGGACGCGGTCGAGGATGCCGAGGAACCGCTCGCTGCGGTAGCTCCGGCGCATGGCCTTGAGCACCCGGTCGGAACCCGACTGCAGCGGCATGTGCAGCTGGGGCATCACGTTCGGGGTCTCGGCCATCGCGTCGATGACGTCGTCGGTGAACGCCGCCGGGTGCGGGCTCGTGAAGCGGACGCGCTCGAGGCCCTCGATGGCCCCGGTGGCCCGCAGCAGCTTGCCGAACGCCTGACGGTCGCGGAACTCGACCCCGTAGGAGTTCACGTTCTGCCCGAGCAGCGTGACCTCGATCGCGCCGTCGTCGACGAGCGCCTGGATCTCGGCCAGGACGTCACCGGGACGGCGGTCCTTCTCCTTGCCGCGGAGCGAGGGGACGATGCAGAACGTGCAGGTGTTGTTGCAGCCGACGGAGATGGAGACCCACCCGCTGTGCGTCGAGTCGCGCTTGGTGGGCAGCGTCGACGGGAAGACGTCGAGCGCCTCGAGGATCTCGATCTGCGCCTCGTCGTTGTGCCGCGCCCGCTCGAGCAGGGTCGGCAGCGACCCCATGTTGTGCGTGCCGAAGACGACGTCGACCCACGGCGCCTTCTCGAGGATGACGTTCTTGTCCTTCTGCGCCAGGCACCCGCCGACGGCGATCTGCATCCCCGGGTGCTCGCGCTTGATCCCCGCGAGCTGCCCGAGGTTGCCGTACAGGCGGTTGTCCGCGTTCTCGCGCACCGCGCAGGTGTTGATGACGACGACGTCGGCCTGCGCACCGTCCGCCGCGGTGTAGCCCGCGGCCTGCAGTGACCCGCTCAACCGCTCGGAGTCGTGGACGTTCATCTGGCACCCGTAGGTGCGGACTTCGTAGGTGCGGGGGCGCGCTTCGACGGTGGCCATGGTCGTCCCAGTGTAGGTCGGAGCGGCTACTCGAACCGGACGGTCCCGCGGCCGGAAGGCGGCCGTTTCCCGCCGCCGTCGAGTGCCCGCGCAACGGCGATCCGGACGACACCGGAGCTGTAGCCCTTGCGCATCAGGAAGCCGGACAGCCGGCGTTCCGCGGTCGCCCGGTCGAGCCCGCGCATCTGCGGCGCCCGCTTGTCGGCGAGTTCCTGCGCGCGGAGGAACTCGTCGTCCTCGTCGTCGGCGGCTTCGTCGAGTGCGGTGTCGATCGCCACCTGGTCGATCCCCCGGCGACGGAGCTCCGTCACGACACCCTGTCGACCGAGGCCCTTGCGGGCGTGCAGTCGATCCACCAGGTCGGTGGCGAGGGCGACGTCGTCCAGGAGCCCGACACGGGTCAACCGTTCGATCTCGTGCTCGACCACGTCGGGGTCGAGGTCCTGCTGCAGCAGCAGGGTCCGCATCTCGGACTCGCTCACGCCCTTGCGCCCGAGGGCCCGCATGCTGAGCCGTTCGGCGTCCGCCCGCTGTTCGTCGAGCGGACGGGGCGCGTCGGCCGGGTCGATCTCCTCGCCGCCGGCGATGGAGAACACCGACGCGGTGGTGGCGTCGGCGGTCTCGGAGTCGTAGCCGTCCTGCTCCGCACGGTTCGAGCGCCCGCTGCCGTCTCCGATGACGGGCGACACCCACGCTGCCGGCCCGCGGGCACCGTGCAGGGGCACCGGCGAATCGGCGTCGAACGACGCGGGGAACTCGTCCGCACGACCTTCGTCCGACTCGGGCAGCGCCCAACCGTCGGTGTCGCGCGGTTCGTCCGGTGACACCGGAGGATCGGGGATGGCGGGCATCACCGGCGTGACAGGAGCGCGACGACGAGACCTCGCACCGAACAGGTCGGTGACCGGTGCGAGGCCGTCGTCGTCGTGGTCGGTGCTCACGCGCCCTTGCGCTCCGCGAGCTTCGGCGCGATCGACTCGACCGGGGCGTCCTCGGCCTTGGCACCGCCGACGCCGAGCTTGGCGAGGATCTTGCCTTCGATGTCGGCAGCGATCTCGGGGTTCTGGATCAGGAAGGAACGCGAGTTCTCCTTGCCCTGCCCGAGCTGGTCGCCGTCGTAGGTGTACCAGGCACCCGACTTCTTGACGATGCCGTGGTCGACGCCGAAGTCGAGCAGCGAGCCTTCGCGCGAGATGCCGACGCCGTACAGGATGTCGAACTCGGCCTGCTTGAAGGGCGGTGCCATCTTGTTCTTGACGACCTTGACGCGCGTGCGGTTGCCCACCGCGTCGGTGCCGCTCTTGAGCGTCTCGATGCGGCGGATGTCGAGGCGGACGGACGCGTAGAACTTCAGCGCCTTACCGCCCGAGGTGGTCTCGGGCGAACCGAAGAACACGCCGATCTTCTCGCGCAGCTGGTTGATGAAGATCATCGTGGTCTGCGTCTGGTTCAGGCCACCGGCGAGCTTTCGCAGGGCCTGGGACATGAGGCGGGCCTGCAGACCGACGTGCGAGTCACCCATCTCGCCCTCGATCTCGGCACGGGGCACGAGGGCCGCGACGGAGTCGATGACGATCAGGTCGATGGAGCCGGAGCGGACCAGCATGTCCGCGATCTCGAGCGCCTGCTCGGCGGTGTCGGGCTGCGACACGAGCAGGGCATCGATGTCGACACCGAGCTTCTTGGCGTACTCGGGGTCGAGCGCGTGCTCGGCATCGATGAAGGCCGCGATGCCACCGGCGCGCTGGGCGTTGGCGATGGCGTGGATGGTGAGGGTCGTCTTACCCGACGACTCCGGGCCGTAGATCTCGACGATGCGGCCACGGGGCAGGCCACCGATGCCGAGCGCGACGTCCAGCGCCACCGACCCGGTCTGGATGACGTTGACGGGGGCGCGTTCGTCCGAACCGAGGCGCATGATCGCACCCTTGCCGAACTGCCTGTCGATCTGTGCGAGTGCGGTCTCGAGGGCCTTCTCGCGGTCTGCCGGTGATGGCATGGGGTGCTCCTTCGTGCTCGTGTTCGGCCGCCTGTAGGCTGTCGCGTCCACGCCGGCCGATGGTGCAAGGCCGATGGTTCTGCGACAAGGCTTCGGGCTGTTCCCGATGTCCATCAACCTATGGCGAGCCACCGACATCACTGCCGACGGTCACGCGATCTGTGGATGGAACATCCGGGCGACGCCGCTGTGGAGGAAGCTACCACCGATCGAACACGCGTTCGAGCAACACGCCGAACACAGTTTCGGGTGCGCGGCCCCGCGGAACCCGCTCAGTCCTGGGGTTCGGCGAGGCCCTTGCCGTGCCGACGGTCCATCGGCACGTCCTGCGAGTCGCACAGGGCGTCCCACACGCGGCGGGCGTCGATGCCGGCCGCGAGGGCGTCCACGGCAGAGCGACCGCCCAGCCCTTCGAGCACGACGTCACGGGTGACCACGGATCCGTAGGCCTCACCGAACACCTGGTCGACGGCTCGCCAGAACTCACTCACGCGCATCCGACCAGCCTAGGCGCGTGGTCGTGGGCCGGAACGCAGAACGCCCCCGCCGGGAAGGACCGGCGAGGGCGTTCGGTGCGATGCGCTCAGCGCACCGCGAGGTCGTTGTCGAACTCGGCGACGAGGTCGTCCGGGAGCGTGTCGGGGACGGGGGTCAGCCCCTCGACGATCGCGAGGCGGTCGCCCACTTCGCGCATGATGGTCGAGATGGGCGTGTCCAGAGCATCCGCGACGGACGCGAGGATCTCCGAGCTGGCTTCCTTCTGCCCGCGCTCGACCTCACTGAGGTACCCGAGCGCGACACTGGCCTTGGACGCGACCTGACGGAGGGTCCGGCCCTTCTGCAAGCGGAAGTCCCGGAGCACATCGCCGATTTCCTGACGAACGAGAACCATGAGAACTCCTCCTCTCTGTCGTCTCCGCGCCCGCTCGGTCCGGTGGATCGAGTTCGGGTTCAGCAACAATAGCGTTGCCGGTTGCAGCATGTTAGCCAGGCTGGCTGCCGTACTGCTGGAGATTTCGTGAGATGTAACCCAGTGGAAACGGGACCTATTCCCGGCCCCGGACCTCGGACGACATCCGTGCAAGGAGTTCGGAGACGGTGGCGTGCCGGATTGCTCCCCGGTCGCCGTCGAGGTGCAGCTCGAAGGCCTCAGCCCCCGCGGCGGAGGCGATCCCCACGTACACGGTGCCGACGGGCTTGCCGTCCTGCGGGTCCGGGCCGGCGACGCCCGTCGTGCTGATCCCCCACGTCGCGGGTTCCCCGTCGACGGACAGCGCGATTCGGACACCGGCGGCCATCTGCCGGGCGACCTCCGGGTGCACGGCGCCCTCGGCCTCGAGCAGCTCCGCCGAGACCCCGAGCACGGAGTGCTTCACGGGCGTCGCGTAGGCCACGACGCCGCCCCGGACGACGGCGCTCGCGCCCGGCACGTCGACCAGCGTCGCCACGACGAGTCCGCCGGTCAGCGACTCCGCCACGGCGAGGGTCTCGCCCCGTGCCGTCAGCTCGGCGATGAGCCCCGGTGCGACCGGGACGGGAGGCGCGGCCTGCGTCGAGCGGTCCGGCCCGGTCATGCGGTGGTGCGGTTGTGCTTCCATGCCTGCCAGAGGTAGTCGATCCCGCTCAGGATCGTTGCCAGGAACGCGGCCGTCATCAGGATGCCGTTGACCCAGTGCGCCCAGTCGCCGACCAGGTTCCACCACGGGAACAGCGCTGCCGTCAGGGCGACGGCCTGCAGCACGGTCTTGATCTTGCCGCCGCGGCTGGCCGGGATCACCCGGTCGGAGAGCACCGCGAACCGGAAGACCGTGATGCCGATCTCGCGCACCATGATCAGCACGGTCACGTACCAGGGCAGCTCGGCCAGGATCGACAGCGCGACGAGCGCACCACCGATGAGCACCTTGTCGGCGATCGGGTCCACGAGCTTGCCGAAGTCGGTGACCAGGTTCTGCCGACGGGCGATGATGCCGTCGGCGCTGTCCGTGACGATGGCCACGACGAAGACGACCGCTGCCCAGATGCGAAGGGGTCCGTCGTTGCCGGCGTCGGCGAGCAGCAGGACGAAGAACAGCGGCGCCATGAGGATGCGCACCACCGTGATGATGTTCGCGACGTTCGCGGTCGACGCCGGGCCAGGGCCCTTGCGCAGCAGCCGCCCGCGCCACGGGAACCGTGCGCCGTGCGTGGTGTTCGTGCTGTCCGAGGCGGTCATCGCCGTCACTCCCTGCCCGTCAATCCCCACGCGTCCTCATCGGGCTCGTCGTGGACTTCATCGTACCCGCGGGTCATGTCCCCGACGGGGTCTGCTCCGTAGCGGTCGCCGTCGCCGGACGGCGTCGGGGCCGGCGCTGCCGGAGCGGCCGCGGCGGGCGGCTCCTCGCCGCGGAGCTTCGCGAGCACCGCGGGCAGCTGGTCGGCGGTCACCAGGACGTCGCGGGCCTTCGACCCCTCGGACGGCCCGACGATGTCGCGCGACTCCATCAGGTCCATCAGGCGACCGGCCTTGGCGAAGCCGACGCGGAGCTTGCGCTGCAGCATCGACGTCGAGCCGAACTGGGTCGACACGACCTGCTCGACGGCCGCGAGCAGCAGTTCGAGGTCGTCACCGATGTCGGCGTCGATCTCCTTGCGCTCGACCACGGCCTGGACGTCCTGGCGGTACTCGGGCTGCGCCTGCCGCGTGACGTGCTGGACGACCTCGGCGACCTCGCCCTCCTGCACCCAGGCGCCCTGCACGCGGAGCGACTTGGACGAGCCCATCGGCAGGAAGAGCGCGTCGCCCTGACCGATGAGCTTGTCGGCGCCGGGCTGGTCGAGGATGACGCGGGAGTCCGTGACGCTCGTCACCGCGAAGGCGATGCGCGACGGCACGTTCGCCTTGATCAGGCCGGTGATCACGTCGACCGAGGGGCGCTGCGTCGCGAGCACCAGGTGGATGCCGGCGGCACGGGCGAGCTGGGTGATGCGGACGATCGACTCCTCGACGTCACGCGGCGCCACGAGCATGAGGTCGGCGAGCTCGTCGACGACGACGAGCAGGTACGGGTACGGCTTGAGCTTCCGCTCGCTGCCCGCCGGCAGGACGATCTCGTTGTTCTCGATCGCCTTGTTGAAGTCGTCGACGTGGCGGAACCCGAACGACGCGAGGTCGTCGTACCGCATGTCCATCTCCTTCACGACCCACTGCAGCGCTTCGGCCGCCTTCTTCGGGTTCGTGATGATGGGCGTGATGAGGTGCGGGACGCCGGCGTAGATCGAGAGCTCGACGCGCTTCGGGTCGACCAGGACCATGCGGACCTCGGACGGCTTCGCGCGCATCAGCAGCGACGTGATCATCGAGTTGATGAACACCGATTTGCCGGAACCGGTGGAGCCGGCGACGAGCAGGTGCGGCATCTTCGCCAGGTTCGCGACGACGAAGCCGCCCTCGACGTCCTTGCCGACGCCGATCGTCATCGGGTGCTTCGACTTGCGGGCGGCGTTCGAGCGCAGCACGTCACCGAGCGAGACGATCTCGCGGTCGGTGTTCGGGATCTCGACGCCGATGGCGCTCTTGCCCGGGATCGGCGACAGGATGCGGACCTCGTTCGAGGCGACCGCGTACGACAGGTTCTTCGACAGGGCTGTGACCCGCTCGACCTTGACGCCGGGGCCGAGCTCGATCTCGTACCGGGTCACCGTCGGCCCGCGGGAGAACCCGGTGACCTTCGCGTCGACCTTGAACTCGGTGAGCACCCCGGTGATGGCGGCGACGATGTCGTCGTTCGCCTGGCTGCGCGCGACCGAGGGCGTTCCGGAACTCAGCGTCGTGGCGGCGGGCAGTCGGTAGGGCTTCGACGGATCGTCATCGGAACCGGCGGCGGCCGCGCTCAGCTCGGCGGCGGCGTCGATGTCCTCTGGCTCGTCGACGATCTCAGGCTCGGACAGCACCTCGGGCACCGCGGGACGGATGTCGGCGGTCGGCTCCGGCCGCGCGGGGACGTCGGTGCCGAACGCGCGGAGGGCCTGCTCGGCGTCCTGCAGGTCCTGCTCGACGGAGTCGTTGAGGTTGACCGACGCGGGCTCGGCCGGTGTGAGGTCGACGAGCCCGGCGGCGGCACCGGCGTTCGGGCTCACGGCGGGCGCAGCGGGCACGACGGGGGCAGCTGGTGCGACGGCGGCGGCAGCCGGGGCGACCCCGCTGGCCGGGGGCAGCACGGGGCTGTCGTACGCCGGGTCCTCTTCGCGCCCGGACTTGTTCCGGCGCCACCACGGCACGTTGTCGCCACCGGCTTCGGCGTCGGCAGCGGCCTGCTCGTCACCGAACCCGAGGTCGTCGAACAGCTGGAAGTCGGTGTCGCCCTTCTTGCCGCGCTTCGACGTGCGGGCGCGGGCGGCGGGCTCCGCCACGGCGGCGGCGTCGGCCTCGGGTTCTGCTGCGGGAGCCGGGGCGCCGAACAGGTAGGCGTAGAGCTCGTGCAGGCGTCGCCCGAGCTTGTTCGGCGGCGTCTTGGTGATGATGAAGAGCGAGAGCACCAGCAGCACGATCGCCACGGGGACGGCCACCCAGGCGGTCGCGATCGTGACGAGCCAGCCGATGACCACCCAGCCGAGCACCCCACCGGCGGCGGCCAGTGCGGGCATGCCGTCGGCGGCGCTCGGACGGCCGCCGAAGACGTGGCAGAGCGAGGCGATCGACACGATCAGGATGCCCAGGCCGATGCCGATCCGGGTGTTGTCGTGCACCGAGGCCGGGTGCCGGAACAACCACCCGGCGAACACGATCATGATGACGGGCAGGGCGAAGGCCAGGCGGCCGAACAGCCCGCCGAACGTGTACGCGTCGAGTGCGACGGAGACGCTGTTGGTCGGGTTGAGCCACTCGACGACCCCGCCGGCGATGGCCAGCAGGAACAGCAGGAACGGGAACCCGTCGCGCCGCTGGTCCTTCTCGAGGGTCTCCTTGCCGAGCAGCCGGAACATCGCGCCGACGCCGTGCGCCATCGCGAGCCAGAAGGTCACGAGCGGGTTCTGCTCGCGGAACACCGGCGTGGGTGCGGCCTGCGGCAGCTTCTTCGTCGTGGCCTGGGTGCGCGACGAACCGCGCGTCCCGTTGCCACGGGACGACGTGGACGCGCGCGAGCGCGTGGTCGACTTGGTGCCTCCGGCCATGGGCAGAACCCTAACGCCCGCTCAGGACAAACGCAGGAAGGCCCGCCGCAGCGTCCGTGACGGACGCTGGACGGGCCTCCCGGGCCGGACGGACGCGAACGCGCGCCCATCCTGCGAACGGGCCCTACGCCTCGATGACCACCGGGACGATCATCGGACGACGGCGGTGCTTGGTGTTCACCCAGCGACCGACCGTGCGACGGACGACCTGCGCGAAGGCGTGCGAGTCGCGCGTGCCGTTGGCCGCGGCCTCGGAGATCGCCTTGGCGATCTGCGGGCGGACGTCGTCGAACACGGAGTCGTCCTCGGCGAAGCCACGCGACTGGATCTCCGGGCCGATCACGCACTGCCCGGTGGTGAAGTCCACCGCGCAGAAGATCGAGATGAAGCCCTCTTCCGCCAGGACGCGGCGATCCTTCAGGTCGGCGTCGGTGATCTCGCCGACGGTGGAGCCGTCGACGTAGACGTAGCCGATGTCGAGCTGGCCGGCGACCGTCGCGACGCCGTCCTTCAGGTCGACGACGATGCCGTCCTGCCCGAGGATCACGTTGCGCGGCGGGACACCCGTCTGGATCGCCAGGTCGGCGTTCGCGTACAGGTGGCGGTGCTCGCCGTGGACGGGGAGCACGTTGCGCGGCCGCAGGATGTTGTAGCAGTAGAGCAGCTCGCCGGCGGAGGCGTGTCCGGAGACGTGCACCTTCGCGTTGCCCTTGTGCACGACCTTCGCACCGAGCTTGGTCAGCCCGTCGATGACGCGGTACACGGCGTTCTCGTTGCCCGGGATGAGCGACGACGCGAGGATGACGGTGTCGCCCTCGCCGATCTCGATCTGGTGCTCGAGGTTCGCCATGCGGGCCAGGACGGCCATCGGCTCACCCTGCGACCCGGTCGACATGTAGACGATCTGGTCGTCGGGGACGTTCTTCGCCTTCTTCGTGTCGATGAGCACGTTCTCCGGCACCCGCAGGTACCCGAGGTCGGCGGCGATCGTCATGTTGCGGATCATCGAGCGCCCCATGAACGCGACCTTGCGGTTCGCGGCTGCGGCGGCGTCGAGGACCTGCTGCACGCGGTGCACGTGCGACGAGAAGCTCGCCACGACGACCTTCTTGCGGGCGCGCATGATGATGTTCTCGAGCACCGGGCCGATGTCGCGCTCCGGAGCGGTGAAGCCCGGCACGTCGGCGTTCGTGGAGTCCGGTAGGAACAGGTCCACGCCGGCCTCGCCCAGACGGGCGAACGCGCGGAGGTCGGTGATGCGGTCGTCCAGCGGGAGCTGGTCCATCTTGAAGTCACCCGTGTGCAGCACACGACCGGCGGGGGTCGTGATCGCGACGGCGAGGGCGTCGGGGATGGAGTGGTTCACGGCGACGAACTCGAGGTGGAACGGGCCGATCTGCTCGGTCTGGTCCTCGGCCACGACGAGCGTGTACGGCTTGATCCGGTGTTCCTTGAGCTTCGCCTCGACGAGCGCCAGGGTCAGCGTGGAGCCGATCAGCGGGATGTCGTCGCGGAGCTTGAGCAGGTACGGGACGGCGCCGATGTGGTCTTCGTGGCCGTGCGTGAGCACGACGCCGAGGACGTCGTCGAGGCGGTCACGGATCGGCGAGAAGTCCGGCAGGATCAGGTCGACACCGGGTTGGTGCTCCTCGGGGAACAGCACGCCGGCGTCGACGATGAGCAGCTTGCCCTCGTACTCGTAGACGGTCATGTTGCGACCGATCTCGCCGAGGCCCCCGATGGGGACGACGCGGAGGGTGCCGGCTTCGAGCGGCTGCGGTTCGGAGATCTGTGTGGGCATTCGGTCCTACGGATTCGGGCGACGCGCGTGCTGCGCGCCGCGGTGTTCGCTAGCGGGTGGTGCCTGGCACCTTCGGTAGTGCACCGCCGGCCGCCGCGTTGCGGTCGGGGCGGAAGTTCGAGAAGTCGGCGCCGGGCACGTCGCGCACGGCTTCGAGGGAGGTCTCGATGGCGTACGCCTCGGAGTCCTCGGGGCCGACGAGCGGCAGTCGGACACGCGGGCTGCCGATGCGGCCGAGCCCGTGCAGGATGTACTTGGCGGCCACGGTACCGGGAACGTGCGTCATCACGGCGCGGACGAGC
The DNA here is from genome assembly GCF_003224215.1 of Curtobacterium sp. MCLR17_043. Classification (NCBI taxonomy): domain Bacteria; kingdom Bacillati; phylum Actinomycetota; class Actinomycetes; order Micrococcales; family Microbacteriaceae; genus Curtobacterium; species Curtobacterium sp. MCLR17_043. Next base: position 37,588 of record NZ_QKLH01000011.1, on the reverse strand, counting down.
GGCTCGAGTCGCTTGTGCTCGGCCGTCGCGGTGGCCAGGTCGCCCCGGTTCACGGCGTCGACGATGGTGCGGTACGGCGCGCTCGTGATGTTCGCGGTCACGCCGATCAGGCCGGTGGCGCCGATCGACAGGTGCGGGAGCACGTTCGTGTCGTCGCCGGAGAAGTACATGAGGTCGGTGTTGTTCAGCACCCGCGAGACCTCGGCGAAGTCGCCCTTGGCGTCCTTCACGGCCAGGATGTTCGGGTGCTTGGACGCACGCAGGATCGTGTCGTACGTGATCGGGATGCCGGTGCGGCCCGGGATGTCGTACAGGATCACCGGCAGGTCGGTGGCGTCCGCGATCATCCGGAAGTGGGTGAGGACACCCGACTGCGTCGGCTTGTTGTAGTACGGCGTGACGATCATCACGCCGTCCGCGCCGGCCTTCTCGCTCTGCTTGTACAGGTGGATCGCGTGCGCGGTCTCGTTCGAGCCACCGCCCGTGATGATCTTCGCGCGGCCGGCGGCGACGGACTTGCCGACCTCGACCAGACGGAGCTTCTCCGGGTCGGTCAGCGTCGACGTCTCGCCGGTCGTGCCGGTGACGACGATGCCGTCGGCGCCGGCGGTGATGCAGTCGTCGATGTGCTGCTCGACGCCGGGCCAGTCGACCTCGCCGTCGGCCGCGAACGGGGTCACGAGGGCGACGAGGACCTGACCGAAGGGATTCTCACGCGGGGACACGGGCACCAGCGTACCGGGGATGCGCGCGAGGACCGCCGTCCGTGTGGACGGTGGACAGCCTGCGGCGCGGCCGGGAGGCCCGGATCACGTCCGTCCCGCCGGTCACGCCCGGCGCGTGCGGGCGCTCAGGCGCGGCGTTGCCACTCCAGGAACCGGTAGCGGGTGCCCGTGCGGGATTCCTGCCACGGGCCCTCGTCGGCGAGCGTCCAGCCGGCCGCCTCGTCGAGCGTGGGTGCGACGGTGTCGCCGGGCACGTCGACGTCGATCAGCGTCTCGGAGACGTGGTCGGCCGCGTCGAGTGCGGCGGCGTAGACCTGACCGCCGCCGATGACCCACACGGTCTCGTCGGCGCCCTCGGCACGCTCGAGTTCGGCCTGCAGGTCGTGCACGACCTCGGCGCCGTCGGCCGTCCACGTCGTGTCCCGGGTGAGCACGACGTTGCGCCGACCGGGCAACGGCCGGAAGCGCTCGGGCAGGGACTCCCAGGTGCGCCGGCCCATCAGCACGGTCGCGTCGCCGGTGACCTGCTTGAAGTGCGCCAGGTCCTCGGGCACGTGCCAGGGCATGCCGCCGTCGGCACCGATGACGCCGGTGGTCGAGCGGGCCCAGACCATGCCGATCATCAGACGGCGACCGCGGCCTTGATCGCCGGGTGGTGCTCGTAGCCGACGACGGTGAAGTCCTCGTACTCGTAGTCGTCGATCGAGTCGCGCGGTGCGAGTTCGAGCGTCGGCATCGGGTACGCCGTGCGGGACAGCTGCTCCTCGACCTGTTCGACGTGGTTGTCGTAGATGTGGCAGTCGCCGCCGGTCCAGACGAAGTCGCCGACCTCGAGCCCGGTCTGCGCCGCGATCATGTGGGTCAGCAGCGCGTACGAGGCGATGTTGAACGGGACGCCGAGGAACATGTCGGCGCTCCGCTGGTAGAGCTGGCACGAGAGCTTGCCGTCGTTGACGGAGAACTGGAAGAAGGCGTGGCACGGGGCGAGCGCCATGTCCGGCACGTCGGCGACGTTCCACGCCGAGACGATGAGCCGGCGGCTGTCCGGGTTGGTCTTGATCTGCTCGATGACCTGGGCGATCTGGTCGACGTGCTCGCCCGAGGGGGTCGGCCACGAGCGCCACTGCACGCCGTACACCGGGCCGAGGTCGCCGTCGGCGTCCGCCCACTCGTTCCAGATCCGGACGCCGTGCTCCTGCAGCCAGGTGGCGTTGCCCTCGCCACGGAGGAACCAGAGGAGCTCGTACGCGACCGACTTGAAGTGCACGCGCTTCGTGCTGACGAGGGGGAAGCCCTTCGACAGGTCGTAGCGGAGCTGTGCGCCGAACAGGCTGCGGGTGCCGGTGCCGGTGCGGTCACCCTTCGGCGAGCCCTCCGTCAGGACCCGGCGGAGCAGGTCTTCGTAGGGCGTCGGGACGGAGGCGTCGGGCTGTACGGTCTCGCTGTCGGTCACACACAGAAGCCTACGTCGGTGTGAGTAGCGTTGCGGGCATGCCCGACACGACGGAACAACCGCTCTCGATCCTGGTGGCCGGCTCGTCCGGGTTCATCGGGACGCCCCTCGTCCGCGCCCTGCGCGAGGCGGGGCACCACGTCACCACGCTCGTCCGCCGCGAAGCGCGCACCGCGACCGAGTTCCGCTGGGCACCGGGGCGACGACCGCTCGACCCGGCGATCCTCGACGGCGCCGACGTGGTGATCAACCTGGCCGGCGCGAACATCGGCAAGCTGCCGTGGACGGACGCGTACCGCAAGGAGATCCGCAGCTCGCGCATCGACGCCACCGACACCCTGGTCGAAGCGATGCGGCACGCCGCCACTCCCCCGGCGCTGTTCCTCTCGGGCTCGGCCTCGGGCGTGTACGGCGACCGCCCGGCCGACGTGCTGCAGGACGACGCCGCCCCGGGCACGGGGTTCCTCGCCGACGTCTGCACCGCGTGGGAAGCCGCCGCGAACGCCGCTCCCGCCGGGGTCCGGGTCGTCACGCTCCGCACCGGCATCGTCATCGGCAAGGGCGGCGGTGCGCTCGCGCCGCTCGTCCCGCTGACGAAGCTCGGCGTCGGCAGCCGGCTGGGCACCGGCGGCCAGCACTGGCCGTGGATCGCGCTCGAGGACGAGGTCGGCGCCATCGTGCACCTGGCGACCGCGGCACCGGACGTGTCCGGCCCGGTGAACCTGGCGGGCCCCGAGCCCGTCGTGGCCGACCGCATCACGAAGCACGTCGCCGAGGTCCTGCACCGCCCGTACCTCTTCCGGATCCCCGAGTTCGCCCTGCGCCTGGCGCTGCGGGACGCCGCCGACGACATGCTCCTGTCGAGCCAGCGGATGGTCCCCACGAAGCTGCTCGAGTCCGGCTACACGTTCCGGTACACGCAGGCGGCGGACGCGATCGACGCCGTCTTCTGATCCGCCTCCGGCCCCGGGGTCAGCGGTCGGCGGCGCGCGCCAGGGCGGTGCGCATCGCCGAACGCGCGCGCTTGCGGTCACCGGCGGCGTCGTAGACCATACCGAGCCGGTACCAGGCACGCCAGTCGGCCGGGTCCTGCTCGACCGCGTCGCGGTACCGCGGGAACAGCTCGTCGGCGGCGTCGCGGATCGGCCGGCCCGACGGTCGCACCGGGACGACGTCGTCCGGGGTGCCGCCCTCGGCCTCGAGCCGCGCGCCGAGTCGGGTGATGCGGATGCCGAAGCGGAACTCCAGCACGAGCAGGAGCGCCCCGATCGCGGCGACGACGAACAGCGCGACGCCGATGCCGATGCCGATCGGGATCCCGGTCGCGATGAAGGCGACGGCGCGCTGCCCGACGAGCACGATGTACAGGGCGAGCAGCACCGCCATCAGCGCTGCACCCCAGAACGGCGAGCGGATCGTGCGTCCGGCCCGCTCCATCCGACCCACGGCGGTCAGCCGATGCCGAGGACGCTGCCGAGGCCCACGGTGAGGCCGCGCGCCGACACCACGTTCGCCAGCGCCGCACGGATGCCGGCGACGTAGGCGACGTCGTCGTTGGTGTCGTGCCGGATCGTCAGCGTCTCACCGGGGCCGCTCAGCACGACGTCCTGCACGGCCTTCACCCCGGGGAGCCGGAGCGAGTGGACGGGCACGCTGGCGACCTGCTGGCCGCGGGCGCGCTGGTCGACGTGCGGGGCGTCCACGGGACCGACCTCGCGCCGGGCGTCGGCCATCAGCTCGGCGGTGCGCACCGCGGTGCCCGAGGGCGAGTCGATCTTGCCGGCGTGGTGGGTCTCGACGATCTCGGCGGCGGGGAACCACGGTGCCGCGATCGTCGCCAGGTGGGTGCCGAGCACGGAGCCGATCGAGAAGTTCGGGACCACGAGCACCCCCTGGTCCGGGCGTTCCCGCAGCCCGGTGCGGAGCTTCGCGAGCCGGTCGAGCGACCAGCCGGAGGTGCCGACGAGCACGTTCGCGCCGCTCGACAGCGCGTTCTCCACGATCGCCGGGCTGAGCGAGGGCACCGTCACGTCGACCACCAGGGCCGCGCCGCCGAAGACCGACGGCGGCGCCTCGTGCGCGCCGTCCTTCGACGACAGGCGGGCGACGAGCTCGAACTCCGGGAGTTCCTCGACGACGGACGCCACGAGGCCCCCGAGACGACCGGTGGCGCCGACGACGGCGACGGGAGTGACCATGCGGTCCATCCTAGGATCGACGCATGTCAGTCGAGGTCAGGACCGTGCCGGCCGATCTGCCCGAGGTCGACGCGCTGCTCGACGCGTACCTGGACGAGCGCGCGGCGACGTTCCCGAGCGCGCAGGGCACGTACTCGCGGAAGCGCACCCCCGCGGCCGAGTTCACGCCGCCGAACGGGGTGTTCGCGGTGGCGTACGACGACGACGTCGCGGTCGGCTGCGGCGGCCTCCGTCGGATCGCGGACGGGGTCGACGCGACCGGTGCCGTCGACGTCCGGTTCGAGGTCAAGCACGTCTTCGTGGCACCGGCCGGGCGCGGCACGGGCGTGGCGACGGCCGTGATGGACCTGCTCGAGCGGGCCGCGGCCGACCTCGGGGCGACGAGCATCGTCCTCGACACGAACGACTCGCTCGTGGCGGCCGGTGCGATGTACCGCGGCCGCGGGTACCAGCGGGTCGAGCCGTTCAACGACAACCCGAACGCGACCGCCTGGTACCGCAAGCCGATCGCCTGAGCCGCCACGAGCCTCCCGGCCGCGCCACCGCGGACCGGACGGGCAGCCGCTAGACGGGCTGGTCGACGGGCAGACCCGTGCGCAGCTCCACCGGCAGGTGGGCCAGGTCGTTCAGCGTGACGACCTCGGCGGGCTTCGCCGAACGGATCCGGATGATCGTGAGCGCGGTGTGGGCGACGTTCGTGCCCATCCAGCGCCACTCGGGGGCTTGGAACGCCTCGCGCACGAACCAGCCGATCACGGCGTTGTGGGTGATCAGCAGGTCGTGCCGGTCCTCGCGCGCCGGGGTGAACCACTCCGACACGGCGTCGCCCATCTGGGCCTGCCCGGCGACGATCTCCTCTTCGGTGATGCCGCCGTACCAGCCCTGGTAGGCGTGCGGCATGTCCGGGGTCGGGCCCGAGGGGATGCAGTCGAACAGCAGTGTCGAGGGCTCGGGCTGGATCGACGGCAGGCGCTGCGACAGGAACGCGGCGGTCTCGCTCGGGGCCTCGAGCGGCGAGTGGTACACGCCGTCGAAGGGCACGCCGCCGAGACGGTCCGCGATCAGGGTCGCCTGACGCTTGCCGCGTTCGGAGAGCTTGCCGTCCCGCAGGCCGTGTTCGGCGTCCTGGTGTTCGCCGTGCCGGACGAGGTACAGGTAGTGCGACATGTCCGTGCTCAGCTGCCGATCCCGATGGCCGCGGCGAGTTCGTCCTGCTGCACGGCACCGACGACCGAGGTGATCGTCGGCCGGGTCAGCAGGTCGCGCGCGAGTTCGAGCACGCCGTCGGTCGTGACACCGTCGACACGCTCGAGCGCCGTCGACAGGTCGGTGTACTCGCCGGTGCCGAGCTCGGAACGGCCGAGCCGGGTCATGCGGGCGTCGGAGTCCTCGAGCGAGAGCGTCAGCGCGCCCTCGATCTGGCCCTTGGCACGTCGGAGCTCGTCGTCGGTGATGCCGTGGTCGACCATCCGGCGGAACTCGGCGTCGACGATGTCGATGACTCCGGCGACGTTGTCCGGCGCGCACCCGGCGTAGACACCGAAGGCGCCGTTGTCCAGGTACGCGGGGGCGAACGACGACACCGCGTAGGCCAGACCGCGGCGCTCGCGGACCTCCTGGAACAGGCGCGAGCTCATGCCACCACCGAGCACGGCGTTCAGGACGCTGAGCGAGGGACGGCGGTCGTCGCGCAGGTCGAGGCCCTGCGAGCCGCGGAGCATGCTGACCTGCTCGGTCGGGCGGTGCACCACGGACAGCTTCGCCTCGACCGGGTCGGCCACGGTCTCGGGCGTGCGGCGAGGCAGCGGCTCGGCGTCGGGGGCGTCGTGGAAGACGCCGGCGACCAGTTCGCAGAACCGGTCGTGGTCGACGGCCCCGGCAGCGGTCACGACGATGCCGTTCGGTGCGTAGTGCTCGCGGTAGTGCGCGAGGACCTCGTCGCGCTGGACCGCACGGATGCTGTCCGGGGTCCCGCCGATCGGACGGCCCAGGGGGTGTCCGCCGAAGGCCGCGGCGAAGAACGCCTCGCCGGCGAGGTCGGCGGGGTCGTCGGCGGCCATCGCGAGCTCTTCGAGGATGACCCCGCGCTCGACGGCGAAGGCGTCCGGTTCGAGCACCGAACCGGTGACCATGTCACCGATGACGTTCACGGCCATCGGGACGTCGGTGTCCCGGACCCGTGCGTAGTAGCAGGTGTACTCCTTGGCGGTCGCAGCGTTGTGCTCACCGCCGACCGAGTCGAACGCGATGGCGATGTCGAGCGCCGATCGGGTCTCGGTGCCCTTGAAGAGCAGGTGTTCGAGGAAGTGCGTCGATCCGAACTGCCCGTCGCGCTCGTCACGCGAACCGACGCCGACCCAGAACCCGATGCTCGTCGACGCGGCACCCGGCACCGCCTCGGTCAGCACACGGACACCCGAGGGCAGCACGGTGCGACGGACGAAGGCCCCGCCGGACGTCAGGAACGACGTGTCCGGGGCCCCGAGCGGCAGTGGCACTGGCTGGTTCATCGCAGACGAGCCTAGTGATCCGTCGATGCCTCCCGCCCAGTTTCCCGGTCTCGGTCGCATGCCACTCGAAGTGGGGTACAGAAAATGTGGACAGACCGACTCGTCTGTCTGTCCTCCTTGTGCTACTGTTGGTCACGCCGGATCGAAAGCCCCCCTAAGTTCCGATCCGGCGGCTCGGGACATCAGTCCTGCGCGACCACCGAGTCCCCCCACTCCGGTCGCGGAGCCGATGAGTCCGAGGAGTACACGCTGTGACGGTCGATTCCCCCCAACCGGCCGTCCAGCGTCTCCCCGGCCCGAGCACGAACCTCGCGTCGCCGGACGGGTCGAGCGTCCCCCCGACTCCCCGCTCCGGCGGCGCGAAGGTCCGTGTCCTCGAGACCGCCACCCGACTCTTCTACGAAGAGGGCATCCACAGCGTCGGCGTCGACCGCCTCATCTCCGAGGCGAGCGTCACGAAGGCGACGTTCTACAAGCACTACGGGTCGAAGGACAACCTGATCCTGGCCTACATCCGCACCCAGCACGAGCGCGTGCAGGAGCGGATGGAGCAGCTCATCACCGACGCCGGCTCCCCCGAGCGGGCCGTCCGTGCGTGGGTCGCCGCGCTGGCCGACGACGTCAACGACCCGGCGTTCCGCGGCTGTGCGTTCCTGCACGCCGCCGCCGAGTACCACGACCCGCGCGACCCGGTCCGCCAGGTCGTCGCCGTGCACCGCGACTGGTACACCGAGCGGCTCGCGACCCTGCTGCAGGAGGCCGGACACCCCCTGCCCGGCGACGGCGCCGACGAGCTCATGCTCGCGCGCGACGGTGCGATGGCCGGCGCGTACGCCGGTGACGCGATCGCCGCCACCGCTGCGCTGAACCGCGTGGTCGACCGGGTGCTCGCGGGCTGACGCCCGACTGTCGCTGTCGGCTGTCGGCTGTCGCTTTCGCGAAAGCGACAGATCACCGCGAACAGTTCGCGGCATCCTGTCGCCTTCGCGGCACCGACGCACCCGCGCGACGCACATGTGTCGCTTTCGTGGGGCGGTCGAGGCGACCGCGGCCGGACGGGAGGCCCGTGGCGGGCCCGCACCGCGCCTCCAGGCCGTCACGTGCGAACTCCCACAGCCCCGCGCGCGCACCGAGCGCGGCCCGAGCCGGCGGGTGTTGGCTTGAGGCATGGCCAACGACCCCAACTGGAACCTGCCCGACGTCCCGTCCTTCACCCTGACGAGCCCCGACTTCACCGACGGAGGCGAGCTGCCCACCTCGGCACGCGGCTCCGACGCCGGCGGTGAGGACCGCTCCCCCGCACTCGAGTGGTCGAGCGCGCCCGAAGGCACGAAGAGCTTCGTCCTGACCGTCTACGACCCCGATGCCCCGACCGGCTCCGGCTTCTGGCACTGGAGCCTGACGGACATCCCGGGCTCGGCGACCTCGCTCCCCGCAGGTGCCGGCACCGACGACGCCCTGCTGCCCGCCGAGGCACTCCGCCGCCGCAACGAGTTCGGCACGGACACGTTCCTCGGGGCTGCTCCGCCCGCGGGCCACGGTGTGCACCGCTACTTCTTCACGCTGAGCGCCCTCGACGTCCCCGTGCTCGAGGTCCCCGCCGACGCGACCCCCGCGGTCGTGGGCTTCATGCTCCGCGGGCACCTGCTCGGGCGCGCGCAGCTCATGGGCACGCAGGAGACCCCCGCGGCCTGACCGGCACGTGGCACGGCGCGGCGATCGTTCGCGCACAGCGACAGTTCACGCGGAGCCGTGCCCGTGAGGTGTCGCTGACCGCGAAAGCACGCGAGGCCAACGCACGCGTGGCACCTGCCCTGCAACGGCGAACGGCCGCCGCCCCGGAGGGGACGGCGGCCGTTCGTGCGTCAGGACGCGGAGAGGATCAGCCCTCGGCCGGGTCCTCGGCGTGGGCGCGGACCGTCTCGGCCGAGGTGGAGTCACCCTCGGTCTCGTCGGCCACGACCGGCGCGAGCGACAGCTTGCCGCGGTCGTCCACCTTGGTGACCTCGACCAGGACCTTCTGGCCGACGCCGAGCACGTCTTCGACGTTCTCCACACGCTTGCCACCGGCGAGCTTGCGGACCTCGGAGACGTGGAGCAGACCGTCACGGCCCGGGAGCAGCGACACGAAGGCGCCGAAGGTGGCGATCTTCACGACGGTGCCGAGGAACTGGTCCCCGATCTCCGGGTTGGTCGGGTTCGCGATCGCGTTGACCTGGGCACGAGCGGCCTCGGCCGACGGACCGTCGACGGCGCCGATGTAGACGGTGCCGTTGTCCTCGATCGAGATGTCGGCACCGGTGGTGTCCTGGATGCCGTTGATCGTCTTGCCCTTCGGGCCGATCAGCTCGCCGATCTTGTCGACGGGGATCTGCACCGAGATGACGCGAGGAGCGGTGTCCGCCATCTCGTCGGGGGCGTCGATGGCCTCGTTCAGCACACCGAGGATGGCCGAGCGGGCCTCCTTGGCCTGCTTGAGCGCCGCGTCGAGCACCGTCGACGGGATGCCGTCGAGCTTGGTGTCGAGCTGGATCGCGGTGACGAACTCCGAGGTACCGGCGACCTTGAAGTCCATGTCGCCGAGGGCGTCTTCCGCACCGAGGATGTCGGTCAGGGCCGCGTAGCGGGTCTGGCCGTCGACGGTGTCGGACACGAGGCCCATCGCGATGCCGGCGACCGGGGCCTTGAGGGGCACACCGGCGTTGAGCAACGACAGGGTCGAGGCGCAGACGGAACCCATCGAGGTCGAGCCGTTGGAGCTCAGCGCCTCGGAGACCTGACGGATGGCGTACGGGAACTCGTCACGCGACGGCAGCACCGGCACGAGGGCGCGCTCGGCGAGGAAGCCGTGCCCGATCTCGCGACGCTTCGGCGAACCCACGCGGCCGGTCTCACCGGTCGAGTAGGGCGGGAAGTTGTAGTGGTGCAGGTAGCGCTTCTTCGTGACGGGCGACAGCGAGTCGATCTGCTGCTCCATCTTGAGCATGTTCAGCGTGGTGACGCCGAGGATCTGCGTCTCGCCGCGCTGGAAGATCGCCGAACCGTGGACGCGCGGGATCACGGCGACCTCGGCGTCGAGCGGACGGATGTCGGCGAGGCCCCGGCCGTCCATGCGGATCTGCTCGGTCAGGATGCGGCCGCGGACGACCTTCTTCGTGACCGACTTGTACGCGGCACCGACCTGCGAGTTGGCGACCTCGGGCAGCGAGCCCGCGGTGACCTGCTCGGCGATGGCAGCCTTGACGCGCGACTTGAGCGCGTCGTCGGCGTCCTGACGCTCGGTCTTGGCGGCGATCTTGTAGACGTCACCGAGCTCGGAGAGCGCGAGGGCCTCGACGGCCGAGTAGACCTCGGGCGCGTACGGCGGGAAGACCGGGAAGTCCTGGATCTCCTTGGCCGACTGCGCGGCGAGCTTGGCCTGCGCGTCGACGAGGGACTTGAGGAACGGCTTCGCCGCCTCGAGGCCCTGGGCGACGATGGCCTCGTCGGGCTTCGTGGCGCCGCCCTGGATGAGGTCCCACGCGTGCTCGGTGGCTTCCGCCTCGACCATCATGATCGCGACGTCCTCGTTGCCCGCCTCGTCCGTGACGACACGACCGGCGACGGTCAGGTCGAACACGGCGTCGGCGAGCTGCGAGGCCTTCGGGAACGCGACCCACTGGTCGCCGATGAGCGCGAGGCGCACACCGGCGATCGGGCCGGAGAACGGCAGACCGGAGATCTGCGTCGACGCGGACGCGGCGTTGATCGCCAGCGCGTCGTAGAACTCGTCCGGAGCGATGCTCAGGACGGTGATGACGATCTGCACCTCGTTGCGGAGGCCGTCGACGAACGACGGACGCAGCGGCCGGTCGATCAGACGGCAGACGAGGATGGCCTCGGTCGACGGACGGCCTTCACGACGGAAGAACGAACCGGGGATCTTGCCGGCGGCGTAGGAACGCTCCTCGACGTCGACGGTCAGCGGGAAGAAGTCGAAGCCCTCACGCGGGTGCTTGCCGGCGCTGGTGGCCGAGAGGAGCATCGTTTCCTCGTCCAGGTACGCGGCGACCGCGCCCTGGGCCTGCTGTGCGAGCCGACCGGTCTCGAACCGGACGGTGCGCTTGCCGTACTTGCCGTTGTCGATGACGGCTTCGGCGAACTTGATCTCGGGACCCTCCAAAAGGGCGCCTCCTTGATGTGTTTCCGGCAGGCCATGGCGACGGCACTCGATGGTGCGTGCGCGCCGATCGTTCCGGACGCATGTCTGGCCAGCAGTAGAAGCACTCGGGAAACCGTTCCGGCCCGCGAGCCACCACCGATGACCAGCTCCGTGCCCGGCCTGCGCAGTGTTGTGTGTGACGTCCGGGGAATGAGTCCTCGGACACAATGGACTTTACCAGTCCTCAGGCTGTCGGCGGCGCGGCTCGCTGGACTCCTGGTGAACATCGGTAGCCTGCCGACATGCGCCTCACCCCCTCGCGGGGCGTGCTCGTCGCGGCCGCCGTGGTCGTCGGCGCGCTCGTCGCCCCGGCCCTGACCGCTGCCCCCGCGAACGCCACCGAGTACCCCACCTGGCAGGACGTCCAGCGCGCCAAGGGCAACGAGACCGCCAAGCGCGCCGAGGTGCAGAAGGTGCAGGCGGCGCTGCAGTCGGCGCAGGACGAAGCCGCCGCGAAGTCGCAGGCCGCCCTGGTGGCCTCGTCGAAGGCGGACGCGGCCGAGTCGGAATTGGCGTCGGCCACCCAGGCCGCCACGAGCCTCCAGGCCCAGGCGCAGCACGCGAGCGAGACGGCGGACCGGGCCCAGCAGCGGGCCGGTCAGCTGGCCGCGAACCTGTACCGCGACGGCAGCACGAACCAGATGACCACCCGGATCGCGACCGCGAAGAACCCGGACCAGCTGCTGTACCAGCTCGGCGCCCTCGACCAGCTGTCGGAGACCTGGTCCGGCGTGATGGACGACGCGTCCGTCGCGGCCGGCACGGCGTCGTCGCTGCACGAGCAGGCCGAGCGGGCCGAGACGGAACGCGCGACGCGCGCGCAGGCGGCCGAGGAACGCTCGGCCGCGGCGAAGTCGGCGGAACAGGCGGCGGACGCCGCCGTCGAGTCGACGGAGCAGCACAGCGACGAGCTGTACGCGCAGCTCGCGTCGCTCAAGGACAGCACCGCGAAGCAGGAGGCCGGGTACGAACTCGGCCAGCGGGTCGCCGCGCAGAAGGCGGAGCAGCAGCGCAAGCGGGCTGCGGCGGCTGCGGCCGAGGCGGCGGCGAACGCGGCCGCGGCGAACGCCGGCAGCAGCGCTTCCAGCGGCGGCGCGACCAGCGGCGGCACCGGCTCGTCCTACCCGAGCACCGGGGGCGTCGCCGTGGACCCCGCGGCCGCGCAGGCCTACGCACGGAGCGCGCTCGGGTCGTACGGGTGGGGCTCCGACCAGTTCTCGTGCCTGGTGTCGCTCTGGACGCAGGAGTCCGGGTGGCGGGCCAACGCCCTGAACGCCTCGAGCGGCGCCTACGGCATCCCGCAGTCGCTGCCGGCCGAGAAGATGGCGGTCGCCGGAGCCGACTGGCGCACCAACGCGAACACGCAGATCGACTGGGGGCTCGCGTACATCAAGAGCGCCTACGGATCACCCTGCGGGGCGTGGGGCCACGAGATGAGCGTCAACCCGCACTGGTACTGAGCGCTGGGCCGGCCGGGCGCCGGTCGCCGGCTGTTCACCGCTCCACCAGTCGGAGCGCCTGCAGGGGGCACATCGCGACGGCGTCGGCCGCAGCGGCCCGCTCGTGCGGACGGACCGGGACGTCGCGGGTGCCGGCACCGGGGGTGCCGGGGTCGCCCGGGTTGCCGGCCCGGACACCGGGATCGCCGGGGTCGCCTCCGGCCCGGGCGCCGGGGGTGCCGGCCCGGGCGATCGGGTAGCCCCACTCGTCGCGCTCGAGCCGCTCGGCGAACAGTTCCGTGCACAACCCCCGGCCCCGGCAGCGCGTCCAGTCGACGTGCAGCGAGACGACATCCGCGCCTGCGCCCGCGCCCCCGCTCACCACGCACCCCCGCGCCGCAGCAGGCACCGGCCACCGAGGTGCGCCTGCACGTCGTCGTGGAACACGTCGAGCGCGCTCCGCACCATCCGCGCCACCCCGTCCGGGTGGTGACACGCCCCACGACCGTCCACCAGCGCGGCCACCCGACGCACCTCGCCCGCCAGGTCCCCCGATGCTCGCCCCGAGGCCAGGTCCCCGACGACGTCGGCGATCCGCGGCAGTCCGTTCACGCAGGGTCCGCACCGTCCGGCCGACGCTCCGGCGAGCGCCGCCGCCAGCCGTGCCGTCACCGCGATCGGGCAGGTCCGGTCGTCGAGCACGGCGAGCACCCCGGCCCCGGGCGCGGCACCCCACCGAGCCAGTCCCTCGGGGTCGAACGACGTGTCGAGGGCCGCGGCCGGCAGCCACGTCCCGCCCCATCCGCCGACCAGTACGGCGCGTGTGTGCGCCGGATCGGTCACGGGCAGCCGGGAGGCCCGCAGCAGTTCCCCGAGCGGCGCACCCCCGGCGGTCTCCAGCACCACCGCGGTGGTCGGGTCCGTCACGTCGCTCACCGTGACGAGCCGGGTGCCGGGGGCACTCGGGCTGCCGACGCCCCGGGCCCACGCCGCCCCGAAGCGCACGACGAGTGCTGCCTGGGCGAGGGTCTCGACGTTCGACACCAGGGTCGGTCGCCCGCTCGGGCCCCGTTCGGCGAGCCGCACCACGCGGTCCTCGGGCACACCCCGGCCACCGGCGACGGCCGAGGCGAGGGCGCTGGCCTCCCCGGAGACGAAGGAGGCGTGGGGCAGGACCCGCAGGCTGATCGGCACGGGGTCGCCGCCGCGGTCGGCGCGTTCCGCGAGGGCCCGGCGGACCGGACCGGCGAGTCGGTCGCTCGTGGCGAGCACCGCCTCGGAGGCACCGATCGCGGCGGCCGCGACGACGATGCCGTCGAGTACCAGGTGCGGTGCGCGCTCGAGCAGGACGGCGTCCTTGCGGCTGGCGGGTTCGCCGTCGGCGGCGTTCGCGACCACGAGGGGCGCACCCCGACCCCGACGTCGACCATTCGCGGTCACGGCGGCGAGCTTCCGGGCGAGCGGGAACCCGGCTCCGCCGCGGCCGTCGACGCCGGCGCGGCCGAGTTCGTCGACCAGCCACGGGCCGAGCTGCGGCAGCGGGCCGAAGGTGTCCTCGTGGTCGGTGCGGGCCGGACCGGGTGCGGCCAGGAGCCGTCGGGTGCCGGTGGGTGGGACGACGGTGCGGGGGTGGGTCAGGGTCATCGGACGACCTCCAGCTTCGCGGAACGGAACTCGGTGACACGGGCGGTGCAGCGCCAGACGACGGCGCCGACGACGGCCGCGGTGCAGACGCCGGCGAGCACGAGGAACCACGCGGAGGTGCCGTCGGTCCCGGTGCCGACCGCGTGGACCAGGGCGATCGGCCACATGGCGTAGGCCGCCCAGTGCACGGCGCGGAAGGCCCGCGGCCCGATCACACGGCGGAGCAGTGCGGTGACGACGAGCACGACGAGCAGGTCGACGGCCAGGGTGCCGAGCCCCAGCCAGAACCACCGGTCGGCGCCGACGAACGGCACGACCGTGTCGAGGAGGCGCAGCTCGGCCTCGGTGTCGAGCAGCAGCGAACCCACGTGCACCGCGACGAACACGGTGGCGGCGAGGGCGACGTCCCGGTGCACGAGCTGCACGGCGAACCGGGGCAGCCCGGGCAGCGGTCGTCCGCTCCTGGTAACGATGCCGAGGAGCACTGCGAGGGTGAGGAGCAGGACGGCGGTGACCCCGAAGCCCCGGCCGATCACCCAGAGAGCGGTGTCCATCAGGCGACCGCCGATCGGTCGTCGTCGGCGCGCTGGCCGTCGGTGCCCTGGTCGTCGGGCCAGCCGCCGAGCCGTACGACCGTGCCGTCGGCGGCGACGAGCCGGGCGGCGCGTCCGCTCTGCCGGAGCCACTCGGCGGCGGTGCGACCGCGCACCACGGCGGCGGTCGTCATCGTGTTGGCGGTGGTGCACGACGGGGCGACGACGGTCACCGTGCGCCAGACCGGCTCGGCGGGCAGACCCCACCGGGGGTCGAGGATGTGGTGCCGGGCGGTGCCGTCCTGCTCCCAGCGGCGCTTCTGCGTGCTCGAGGTCGCCACGGACCACCCCGAGGCGATCCGGACGTGGTCGACCGGGTCACCCTCGAGGTCCTCCACCCGCACCTGCCAGCCGCCGGACGGATCCGGGCCGGCGGTCGCGACGTCACCGCCGAGGGACACCAGCGCCCCGATGCCGAGCCGTGCGGTGATGCTCGCCGCGGCCATGTCGGCGGCAGCGGCCTTCGCCGTGGCACCGAGGTCGAGGGTGACGCCCTCGGGGATGCGCAGGAACGTGCCCGACAGCAGGATGCGCTGCCACGCCGGACGGTCGTCGCGTGCACGCGACAGGGCCTCGGGCGACGGGACCGGCTGGGCGTCGGCGAAGGCGGCGTCGTACCCGAGGGAGACCATCCGGCGCCCGAGGGTGGGGTCGACGTCACCGTCGGAGAGCCGGGCTGCGTCGAGCGCCTGCTGCACCAGTGCGGCGAGGAGCGGCGACACCACGGTGCCACGCACGAGGTCGTCGGCGCGTGCGGTGAGTTCGGAGTCGTCGCGGAAGCGGCTGCACGCGGCGTCGACGGCGGAGGTGACCTGCCGGACGCAGGACTCCGCGTCCGCGAGGTGCCGACGGTCCCGGTGGTCGAGGACGACCCGGGCGGTCGTGGTCCAGAGGTCCCACTCGGTGGCGGCGCGCACGGTCACGACCCCGTCGTCGTGGTGTCGGAGGTCCCGCCGGTGGTGCCCTGCGACACCCCGGTGTCCGAGTCGCTGGTCCCGGAGTCGCTCGTGGCGGAGTCGGTCGGCTGGGTCGACGAGTCGGTGCTCGTGTCGGTACTGCTGCTCGA
Organism: Curtobacterium sp. MCLR17_043; assembly: GCF_003224215.1. Classification (NCBI taxonomy): domain Bacteria; kingdom Bacillati; phylum Actinomycetota; class Actinomycetes; order Micrococcales; family Microbacteriaceae; genus Curtobacterium; species Curtobacterium sp. MCLR17_043. The sequence goes on along the minus strand of NZ_QKLH01000011.1, from coordinate 21,759 downwards.
GTCGCTGCTGCTGGACTCGCTGCTGCTGGAGCTGCTCGTGCTCGTGTCACTGCTCGTGCTCGTGCTCGCCTGCTCGTGCCCGAGCCAGAGCCCCGCACCGGTGACCATCGCCACCACGAGCCCGCCCACGCTGACGAGCGCACTCGTGATCCGTGCGGATCGCCTGCCGCTGCCTCTGGTGTCCATCGGTGCTCCTCGTCGTCACGACGAGGTTCCCGAGGGCACCGATGAGCCAGCCGCGCACCCGCCGCGCACCGACCGTACGAACCCTGTGGTCCGTCTAAGAGCACGTGCTCCCGTCGACGGCGGCGGGACGCGGGTCAGTGGCCGAGGCCGCCGAGCAGGCTCGCGAAGTCCGGGGTCGCGGGGAGCGCATCGGCTTCCTGCGGGGCCCGCCTGGAGGCCCGGATCGCCCAGGTCAGGTCGGCTCCGGCCCGGCGGATGCGACCGTCCAGGGCGGCCGCGTCACCGTCGGTCCCCCAGTCGTCGGTCGCGGCGAAGACCCCGGTGGGCACGATCGCCGCGCGCAGGTACGCGAAGACGGGCCGCAGGGCGTGGTCGATCGCGAGGGAGTGCCGCGAGGTCCCGCCGGTGGCCCCGAGCAGGACGGGCATGTCGGCCAACGAGTCCTTGTCGAGCACGTCCAGGAACGACTTCGCCAGTCCGCTGACGCCCGCGGTGAAGATCGGCGTGACGAACACGACGGCGTCGGCCTCGACCACGGCGGCCATCGCTGCGGAGAGCGCCGGGGCCGCGAAGCCGGTGAGCATCGCGTCGGTGATCTCGTGCGCGAGCGGCCGGAGTTCGACGTGCACGACGTGTGCCGGGGTGCCCTCGGCGACGAGCGACGCGACGGCGGCCTCCCCCAGACGGTCGGCGAGCAAGCGGGTGGAGCTGGGCTCGGAGAGTCCGGCGGAGACGACGGCGATGGTGGTCATGATGCTTCCCGACTTTCGATGCGTTTGCATGAACATAGCATCCAACCGGGTTGCCCTCGCAACCATTCCCGCCATCGAACAGCGTGCCGATCGGTCACGACTCCCCGCGCGCCGGCCGCCGATCGGTCATGAAGTGTCGAGTGGAACCGTGGTGGCCGACGAGTCGTGACCGCTGGACGAGCGCGGGCGACGTGTCGTGACCGACCGAGGACGGAGTGCGGCCGGAGCGGGGCCCCGCCGAGCGTCGAACGCCCCGCGGAACGAAGAACGCCCCGGTCCTCACGAGGAGGACCGGGGCGTTCGGTCAAGCGTGTGTCGGTCGACTAGCGACGCAGGCCGAGGCGCTCGATGAGCGTGCGGTAGCGGGCGATGTCGACGTCGGAGAGGTAGCCGAGGAGACGGCGACGCTGACCTACCATGAGGAGCAGGCCACGACGCGAGTGGTGGTCGTGCTTGTGCTCCTTGAGGTGCTCGTTCAGGTCGTTGATACGACGCGTCAGAACGGCGACCTGGACCTCGGGGGATCCGGTGTCGCCCGGGTGGGTCGCGTACTCTTCGATGATCTCCTGCTTGACCTGTGCGTCAAGTGCCATGGTGATCCCCTTCCTGTCCGTTGCGCGGTGCCCGTGCCTGATGCACGAGCGCTCTTTGTCCGCGGCCGTTCGACGGCAACCGCACAAGACTACCAGAGTCCTAGGCGGTCCTGGGGTGCAGACGGCGTCGGCGGCGACGCTCCGGCAGCAGGCTGCGGACGAGTCCGACCAGCGTGGCGCCGAGCAGACCGCCGAGGCCGTTCGACAGCACGTCGCGCGGGTCCGCGACGCGGTACGGCAGGTAGGTGGCCTGCGCGAACTCGATGCCCGTGGACAGGGCGACCGCGACGAGCGCGCCGAGGATCCACCAGCGCCGGGGCAGCCACAGCGCCGCGAGCATCCCCACGGGCACGAACATCGCGATGTTGGCGAGGAACTCGGTGCGCTCGTACGTGAACCAGGCACCGTGCGGCAGCTGCTGCACCCAGGCGATCGCGTGCAGCACGAGGGAGTTCTGGGCCGAGGTGAAGACCTGCGGGGTCAGCGTCATCCGCCAGATCGCCCAGGCGTAGCCCGCGGTCAGGGCGAGGAGGAGGAGTCGACGGAACATCCGCACAGTGTGCTGCACGGTCCTGCGCGGTCGCTGGAGCGCTCCTGTCAGCCGTCGGTGCGACACCTGGGCGATCGCGGATCGGCGCTGGTCAGGACTCCCCCGCACCTGTCAGCATGGGTCCGGGCGCGATCGGTGCCCGCACCACCGACACCGCACGGTCAGATCAGGAGCACCGCAGCATGCCGGAGCACGAGGCACCCAGCACCCCACGCCGCAACCGCACCGGCGGCCTGCGGCAGTGGGGGTGGATCGCCGCTGCGGCCGTCGTCGTCGCCGCGGTCGTCACGACCCTCGTGGTCGTCGGCCCGTGGAACGGCGGCCAGCCGGACGGCGACCGTACCCCGAGCGGGCGCACCGTCGCCGAGCGGAAGTCCGCGGCCGAGGCGTTCCCGGGCGGGCTCGCGCGCCAGCCGACCGCGGTGAACCAGGCCGGCCTCCGCGAGCGCCAGGCCCGGGCCGAGGGCGACGCCGAGACCGCCGAGCAGATCGCGGTGATCGCCGACCAGCCGATCGCGACGTGGCTGACGAACACCTCGCGGGCCGAGACCCGCTCCACGATCCGGTCGGTGGTCAGCACGGCCGAGCAACGCGGTGGCACCCCCGTGTTCGTCCTCTACAACATCCCGGACCGTGACTGCGGCAGCTACTCGAAGGGCGGCACCGAGGACGACGCCTACCTGCCGTGGGTCCGGTCCGCCGTCCGGGCGATGGCCGGTTCGCACGCGGTCGTGCTCGTCGAACCCGACTCGATCGCCCAGGTCCAGAACTGCGAGCGGCTGCGCGACGAACGCCTGCCCCTGCTGCGGAAGGCCGTCGACGCCCTGACCGGCCACGGGCTCACCGTGTACCTGGACGGCGGCAACGAGAACCGTGTGCCGACCGCCACCATGGCCGACTGGCTGCGGCAGGCCGGCGTCGACGAGGTGCAGGGCTTCTTCACGAACGTGTCGAACTTCTACCGGGTCGACCAGGAGCGCGCGTACGCCGACGAGCTCGGCGACGCGATCGGCGGCGACCCGCACTTCGTCATCGACGTCTCCCGCAACGGGCAGGGGTGGCGGGGCACCTGGTGCAACCCCGAGGGCGCCGGCCTCGGCCAGGAGCCGCACGTCACCGGCGGCAGCACCCGGCTCGACGCCCTGCTCTGGGTGAAGACGCCCGGGCTCAGCGACGGCACCTGCAACGGCGGCCCCGCGGCCGGCCAGTGGTGGGAGTCGTACGCGCTGGCCCTCGTCGAGCACCGCAAGCGCGACTGACGACGCCGCAAGACGGCCCGCGCAGGGCCGTGTCGGTGCCCGGTGGTTGCATGTGCGCATGACCGCGACCGACCGCATCCGCTCCGTCGTCCCGCCCTACTTGCTCCGCGCCGTCGCCGACGCCGATGCGTTCCCACGGGCGGCCTCGGCGGCACGCACCGCACTGGCCTCGCTCGACGCCGTGCAGGCGCCGAAGCACGCGCACCTGGTCGCACCGCGCAGCGTCAGCGGCGCCGTCGACCGCTCCCCGCAGCGGACGATCACCGACGCGCACGGCACCACGACGCTGCCCGGCACCGTCGTCCGGCGCGAGGGCGACGCCGACTCCGGTGACGCCGCGGTCGACGAGGCGTACGCGGGCCTCGGCGCGACGCACGCCTTCTGGCTCGAGGTGTTCGACCGGGTGTCGATCGACGGCGCCGGACTCCCCCTCGACGCGACCGTGCACTACGGCCAGGACTACGACAACGCCTACTGGGACGGCAACCGGATGGTGTTCGGCGACGGCGACGACGAGGTGTTCCGCCGCTTCACCGTCGCGCTCGACGTCATCGGCCACGAGCTCGCGCACGGCGTCACGCAGTACACCGCCGACCTGACCTACCAGGGCCAGTCGGGCGCCCTCAACGAGTCGATCAGCGACGTCTTCGGTTCCCTGGTCGCCCAGTACGCGGCGGGGCAGACGGCGGAGCAGGCGAGCTGGCTCATCGGCGAGGGGCTGTTCACCGACGCCGTGCAGGGCGACGCGCTCCGGTCGATGCGGGCCCCAGGCACCGCGTACGACGACCCGGTGCTCGGGAAGGACCCGCAGCCGGCGACCATGGCCGGTTTCGTCGTCACCACGGACGACGCCGGCGGGGTCCACACGAACTCCGGCATCCCGAACCACGCATTCTTCCTGACGGCCACGGCCATCGGCGGCCCCGCGTGGCTGGGTGCCGGCGCCGTCTGGTGGGACGCCCTGACGTCGGCCGAGGTGACCGCCTCGATCGACTTCGCGGGGTTCGCGACCGTCACCGTCGACGCGGCCGGGCGGCGGTTCGGGGACGGTTCCGCCGAGCAGACCGCGGTCCGTCAGGCCTGGCAGCAGGTGGGCGTGCTCGACTGAGCAGGCCACCCGGGCGTAGCGTCGAGGGCATGCGCATCGAGGTCCGCCGCTCCGGGGGCTTCGCCGGCACCACACGGCGCTGGCGGGTCGACACCGACACGAGCAGCGACCCCACGGCGTGGTCCGAGGTCGTCGATGCGCTGCAGCGCACCCCGGCGCCGACGGCAACGCCCGTCCCCGACGACTTCAGCTGGACGATCACCGTCGAGCGCACCACCGTGACGATCCCGGGTCGCCGCCTCGACGGTCCGTGGGCCGACCTGGTCGCGCGGGTGCGCTCCGAGGGCGACCCGACCTGAGCCGGGAGGCCCGTGGCGGGCCCGCACCGGGCCTCCCGTCCGCCCCGCGGGGACGCGATCGTCAGTCGACGTCGATGACCGTCAGGCGACGGGTCGGACGCGTCATCGCGACGTACACCGCGGCGGCGGCACGGGCGGCGTCGGCCCCCACGCCGTCCGGGTCGACGAGCAGCACGCCGTCGAACTCCAGGCCCTTGGCGTCCGCACCCGTCAGCACCGTGAGCGAGCCGGCGTTCGGCGAGGCAAGGCCCCGGACGTCCGCCTCGGTGCGGGCGAGCCGCTGCCGGATCGTGTCGACCTGGGCCTCGGGGACGATGACGCCGATGGTGCCGGACCCGATCCGGGCGCGCTCGGCGTCGGCGACCGCCACGACGGTGTCGAGCAGGTCGGCCCGGGCGACGCGGACGCGCTCGACGGGGTCGCCGTCGCGTACGGCCTCGTTGCGGGTGACCGTCAGCCCGGCACTGTCGGCGAAGGCCCCCGCGGCCTCGACGATGGAGCGCGGGGTGCGGTAGTTCACCGTGAGCTGCTCGATGCGGTGGTCGAGCGGCACCTGCGGCGCACGGCCGCGTCGGCGACGCGCGAGCGCCCCGATGACGTCGTCCCAGGTGCGTGCGGCACCCGGCGAGGAGCCCTGCGCCATGTCGCCGACGATCGTGAAGGAGCGCAGCGGGTTGCGGCGGGCGAGCACGCGCCACTGCATCGGCGAGAGCTCCTGCGCCTCGTCGACGACGATGTGCCCGTAGGTCCACTCGCGGTCGTCGGCGGCGCGCTCGGCCGTGGAGCGGGGGTCGCCGCCCTCGGCGAACGAGCCCGCGACCTGCTCGGCGCTGACGATGCCTTCGACACCCATGTTCTCGATGGCCTGGCGGGCGTTCTCGATGTCGCGGTTCCGGCTGGCCTTCGCCGCGCGCTTGGCGGCACCGCCGGTCGGGTCGAACGGGCCGAGCAGTTCGGCGGCCTCGTCGAGCAGGGGGACGTCCTCGACGGTCCAGGCTGCGCCTCGGGCACGCTGCAGCAGGGCTCGGCGCTCCGGGGTCCAGTCGGGGGTGAGCGAGGCGAGCCAGTTCGGCCGGGCGTAGAGGTCCTCGAGGAACTTCTCCGGCGGCAGCGGCAGCCACGCGGTGTTGAGGAGCACGCGGGCGTCGTACGAACTCCGGATGTCCTCGCGCAGGACCTTCTCGTCGGCCTCGTCCACCGTGGTGCCGCGCTCCCGCAGCTGCTCGGCGAGCAGACGGGTCATCGCGTCGAGGGCGGTCTTGTTGAACGTGACGCGGGCGGCGTTGTGCGGCTTGCCGCGGTCCTGCGCACGCTTCATGGCGTCGGCGACGAGCTGCGGCGGCACGACGAGCCGCTCGCCCTCGATGTCGAGCGTGACCGACTCGGTCGGCACGACCTGGCGCGAGCGCACGGCCCGCCGAAGGAGTGACGCCATCTGCGCGGCGCCCTTCACGGCGGCGACGTCGCGGGAGTCGTGCGTCGTCGCGTGCACGCCCGGGTAGAGCGAGCCGAGCGACGCCATCACGACACCGGTCTCGCCGAGCGACGGGAGCACCTGCTCGATGTACGTCAGGAACGCCGGGGACGGGCCGACCATGAGCACGCCGGAGCCCCGCAGCCGCTCGCGGTAGGAGTAGAGCAGGTAGGCGGCGCGGTGCAGCGCCACGGCGGTCTTGCCGGTGCCGGGGCCGCCCTGCACGATGAGCACGCCCTCGAGCGGAGAGCGGATGATGCGGTCCTGCTCACCCTGGATCGTCGCGACGATGTCGGTCATCCGGCCGGTGCGCTCGGCGGTCACCGCGGCGAGCAGCGCCCCTTCACCCTGCAGGTGGGTGCGCTCGTCGTCGTAGAGCGAGGCGTCGAACACCTCGTCCTCGACGCCGACCACGCGACGGCCGTGCAGGGACAGGTGCCGACGGGAGCGCATGCCCATCGGGTGCGCGGCGGTGGCCTGGTAGAAGGCGCTCGCACCGGGGACGCGCCAGTCGAGCAGCAGCGGCCGGTGCTCGGCGTCGCGCAGCCCCACACGGCCGATGTACCGGAAGGTGTCGTCTGGGCTGTCGGGCTCGGCGACCTCGAGCCGGCCGAAGACCAGACGGTCCCCCACCCGCTCGAGCGTCGCGACGGTGTCCTCGTAGAGCCGCGCGTACGCGTCGCGCTCGCTGCGGCTCTGGTGGTTGCCGCCGACCGCCTGTCGGCGGGTCTCGGCGAGGCGCTGTTCGGCCTCGGCGGTCAGCTCGTCGAGACGACGGAAGAGGCCGTCGACGTAGCCGCGTTCACGGTCGATCTCGGTCGGTTCGGACACACGCAACCCTTCGGGAAGAGGGGGAACCAGTGTACTGCCCACCGGGAGCCCCGCTGTCCCCGAAGGGTCGCGTCGGAGTCACATCTCTTCGTGCGTGTCCGGGTCGCCGTCCCACAGACGACCGCGCTCGAGCGCGGAGATCGCCTGCACCTCGTCGTCGGTCAGCTCGAAGCCGAAGACGTCGAGGTTCTCCTTCTGGCGGGCGGCGTCACCCGACTTCGGCACCGGCACGGCACCGAGCTGGACGTGCCAGCGCAGCACGACCTGGCCGGGTGCCACACCGTGCGCCGCGGCGGCGTCGACGATCGGCTGCTCGGTGAGCAGTTCCGACCGCTTCGCGAGCGGGCTCCAGCTCTCGGTCACGATGCCGAGCTCCTGGTGCACCTTCCGCAGTTCCGCCTGCGGGAAGTACGGGTGCAGCTCCACCTGGTTGACGGCCGGGGCGACCCCGGTGGCGTCGACGATGCGGCGGAGGTGCTCGGGCGTGAAGTTCGAGACGCCGATCGAGCGGATCTTGCCGCTGTCGCGGAGGTCGACGAACGCCTTCCAGGTCTCGACGAACTTGTCCACCGACGGATTGGGCCAGTGGATCAGGTACAGGTCGACGTGGTCGAGCCCCAGGTTGCCGAGGGTCTCGTCGATCGAGCGGTGCGCCTCGTCGTAGCCGTGGTGCCGGCCGGGCAGCTTCGACGTGACGACGAGGTCCTCGCGCGCCACCTCGGATTCGCGGACGGCCTTGCCGACGGCGTCCTCGTTGCCGTAGTTCAGCGCCGTGTCGAGCAACCGGTAGCCGCTCGCGATCGCCGTGCCGACCGCGGCTGCGCCCTCGTCGCCGTTCAAGCCGTAGGTGCCGAGGCCGAGCTCCGGGAACCGGTGGCCGTCGTTCAGCTCGATCGTCGGGGCACCGACCTGCATCAGCGGACCCCGAGCAGGTCGATCACGAAGATGAGGGTCTTGCCGGACAGGAAGTGGCCACCACCGGCGGGGCCGTAGGCGAGCTCCGGCGGGACGACGAGCTTGCGGCGACCGCCGACCTTCATGCCGGGGATGCCCTCCTGCCAGCCGCGCACCAGGGCCGCGAGCGGGAAGTCGATGGGCTCGCCGCGGTTCCAGGAGCTGTCGAACTCCTCGCCGGTCTCGTACTCGACGCCGGCGTAGTGGACCTTGACGGTCGAGCCGGCGGACGCTTCCTCGCCGGAGCCCTCGACGATGTCGGTGATGACGAGCTCGGTGGGGGCGGGGCCCTCGGGGGCGTCGAACTCGGGCTTGCTGTTCAGGTCAGTCATGCCGATCAGTCAACCAGAGCGCGCACCGGGCACGCGCAACGAGCGTCCAGCCCGCAGAATGGTTCCACCGTGACACCATCGACTCCCGCACCGCCTCGCCGCCGCCTGCTCGCCGACCTCACCCCGCTCCGCCGCTCCCCTGCCTTCGCCCGACTCTGGGCCGGAACCGCGATCGCCGGCATCGGTACCCAGATGACCACGGTCGCCGTCGGGCTCGAGGTCTACGAGATCACCCGCTCGACCTTCGCCGTGGCCCTGGTGGGTGTCATCGCGCTCGTGCCGATGATCGTCGCCGGCCTGTACGGCGGCATGCTCGCGGACGCCTTCGACCGACGCCTCGTTGCGCTCGTGTCGTCGATCATCGCGTGGGTCGCCGTCGCACTGATCGCCACGCACGCCTGGCTCGACCTGCACAGCGTCGCACTGCTCTACGTGCTCGCGACGGTGAACGCCGTGGCGGCGACCGTCAGCAACGCCTCCCGCTCGGCCATCGTCCCCCGGCTCGTCGGCACCGACCTGCTGCCCGCGGCGAGCGCCCTGGGCGGGATCGCGTCCGGGTTCCAGGTCACCGTGGGTCCGGCGATCGCCGGCGTGCTCATCGCGACCGTCGGGTTCGCGCCGACGTACACGATCGACGTCGTGCTGTTCACGTTCGCGTTCCTCGGGGTGTTCACGCTGCCCCGGATGGCCGCCGACCACGACGCACTGCGGCCGGGGCTCGGATCGCTCATCGAGGGCGCGAAGTTCCTGCGGCGGTCACGCAACATCACGATGACGTTCGTGCTCGACATCATCGCGATGACCTTCGGGCAGCCGCGAGTGCTGTTCCCCGCGATCGGCGCACTCGTCATCGGCGGCGGGTCGATCACCGTCGGCACCCTGACCGCCGCGTACGCGATCGGGGCGCTGCTGTCGAGCGTGTTCTCCGGGCCGCTCGGGCACGTCCGACGCCAGGGTGAGGCCGTCGGCTGGGCCATCACGGCGTACGGCGGGGCGATCGCTGCGTTCGGTGTGGTCATCGCGCTGGCGCACGTGCTCGGCGGCCGCTCGGGTGAGGCGTTCGGCGTCGAGATCCTGCCGGCGCTCGGGCTCGCGGCGCTGTTCCTGGCCATGGCCGGCGGTGCGGACAACGTCAGCTCGGTGTTCCGGAACACGATCCTGCAGGCGGCGTCGCCGGACGGCATGCGCGGTCGGCTGCAGGGCATCTTCATCGTCGTGGTCACGGGCGGCCCGCGGCTCGGTGACCTGTACGCCGGCCTGGTCGTCGCGGCCGGCATCGCGTACCCGCCGGTCATCGGCGGCGTGCTGATCATCGGCCTCGTCGCGCTGCTGCTCCGGATGGTCCCCTCGTTCCGCCGCTACGACGCCCTGCACCCGCACGCGAACTGACGGGCGGGTCGGGGCCGCGGATCACCGGTGTTCGCGCCTGGAACACCCGCGTCCCGCGGTGCGGAGCGCTAACACCGGTGTCTTGCAGGCGCACCAGCGCGACCCACAGGCGGACGGGAGGCCCGTGGGGACGCCGCACCGCGCCTCCAGGACCGCACCTGTCGGGTACCGTACGAGACATGCCGGACAGCGCATCGCGCGACCTCCAGCGGACGGGAGTCCGCGCCGTCGTCCGGCGCACCTACCACTCCGTCATCCGGCACCGCGTCGTCGACGCGGCAGCGTCGCTGACGTTCTTCGCGCTCCTGACGGTGTTCCCGACCGCGTTGGCGGTCGTGTCGGCGCTGTCGATCGTCGACCGCAAGGGCGACAGCCTGACCGACATCGTCGAGGTCCTCGGGTTCATCGTCCGGCCGGAGACCGCCGAGCACCTCGAGGGGCCGCTCCGGCAGCTGCTGACCCTGGACAACCCGTGGCTCGGGTTCACGATCGGCGTCGTGCTGACGCTCTGGTCGCTGTCCGGCTACGCGACGGCGTTCGGGCGGGCGATGAACACCGCCTACGAGGTCGAGGAGGGCCGGCGGATATGGAAGTTCCGCAGCATGATGCTCCTCGTCACGCTGCTCGTCATGGTCGGCGGTGCCGTCGCCATCGTCATCCTGCTCGGGACGCCGACGATCTCCGAGGCCGTGATCCGGCAGCTCGGGTGGGCGCCCTGGATCGACGACGTGTGGAACGTGGTGAAGTGGCCCGTGCTGGCAGCCGACCTCGTCGTGATGGTGGCGGTGCTCTACTACGCGACGCCGAACGTGAAGACCCCGCAGCTGCGGTGGGTGTCGGCCGGTGCCGCGTTCGCGATCGTGACCTGGGCCATAGCCACGGTGGGGTTCGCCCTCTACGTGGAGACCCTCGGTGGCGGGAACCGCGCCTACGGGTGGCTCGGTGGCGCGATCCTGCTGCTCGTGTACCTGTACATCTCGAACTTCGTGCTCGTGGTCGGCGGGGAGCTCGACTCCGAGGTGATCCGGATGCGGCAGCTGCTCGCCGGCATCGAGGCGGACGAGTCGATCCGGCTGCCGCTGCGGGACGTCACGCGGAACTTCACGCTCGCGCGCTGGCGGGACCAGGACATCGCGGCCGCCCAGCACGTCCGGGCCGAGGCCGCGCGGGTCGCCGAGGAAGAGGACGCCGAGCTGACCCCGAACGAGGAGCACCTGCGGGCGATGGCGCAGCAGGTGCGGGTGGGCGAGCGGCCGCTGCCCTGACGGGCGTGTGTGCGTGCGGTGCTTGCGTTCTTGGGGCGCGGACGCCCCGCGTCAGCGCTTGCGCGCCTCGGCGTCCAGCATCTCCTCGGTGATGATCGGGATCGCACCCGTCGCCAGCTCGATGCCCGACAGCCGTGCCGGGCTGAGCACGCGCATGACCTGGTCCTCCTCCATCAGGCCCGCGGCCACGACGAGCGTCGAGATCGGCGTCGAGGTGGTCAGCGCCGTGTGCGCGATCGACGCCGCGGCCGCGTACCCGATGTACGGCGTGAGCGCGGTGACGACGCCGACGTTCGTGTCGACCTGGGCCGCGAGCTTCGCCTCGTTCGCCTCGATGCCGACGACGCAGTGCTCGCGCAGGGTCGCGCAGCCGCGGGACATCCACTGCAGCGACTGCAGGATCGAGTGGGCGATGATCGGCTCGAAGGCGTTGAGCTGCAGCTGCCCGCTCTCCGCCGCCATCGTCACGGTGGTGTCCGCCCCCGCGACCGCGTAGGCGATCTGGTTCACGACCTCGGGGATCACCGGGTTGACCTTGCCCGGCATGATCGACGAGCCGGCCTGGCGAGCCGGCAACGTGATCTCGCCGAGGCCCGCCTGCGGACCGGACGACAGCAGCCGCAGGTCGTTGCAGATCTTCGAGAGCTTCGCGGCGCTGCGCTTCACCGTGCCGGACAGGGTCATGAACGCACCGGCGTCGCTCGTCGCCTCGATGAGGTCGGGGGCGGTGACGACGTCGATGCCGCTCGCCTCCTGCAGCTGCCGGCGGACCTCGTCGCGGTAGAGCGGGTCCGCGGTGATCCCGGTGCCGATCGCCGTCGCGCCGAGGTTCATCTCGGCGAGCAGCGGCATCACCTTGCGGAGCAGGTCGGCATCCTCCTGGATCGTGTGCGAGAAGCCGGTGAACTCCTGCCCGAGGGTCATCGGCACCGCGTCCTGCAGCTGCGTCCGGCCCACCTTCAGCACGTCGGCGAAAGCGCGGCCCCGCTCGGCGAACGCCGCGGAGAGCTCCTCGAGCTGCACGATCAGACGACGGACCCCGAAGATCATCGCGATCTTGATGCTCGTCGGGTACGTGTCGTTCGTGGACTGGCTGCGGTTCACGTGGTCGATCGGGTGCAGGTACGCGTAGTCGCCCCGCTCCCGCCCGAGGAGTTCGAGTGCCCGGTTCGCGAGCACCTCGTTCGTGTTCATGTTCGTGCTCGTCCCGGCGCCGCCCTGCACGACGTCGACGACGAACTGCTCGCGGAGTGCTCCGTCGCGGACTTCCTGCGCTGCACGGTCGATCGCGTCGGCGCGCTCTTCGTCGAGGACACCGATCGCCCGGTTCGCCCGCGCGGCCGCCTGCTTCACGGTGACGAGCGCCTCGATGAGGTCCGGGTACACGGCGATCGGTACGGAGGTGATCGGGAAGTTCTCGAGTGCCCGCAACGTGTTGATGCCCCAGTACGCGTCGTTCGGGACCTCTCGTGATCCCAGCGAGTCGCTCTCGGTCCGCGTCGTCGTCGTCACAGGTGCCTCCTCGTTGCCGGTCACACGTCGAGGCTAGTCCCGTCCGTCCGGCCGGTCCGGGAACGCGCCGGGGCTGGGCGGAGCGGGCGGCGTGCCCGCGCGAGCGGGCGGAATGCCGCGGTCGCCTCGGCAACGCACGCTGGCATTCCGCCCGCTCGCCCGCGACGGACGGGAGGCCCGGTGCCAGGCCGCCACGGGCCTCCCGTCCGCCCGCCCGCGCACTTCGTGAGCAGAAGGGGTCGGGTTCCACACGGCGACTCAACATCTCCTGCTCACCAAGCGCGCCGCCCGCGCGAGCGGGCGGAATGCCGGGGTCACTTCAGCCACGCACGGCGGCATTTCGCCCGCTCGCCCGCGACGGCCGGGAGGCCCGGTGCCAGGCCGCAACGGGCGTCCCGTCCGTCCGCCCGCGCCCTTCGTGAGCAGAAGAGGTCGGGTCACGGACGGCGACTCGACATCTTCTGCTCACCAAGCGCGCCGCCCGCGCGAGCGGGCGCGGCGGGCCCGGCGAACGCGCGACGAGTGAGCGTGCCCGTCAGTGGAACTGCGGGACGATGAGGTAGATGCCGTAGAGCACGACGGCGCCGCACACGACGAAGCACGCGATGGCAGCGGCGCGGAGTGCGCGTGCGGCCGCCGAGGCTCCGGCGGGGTTCGGGAAGCCGGCGGTGGCCGGGCCGATCGTGCCGTCGTCCTTCACGGTGAACTTGCCTTCGCGGGTGTCGGCGGCGCTCCAGAGACGGAGGCCGACCGAGTACACGGCGACGACGAAGCACGACGAGACCACGGCGACGAGCGCCACGGTGAGGAATGCGAACCAGTCGATGCCCATCAGCGGTCTCCCCCTTCGAGGAATGCAAAACGGCGTCCGTCAAGCGCGATGCCCATCAGCGACGGCCTCCCTTGCGGGCCGCCATGCGACGGAGCGTGCGCTCGCGGCTCAGTTCGGCGCGACGCTGGGCGACCGCGTCGGCACGCTTCTTGCGCTGCATGTCACGCAGCTCCTTGCGGGTCAGGACCGCGTTCGCGGCGACGTCGACCTCGATCGCGGAGGCCTGCTCGTGCGGCTTGCGGAGCGACCACAGGTACAGGCCGAGGATGACGATGGCACCGATCACGGCGTCGAGCACGAGCCCGATGACACCGAGGCGGGCGATGCCCGAGGCGACCGCACCGACCGCGGCGGCCGCGGGCAGGGTGATGAACCAGGCGATGACGATCTTGCCGGCGGTCGACCACTGGATCTTCGAGCCGCGGCGGCCGAGACCGGCACCGATGATCGAGCCCGAGGACACCTGCGTGGTCGACAGTGCGAAGCCGAGGTGGCTGGAGGCGAGGATCGTCGCGGCGGTCGAGGCCTCGGCGGCGAAGCCCTGCGTCGCACGGATCTCGGTGATGCCCGAGCCGAGGGTGCGGATGATGCGCCAACCGCCCGTGTAGGTACCGAGGGCGATCGCAAGGGCACAGGCGACGACGACCCAGAACTGCACGCCCTGGTTCGACGACTGCGCGCCCGAGGCGATGAGGGTCAGCGTGATGACACCCATCGTCTTCTGCGCGTCGTTGGTGCCGTGCGCCAGGGACACCATCGAGCTGGTGAAGACCTGCCCGATGCGGAACCCGCCACGCTCGTTCGGGAACACCGGACGCTTCGTGATCCGGTACGCGATGCGCGTCGACAGGAACGACACGAGCGCGGCGATCACGGGCGAGGCGAACGCCGGGATGATCACCACCGTCAGCAGCGCGACGTAGTTGACCGACTGGAACCCGGCACCGACGATCGCGGCACCGATCAGCCCACCGAACAACGCGTGCGACGACGACGACGGCAGCCCGCGGAGCCACGTGATCATGTTCCAGACGACTGCCCCGATCAGGCCCGCGAAGATCATCTCGGGGCTGATGGCGACGCCACCGGGCCCCTCGTTGATCAACCCGTGCGAGATCGACGTCGCCACGGCGGTGCTGAGGAACGCACCGACCAGGTTGAGCACCGCAGCGACGGTGACCGCCACCTTGGGCTTCATGGCGCCGGTCGCGATCGGGGTCGCCATCGCGTTGGCGGTGTCGTGAAAACCGTTTGTGAAGTCGAAGAAGAGGGCCAACGCGATGACCAGGACGACTATGAGTGTGATGTCCACCGCGGGCAAGTGTCCCAGGCGTCGGCCCTTCGAGCAAACCTGATCGGCCACCTGTTGTTCACCGGAGCTTCACACTCGTTCAGGTTCGGAACCATGCCGATGGAAGAATGGGTCCATGGACACCGCTGAGCTCCTCATCCTGCTGATCGGATCGCTCGCGGTGACGGGGTTCGCCCGGGCCAAGGGACTCCCCGCTCCACTGCTCGTCACGGCGGTCGCCCTGGCCGCCTCGTTCCTGCCCGGGCTGCCGCCGATGGAGATCGACTCCGAGGTCATCCTCACGGTGATCCTGCCGCCGCTGCTCTACTCGGCGGCCCTCGACGTGTCGTGGCAGAGCTTCCGCGGCTCGATCAAGCAGATCCGACGGCTCGGCATCTTCCTGGTGATCGTCACCGCCCTGGTCGTCGGCGGGGTGGCGTACCTGCTCATCCCGGACATGACGCTGCCGGCGGCGATCCTGCTCGGCGCGATCGTCGCCCCGCCGGACGCGGTGTCCGCCGCCGCGATCGGCCGGAAGCTCGGGCTCCCCCGCCGCGTCATGACCGTGCTGTCCGGCGAGAGCCTGATCAACGACGCGGCCTCGCTGACCCTGGTGCGGGTGTTCACGCTCATCATCGCGGGCACGTCGCTGACGATCTGGCAGGACCTCGGCATCTTCGGCCTGGCGATCGGCGTCGGTCTGGTCGTCGGCATCGTGCTCGGCGTCGTCGTGCACTGGATCCGGATGCGCATCAACGACCCCGTGGTCGAGACGATCATGAGCATCCTGCTGCCCTTCGTCGCCTACATCCTCGCCGAGGACCTGTCCGGCTCCGGCGTCATCGCGGTCGTCACGGCCGGCCTGTACATCGGCTACAACTCGCCGAAGGAGGGCTACGCCACCCGCCTGCAGGAACGTCCGCTCTGGACGAGCATCGACGTCATCCTCGAGGGCTTCGTGTTCGCGCTCATCGGCCTGCAGCTCAACACCGTCGTGCAGGACCTGGTCGAGAGCGAGCGGAGCCTCGGGCAGACACTCACCGCCGCGGCCGTCGTGCTCGGCGTCGTGATCCTGGTGCGGCCGCTGTTCGTGTTCGAGTCCTACGCGCGCAACCGCTTCAACGGGAAGTGGCTCCGGCCGCTGCGGATCAAGCTGTCCCGCGGGCACCCGTCGCTGCGCTGGATGCGCGGTTCCGCGGAGCCGAAGCTCAACTGGCGGGAGCTCACCGTCATCTCGTGGACGGGCATGCGCGGCGTGGTGACCCTTGCCGCAGCCGTGTCGGTCGTGGCGAGCCCGACGCAGATCCCGGCGCAGGACACCATCTTCATCATCGCCTTCTTCGTCACCGTCGGGACCCTGCTGCTGCAGGGACTCACCCTGCCCTTCGTCATCCGCGCGCTCAAGGTGCAGGACCCGGCCGAGGGCGAGGAGGACGTGCGCAGCGAGATGCGGCTCAACCAGCGGACCACCGAGGCCGCGATCGAGCTGCTCGAGAAACGGCGTCCGGCGTGGGCGAAGCAGTACGGCTCGGAAGCCGTCGACTCGGTGGTGAACCGGCTGAAGGCGCGACTCGAGCGGCAGGCCGAGACGTTCCGTCAGGACGCCGAGGAAGAAGAGGACGAGGGGCGGAACGTCGCACTGCGCCTGCGTGGCTCGCAGATCCAGGACATCCGCCGCGAGCTCCTCGACCGCCGCCGCGAGATCGTGCTCGAGGAGCGGGAGAAGGGGAACCTCGACGAGGAGGTCATGCGCCGCGTGCTCGTGACCCTCGACGCGGAAGAACTCGCCATGGACTCGGCGCAGGCGTCGCGCAGTCGCTCCTGAGTACCCCGGGCGTATCCTGGCGCTCCGATCGAGAGCAGGAGCAGAGCGCCGAGTGAGCACGCCGCGGAACGACGTCCCCAGGAACGACGACGGACCGGAGCGCCCCGGCGGTTCCCGTCCCACGCCGCCGAAGCCGCGTGGGACCAGGCCCTCCGCACGTGGGACCAAGCCGCGTCGTGGCGGCAAGGTCGCCGGGCACACGCGTTCGGGACCCCGGCGACAGGCTCCGGTGCCCGCGCCCCAGCAGCACGGCGCCTACCGCCGGTGGTACTCGACCCTGCACCCGTCGCTGCAGCTGATCGGCCTGCAGCTCTGGATGCCGCTGTTCTTCATCGTCGGGTTCTGCCTGTGCTACGTCTTCGCGTTCCACGCCCCGCACCCGCACGACGTCCCGATCGCCCTGATCGGCAGCGACCCGGCGTTCGTGCAGGCGGTGCAGCAGGCGTTGCCGGGCGAGTTCGTGTTCCACACGTACGACTCGCTCGCGCAGGCGAAGCGCGACGTGGTCGGCGGCTCCATGGCGGTCGCGTACGACCCCGCCGCGAACGAGTTCTTCAAGGCGAGCGCGCACCAGTTCCAGGTCGCGAGCCTCGTCCCGGCCACCCTCACCGCGGTACTGACCGGCCTGGGCGTGGCGACCCCGAAGGTCACCGAGCTCGCACCCCTGCCCGCTTGGGACGAGTACGGCACCGTCGCGATGTACGTCATGCTCGCGTGGTGCATCGGCGGCTACATGGTCGCGATGTTCATCGGCATCATGGGCGGCCCGCTCCGGCACCGCACCCGGATGACGGTCATCGTGGTCGGCGGCCTGGTCATCTCGCTCATCACGAACACCCTCGCCGGGCCCGTGCTCGGCGCCATCCACGGGCACTGGATCCAGC
Source organism: Curtobacterium sp. MCLR17_043 (assembly GCF_003224215.1). Lineage (NCBI taxonomy): Bacteria > Bacillati > Actinomycetota > Actinomycetes > Micrococcales > Microbacteriaceae > Curtobacterium > Curtobacterium sp. MCLR17_043. The sequence goes on along the minus strand of NZ_QKLH01000011.1, from coordinate 4,423 downwards.
TCGTGCTCATCGCCTGGGGCTGGATCGTGGCGATCGGCCTGGCGGTGAACGGCCTGAGCTACTTCGTCGGCCGGTTCATCGCCGCACCCGCGATGATCTGCTTCGTCTTCCTGTCCATGCCGTCGTCCGGCGGCGCCTACCCGAAGTGGTTCATGCCCGAGCCCTTCGCCTGGCTGAACAACGTCGTCGTCGGCTCGAGCATGGTCGACATGATCAAGCACCAGGTCTACGGCGTCGGCCCCGGCCCGGCCCGCGGCCTGATCACGATGGCCTGCTACGCCACGGCCGGCCTGGTGCTGATGTACTTCGGCAAGAAGTGGTGGGAGCGCCGACGGATCCGCGCGATCGTCACCGGCCGGACCACGATGTTCCAGGACGCCAACACCGCCAACCGCGAGTTCCTCGGCGGGCAGCGCGACGCCGAGCTCGCGCGCCACGGCCTGACCTCCACCGAGACCGGCACCCTGAGCGTGCTGCGGGACGACGCCTGGGAGGACGAGCGCACCGGCGGTGACGTCTTCACCGGCGGTCGCGACGGCCTCGAGCCGGACGCGACACCGACCGGTCGCATCGCCGTGCAGCGTCCCGCGGACCGGTAGCTCGTTCCTGACGATCGCACCGCTCCCGCAGACCGAGTGCGTGCGCATGTTGCGACGATGCGCCAGTCGAACGACGCGTGCTCTGTCGCACGATGCGCGCGCATCATCCGTGCCGGCACGCGCACCGGTGCGGTACCGCTGACGCGTATCCTGATCGGATGAACCCGCGCATCACCTGGCACCGCGTCCTCATCACCGTCGTCGTCGTGTTCCTCGTGATGACGGTCGGCTTCTACGCCGCGAGCGTCCTGCTCGCGCCCGCCGACGGCCGCGGCACCGCCGGGCTGTTCGTCGGGTGGGCGATGTTCTCGATGATCGGCGCGATCGTCGTCGGCATCATCGACTTCTTCGTGCGGCCCCTGGGTGGCCGGAGCGGCGACGCCGACGTCATGGCCGCCGCCGAGGAAGCGCGCACCGGCAGCACCCGCACCCAGCAGCCGCGCTAGCAGCAAGCAGCAAGCAGCAAGCAGCTACTCACCCACGCCGACACCGACACCGACACCCGTCCCGGTGAACCCGGCGACGGTCGCGTCGTCCTCGGCGAACGTGAACCGCGCGCGGACGCTGCCGCCCGCGAGCACCCCCGGCAACCAGTACCGGGCGTCGTCCCACATGGCGTCGTACGGGACGGTGTCGACGGGGATCCACCGCGGCTCCAGTTCGTCGGAGCCCGACGGGTCTCCCTGCCAGCGGCGGCAGACGAAGACGTCCGAGACCTGGGACCAGGACGGTCGGTACGGGAACCGGTAGTCCAACGTGCCACGGGCCTCCAGGTCGACCGCGTCGATCCGCAGGCCGACCTCTTCACGCACCTCGCGCACGGCGGTCTCGACCGCCGACTCGCCGGGCTCGCGCTTGCCGCCGGGGCCGACCAGCCGGCCCGTGCCGAGGCCGCGGCGCTTCTCCCCCAGCAGGACCTCGGGGCCTGCCTCGCCGTCGCGCAGCAGGTACACGACCACCACCCGGGGATGCTGGGACTTGCTCTCGTCGCGAAGGGTCACGCGTCCAGTGTGACCGATGGAGTGTCGTACGCTTTTCCCATGGCAGGCGTGCTGCGGGGGCACCATGGCTGAGCCCCGCAGGACCGGGCGCAGCCTCGAAGTGCTGCGCGCCGAGGCCGCCGAGGAGATCTCGATGCTCGTCGAGCACCGCAGTCGTCAGGGCGAGGACCCGTGGGAGTTCATGCCGACGCTCCCCACCGTCGACGAGCAGGTCGTGCTGATCCTGCGTGCGGACGCCGTCGACCTGGACGAGGCGATCGGCAAGCGGCACGCGCAGTGGTCGAGCCACCCGGCGTCCGGGCAGGGCACCCGGCTGGGCGAGGAGTACCACCGGCTGCGCCGGATCGCGCTGCAGCACCCCGAGCTGACGCCCGCCGTGTGGAAGCTGCTGGGCGCGCTGCCCGAAGCCGGCTGAGCTGCGGTTGGATGGACCCATGACCGAAACCGTGCTCGCCGTCCTCAACCAGCCCTCCCGCGACGCCGCGCCGCACGACCCCGCGGCGGACGCCTTCACCTGGGCGAAGCCGCTCGAGGAGCACGTGCAGGTGCAGGACCTCGGCGTCACGCGCGGTGACGGCGTGTTCGAGACGATCACGGTGATCGACGGTCGGCCCCAGGCCCTCGAGGCGCACCTCGCCCGCTTCGGCCGCTCCGCCGCGATGCTCGACCTGCCCTCGCCCGACCCGGAGGCCTGGCGCCAGGCCATCGAGGCCGTCTGCGCCCGCCTCGACCCGGTGCGGGAGGCCTTCGCCAAGACCGTCCTGACCCGTGGCGTCGAGGGCGCCGACCGCCCGACCGGGTGGGTCTACGCCGCACCGTCGGGCGACTCCACTGCCGCCCGCACCGAGGGCATCTCCGTCGTCGTCCTGGACCGCGGGTACCGGCACGACGTCGAGCGCACCTCGCCGTGGCTGCTGCAGGGCGCGAAGACGCTGTCGTACGGCGTCAACATGGCCGCCCTGCGCGAAGCCGTCCGCCGCGGCGCCGACGACGCCCTGTTCGTCTCGAGCGACGGATACGTGCTCGAGGGCACGCGCGCCAACCTGATCATGAAGGTCGGCGACCGGCTCGTCACGCCCCGCACCGACATCGGGATCCTGGCCGGCACGACGCAGGCCGACGTGTTCCGCTTCGCCGAGCAGGAGGGCATCGAGACCGCCTACGAACTCGTCACCCTCGCCGACCTGGCAGCGGCGGACGCGCTCTGGCTCGTGTCGAGCGTGCGGCAGGCTGCGCCGATCCGTTCGGTGAACGGCGACGCGCGTCCGATCGACGCCGAGCTCACGACGCGGATCAACGACTTCCTGCTGGCGCGCGAGGTCTGAGCACGGGCTGACCGCTCAACCCGGAAGACGCCGTCGTGTCCGCGAGACGCCGCGGAATCGAGCGGCGTCTCGCGGGCGTGACGGCGTCGTGCCGACACGACGGCGTCTCGCGACCGGGCACCTGACGGACGGGAGGCCCGTGGCGGGCCCGACACGGGCCTCCCGTCCGCCTGTGGCTGAGCCCACCGCGTCACGCAGGACGCCGGCGTCTCGTGGTCCCTACCAGCGCGGGGTGGTGACGCCCGCTCCGTCGGTCCACGTGAAGACGGGCTTGCCGTCGATCCAGACGCGCGTCGCGCGGCTCGTCGCGTCGAGCGGATCGCCGTCCCAGAGCACGAGGTCGGCGTCGTAGCCCTCGGCCAGGCGACCGACGCGGTCCCCGAACCCGAGGAACTCGGCCGGGTTGACGGTGAGGGCCTCGAGTGCGGTCTGGGCGGGCAGGCCCTCCTTCACGGCGGCGGTCGCCTGGTCGACGAGCATGTTGATCGGCACGACCGGCGCGTCCGTCGTGATGGCGACCCGGACCCCGGCGGCCGCGATGGTGGCGAGGTTCGGGATGCCGCGGTCGCGGAGCTCGACCTTCGAGCGGCTGGTGAAGAGCGGGCCGTAGATGACCGGGATGTCCTTGGCGGCCAGCACGTCGGCGATCTTGTGCGCCTCGGTGCCGTGGTTCACGACGAGGCGGTAGCCGAACTCCTCGGACAGGCGGATCGCGGTGGCGATGTCGTCGTGGCGGTGGGTGTGCTGGTCCCAGACGAGCTCGCCGTCGAGCACCCGGACGAGCGTCTCCTTCGTCAGGTCGCGGGCGAACGGCTCGTCCTTCGCGGCTGCGGCGTCGCGGGCGGCCTTGTAGTTCTGCGCCTCCACGAAGGCGTCACGGATGATCTTCGCGACGCCGAGCCGGGTCGAGGGCGTCTGGCCCTTGCCGCCGTAGACGCGCTTCGGGTTCTCGCCGAGGGCGCTCTTCACACTGACCGAGTCGGAGATGAGCTGCTCGTCGATCGTCCGGCCGCCCCAGGTCTTGATGGCGACGCTCTGCCCGCCGATCGGGTTGCCGGAGCCGGGCTTGACGACGATGCTCGTGATCCCGCCGGCCAGGGCGTCCCGGAAGCCCTCGTCGTCGATGTCGATCGCGTCGATCGCGCGGACCCCGGCCATGTTCGGGGCGGTCATCTCGTTCGTGTCGTTGCCGGCCTCGCCGTTGGCCTCCTCGTGGATGCCGACGTGGCCGTGCGCCTCGACGAACCCGGGCACCAGCCACGAACCGGTGGCGTCGACCACGGGCATCCCCTCGGGCGGGGAGACGTCCGGACCGATCGCGGTGATCCGGCCGTCCTCGACGACGACCGCGCCGCCGTCGAAGGCTGGAGCGGAGACGGGGACGACGTGGGCACCGGTGATCGCGAAGGAGTTGCTCATGGCACCAACGGTACGCGGGGGCGCGGTGCGCGGGCGGGCGCCGTCGCACGGGCGCGCGCGGCGGGGCCCGCCCGCGCAC
>NZ_QKLH01000010.1:0-164092 GCF_003224215.1 Curtobacterium sp. MCLR17_043 | reverse complement strand
AGCGGCCCCCCTTCCCCCGCCCCCCCCCCTTTACCCATCGGCTTCCGGGCACTCCGAGAGGCGCCCCCCCCCCCCCCCCGCCCGAATCCGTCCGCGTGAACAGTGTCCAGACACTTGGTCTGGAAGAGGTTCCGGCGACGGTGCCCCGCGCGGGATCGTCCACGGAGAGCGGATGAGCCCGGGCACGGCAGCTGGGTCGAGGCGATGGACGCATACCCCGACGAGGGCAGGGCAAGGGGCCCCACGACGCATCTGCCCGGAGGCCCCACCACGGGGCGTACCTTCAGCGCACCAGGCAGATCGTGCTGAAGTCGACATCCGGACCGGGCCGCGTGTACGACGAGGTGCTCTCGAGCCAGTCTGCGGCCGGCGAGATCTGGTCGGGGACCATGTCCGCCTCGGACCGTGCGTCGATGCCCTCGGACTCCCAGTACGCGCGGACGCGGTCCACGTCGCGGTTGGCGCCCTCGATCAGCGTGTGGTCCTCGGGCAGGAGTTCCTTGCCGTGCTCGTCGGTGTACTCCCCCGGGTGGTACCAGTACCGCCACCGGACTCCCTGGTGCGCGTTCGACAGCTGGCACTCCTCACTGTACGCACCACCGGCTCGCTCACCATCGCGGTAGGCGGACTTCCGGTCGCCGCCGAGGATCCGCACGGTGCGGTCCCCGATCCGCTCGAGTGTGGCCCGGGCGTCACCGTCGGCGAAGTGCCGCTCGGCGGCGGTCGCCGGCTGCGCCCACTGCCGGGCATCGGCGGCCATGCTCCGCACCTGTGACGTCAGGACCAGGCCGTTCCACGGCACGGCGATGACCAGCACGACGATCGCCGTGACGACGGCGACCAGTGAGTGGCGCGGTTCACGCCGGCGAGCCCGGACCTGCACGACGAGCACCGCCACAGGGATCCCCACGGCGAGCACGGCGCCGATGACCAGCCGCGTCAGGACGCCCCCTGCTCCGAGCCGGTCGTCCATCGACCCGAAGTCGCGCGCCAGGTACGCCCCGATCTGGACCGCCCAGCTCACGACGAGCAGCACCGGCAGCACGAGCGCGATGGCGATCGCGTTGCCCCGCCCCGTCGTCGGGCCCGTCCGCTGGTCTCGCCAGTCCTGCTGTTCCGTGCCCATGCCGGCCCCCGCCCCCGTGGTGTCCGGACCATCCTGTCAGCAGAACGCGATCGGGGCCCGAGCGACGCCTCCGCCCACCCCCGAATCGGTGGTGCCGGAGCAGCCCTGGTTGCTGCCAAGATGACCGACGTGACCACGACCACGCCTCGCGCCGATCCCGACGCCGCTGCCGACGGCTTCGAAGGCGGCTGGTTCCGCATCGACGACGAGGTCGAGTTCCTGGACGACGTGGTGTGGCGACCCGCCACGGACGCGGACGACCCAGCTCCCACCCCCGGCCCGACCGCCGTCATCGTCGGTGGCGAGCCGCGCGAGCACATCGGTTCGACGCTGCCGTTGGCACTGCTGCCGGAACTCGACTCGGCGCGTCAGCGCTCCGTGCGGAAGCTCTGGCTCAGCCCGATCACCATCGTGGTGTGCCTGCTCGTAGTGACCGCGCTCGAGGTCTCGGGGCTGCCGTGGCGCACGGACCTCGGTCGGCAGCTCCTGGTCGGACTCGGTGCGATCGTCCCGGTCGACGCGCTCTGCACCGCGATCTGGTGGCGCATCACCCGTGACCCCTCCGGCGCAGTCGTCCGCAAGATGGGCGGCCACCGGACCCGCCAGCAGTACGACCAGCAGCGCGCCGTCCTCGAACGCTGACCGCGCCGCGAGCGCGCCCCGAGCCCTCACCGAGCCGGCGTCGACACCGCCACTCCGCCCGATGCACCCGCAGCAGGCTCCAGCTCCGACGACGGCCGCACCCCGCGCCCGGGCCGCAGCACCGCATCCACCCGCTCACGGTCGAGCTCGCCCTGCCACCGCGCCACCACGAGCGTCGCGACGCAGTTGCCGAGCAGGTTGACGCTCACCCGCATCGCGTCCATGATCCGGTCGGCACCGAGCAGCAGCGCGACGCCCGCGACCGGGAACAGCCCGAGGCTCGTCGCCGTCGCGGACAGCGCCAGGAACGACGAGCCCGGCACCCCGGCCATGCCCTTCGACGTCAGCAGCAGCACCCCGAGTGCGGCCACCTGCTGCTCGAGCGTCAGCGGCACCCCGAACGCCTGGGTCAGGAACAGCAGCGAGATCGACAGGTAGATCGCCGCCCCGTCCAGGTTGAACGAGTACCCCGTCGGCACGACGAGCCCGGCGACGCTCCGTGAGACGCCGACCTCGGTGAGCCGGGTGATCATCCGCGGCAGCACGGCCTCGGTCGACGCGGTGCCCAGGGCAAGCCCGAACTCGGCGCGGGTGTGCCAGACGAACCGCCAGATCGGCACCCCGGACAGCAGCCGCCCGCCGACGAGCAGCGCCACGATGAACACCGCCGCCGCGCCGTAGCAGGCTGCGATGAGGAGCCCGTACGACCCCAGGGTGTCGATGCCGTACCGCCCGACCACGTACGCCATCGCCCCGAACGCACCGAGCGGCGACAGACGCATCACCCAGCCCAGGATCCGGTAGACGACCTCGAGGCACAGGTCGAGGCCCCGCACGAGCGGCCGCGCACGGTCACTGCCAATGGCGGCGATCGCCGCGCCGACGAACACCGCGAAGACGAGCACCTGCAGGATGTCGTTGGTCGCGAACGCGTTCACGACGCTCGACGGGATGAGGTCGAGGATGAAGGTCCCCGCGTCCGGCGCCGTGCCGCCGGCGGTCTTCGCCGCCACGGCCGAGGCGTCGAGCGACGACGGGTCGATCCTGCGGCGATCCGTCGGGCGGTCCACGAAGTCCTGACGTCTCCGACCCACCGCGCCCGCAGCCGTCAGGTCGCGGCGTCGATCGCGGCCCTGCCGGACCCCGTCGACGTCATCGAGGCCGGTTTGGCGGCGGCCGCCGCCGCGGACGACGCACAGCAACGCTGACCCCGCCTGCCGGCCCACGTCGTGGGGTCGAGTGGAGACGGACGGGAGGCCCGGTACCAGCTGGCACCGGGCCTCCCGTCCGTCTCACCCCGCGTCGTCGTGCCCGGTGCCGGTCCGCGGTGCCGGTGCGGACGCCGTCCGGATCCGGAGCGGCACGGTCCCGGCAACGTACCGGTCGTCGCCCGCCTCGAGCGGGCGGCCGTCCTCGGCGGTGCTGGACCGACGTACCTGCAGGAGGGCCGCGCCGGGCCGGAGCCCGAGGAGCGCGGCGTCGGCGTCGTCCGCCAGCAGCGCGTCCACGGTGGTGACGGCGGCACCGACCCGGATGCCGAACCGGTCCTCCAGGGTCGCCGACACCGACGTCTGCCCGCCGGGGATCGTCCGGATGACGGCGGCGACCCACGGCGCGTAGGCGGTGCGCTCGAGCATGACGTCCACACCGTCGAGGGAGCGCACCCGCACGACGTGCAGGACGGGCTCGTCGTGCGCGGCGCGGAACAGGCGCCGCTCGCGCACGGTGGCCGGCCGTTCCTCGACCGCCACGACCCGACCGCCGGGCTCGTGCCCCCGGGCCCTCGCCAGTTGGCCGAAGGACTCGAGCGCGCCGGCGTCGTGGCCGAGCGTCGTGGTGCGGACGCGCCAGCGGGAGCCGGCACGTGCCGTCAGGACCTGCCGGTCGCGGAGCAGCTCGAGCGCGTTCCGCACGGTGCCGCGCGCGACGGCGTAGTCGGCCGCCAGGTCGTGCTCGGCCGGCAGGACACCCGTGGCGTCGAACTCACCGCGGAGCACCCGGTCGGCGAGGTCCTCGGCGATGTCCCGGAACAGTGGTCGCACCCGGTGATCCTCCCCCGCTGCGGCCGAGCTGTCCAGGTGCGTCGGAGTTCTCGTGGGATCGACACCGGAACCACAGGGCCCAGCCTCGGTGCACCTGGACAGGTCGATCCCGACTCCACCGGACGCGTTCACCCCGCCGCCACGGCCGGGCAAGGCACGGTTCAGCGCACCTCGTTGTCATGCTGACGGGTGCTCCTCCCCCGCGGCGCCCGCACTCCCACCGACCTGGAAGGCCTGCGATGAGCACGAGGAAGCCCGAACACGGCGCACCCGACGTCAGCCTGGACGCCGCACCACCGCTGACCCCGGACGCCGCGTACACCGCAGCGGTCCGCCCCGGCCTGAGTCGCCGGACGGTCCTGGTCGGCGGAGCAGCCGCGATCATGGCCGGTGTCGCCGCCGGGTCTGCGTTCGGCCCGGGCACGGCCGCCCGTGCCAGCGCCGCGACCGCCCGTGCCGTCCCCACCGGCACGATCGCCGACGTGAAGCACGTCGTCGTGCTCATGCAGGAGAACCGGTCGTTCGACCACTACTACGGCACGATGCCCGGGGTCCGCGGGTTCTCGGACAAGCAGGCGCTCGAGCTGCCGACCGGACACGACGTCTTCCACCAGCCGGCGGCGGCCCGGACCGACGGCGGCGCCATGCTGCCGTTCCGGCTCGACACCACCCGGTTCAACGCGCAGAACGCCGACGGCCTCGACCACTCCTGGGGCGGTGGGCACACAGCGTGGAACGGCGGTGCCTGGAACCGGTGGGTCGACGCGAAGAGCGCCCAGACGATGGGCTACTTCACGAGTGAGGACATCCCCTACCAGCGCGCACTCGCTGGAGCGTTCACGGTCTGCGACGACTACCACTGCTCGCTCAACGGGCCCACGACGCCGAACCGGCTGTACCAGTGGTCCGGCACGATAGACCCTCGCGGCGCCCAGGGCGGACCGGCGACCGACAACCCGGCGGACTACGAACCGGTGTTCACCTGGACCACCTACGCCGAACGACTGCAGGCGGCCGGGGTCACCTGGAAGACCTACGCCAACGACGAGGTCGGTGACAGCGCAGCCGACCCGTACGTCGGCGACTACGGCGACAACCCGCTCTGGCTGTTCGAGCAGTACCACCGTGCGCTCGCGTCCTCCGACCCCGCCCAGCAGGAGCTCGCCGCGCGTGCCGGGCTGCACGACGGGTGGAAGCCGAACTCTGGCAAGGGCCTCGACGTCACCCACCTGCTCAGCCAGTTCGGGCAGGACTGCGCGACCAACAGCCTGCCGACCGTGTCGTACGTCGTCGCCCCCTACGGCTGGAGCGAGCACCCGGCCGCCAGCCCGGACTACGGCGCCCACTACACGAACGCCGTGGTGCAGGCGCTCTTCAGCAACCCGGACACCTGGGCCTCGACCGTCCTGCTCGTCAACTACGACGAGAACGACGGGTACTTCGACCACGTCGTCCCCCCGTTCGCCGAACCCGGCACCCCCGACGAGTACGTCGACGGCCTGCCCATCGGCATGGGTGCGCGCGTGCCGATGACCGTGGTGTCCCCGTGGAGCCGGGGCGGGTGGGTCAACTCGCAGGTGGCGGACCACACGTCCGTGATCCAGTTCCTCGAACGCGTCACGGGCGTCCGCGAGCCGAACATCTCCGACTGGCGACGGACCGTCTCCGGAGACCTGACCAGCTGCTTCGACTTCAGCGCCCCCGACCCGAGCATCCCCGGTACCGACGTCGTCCCCGGCATCGAGCAGACCCGCGCGCTGGTGGCGGCCGCCGACGCCGACCAGGCGAAGCCGCCCGTCGAGGAACCCGCGATCGGCGCGCAGACCGTGCCCGTCCAGGAGCCCGGCACCGTCCGCCGCCGGAGGCTGCCCTACCGGCAGCACGCGGACGCGACCGTCGACCGGAGCACCGGTCGGGTCACCGTGACGCTCGCGAACGACGGTCGCCAGGGGGTCAACTTCCTGGTCTACCCGAACACCGCGATGCCGTTCGCCGCCCACCCGAAGACCGTCCCCGTGGGCGCCACCGCCGACTGGGCATGGGACACCACGACGACCGCCGGTGCCTACGACGTCAGCGTCTACGGACCCGACCGGTTCCTCCGGCGCTTCGCCGGCACCGTCGCGGTCGGTGGTCGGGCGACCGGCGGCGTCCCGCACGTCTCGGTCGTCCGGGACACCCGCGGTCGGCGCACCCTGCAGCTCCTGCTCGAGAACACCGGCCGGGCCGAGCTCCGCTTCGTGCTCGTGGCCAACGACTTCGTGGAGCACCGCGAGACCGCGCACGTCCGCGGCTCCGGGCACAAGACGATGCACTGGCCGCTCGACGAGTGGGGGTACTACGACGTGGTCGTCACCGCGGACGGTGTGCCCGGGTTCCGGTACCGCTTCGCCGGGCGCGCGGAGCGCTGAGGGGGGCCGACCCGCGTGGGTCGGCAGGGGCGGTCAGGTCGCGTCCACGACGGACGGGAGGCCCGGTGCCAGCTGGCACCGGGCCTCCCGTCTCGTCTCGTGACCGTCTCACGTCCGTCCCGCGTGCCGTCTCGCTTGCTGTCTCACGCGTCGGCGGCGGTCCCGGCGGGTGCCACCGGTGCAACCCGGGTCGCGGTGTCGGTGTCGGTGTCGTCGCCGGCCGTCTGCCGGGCGAGCACCCGGTCCAGGAAGCGTTCGACGAACGGCAACGCCACCACGATCGCGCCGACGGCCGCCGCGACGGGGACGTTCACCGTCCAGCCGCGCAGGATCGAGTAGATGGTGGCACCGAGGACGACCCACACCACGACCGTGAGCGGCCGCACCGGACCGGCGTCGGCGCGCAGGTCGATCGCTTCGACGGCCGCGGGCATCGCTCGCCGTCCGAGCCGCGTCAGCATGACCCCGATGACGATGAGTCCCGCCGCCCGGACGGTGCCGACCCAGGCGACGTCGCTTGCCGGATCCGCCAGCACACGCTGGATGAACACCACCGTCCCCAGGACCCCGACGGCGAACACGGTGACGATCACGAGGACGGTCAGGAGACGGACGGAGCGGCGCACGACGACTCAGCCTACGGAGCCGTCGCGGCGACTCGATGCCCCGGACCGTCGGGCGACCCGTCGCACCGGCTCGGATCGCTAGGCGACGACCACCTGCGCGTTGACCAGGATGTCGTGCAGGTCGGGGCGGAGCGCATCCTGCGACGTCGTCCGGACCTTCACGATGAGCGCGGCCCCGGGCTTCGCGAAGGCGCGCGCGACCGTCGCAGACCAGGACCCGTCGGTGTTGTGCCCGGCGATCGACAGGAACTGCGCCGTGCCGCCGGTGATCGTCGGCAGCAGCTGCTCCTCGAGCCGGTCGGCCGGGAGCCCTGCCGCGGTGAACAGCTGCTCGGTGGCGGCACGGTCCCCGATCGTCGGATCGAGGTCGGTGAGCCGCTGCTGCGTGATCGTCGCGACGGAGCCGTCGGCGTTCGTGTACTCCCGCGACCCGGTGGTCGGATCCTCGCCGGTCTGCTCCCAGCCGTCGAGCGCCGAGACCTCGAGCCCGAACGCGGGCAGCGTGCTCGCCGAGAGCGCGTCGCCGTCCTCGAACGTGAGGTCCTTCGTGACGGAGTCGGCGGTGGCCGGCGCGGTCGGCGTCTCCGTCGGTGCCGGCGTCGGTGTCGGTGCCTGTGTCGGTGCCGACGACCGTGGTGTGGCCCGTTCCACCCCCGGTGCCGTGGTGCCGGTTTTGGCGCAGCCGGAGAGCGCGAGCACGACGATCACGGTCGCCGTCCCCGCGGTGGTGATCCTGGATGTGATGGACACGTGGTTCCCCCTTGGCTCCCACCGTGCGCCCCGTGCACCGGTGGGTCCGCCTCGGAGCCTACGGGTCCCAGCGGCGGCGCGCCGCGCGGGTCACACGTCCGGGGTCTGTCCAGACCCGCGGAGCGATCTCCGGAGCACGACGAAGTGCAGCCCTGCGACGCGAGCGACGTGTGCCGGGCGCGGGCGTCGGGCCAGCTACGAGTCGTCGCCTGCGTTCCGAGCACGCTTCCGCGCCTGCGCACGGGCGTAGGACACCGAGCCGATCTGCACGGCGGCGAGGATGATCCAGAGGACCGCCATCTGCGTGTGGAACCCTGACGGTTCGACGACGGCCAGGACGAGCCAGACCAGCGCGATGACCGCCCACACCCAAACGAGCCACGGCAGGGGCTTGCCGATCAGCCGTTCGAGCAGACTGCGTCGCTGCATCTCGGTCATGGAGCATGACGCTACCGGACGCAGGGTGATCGGTGAGGACCGCTACCGCGATCCCATGACGCGTCGACCAGCCCCACGCTGGTGGGCGATCGCCCTCATCGCGCTGAGCGCTGTTGCACTCGTGATCTGCGTCGGAGCGACCGTCGAGGCCGGCCAGGTTGCGCCGGGGTTCTTCTGGCCGACCCCCGAGGGCTCCGATGTCGTCCTGACGAAACGGCAGTACGAGTCGGCGCTCGCTGCGCGGCAGGTGGGCAGCCGCAGCCGCAGCGGCAGCGATCGTCCTCGCTCTCGCCGCGATCACCCTCACACACCGGGCACGCCGAGCCTCTCGCGTTCGATGAGGATCGCCGATCGAGACATGGCTCTCTCGGGGTGACAGCCACGCGTCGGGCCGCGCCCGGCGGCTCGCTGCGACACTGCGGAGCAACTCAACGCTGGGCCGCAGGCCGCACGACGATCTCGTTGACGTCGACGTCGGGTCGCTCGGCCACCGCGTAGGAAACGGCGCGGGCGATCGCGTCGGCGGAGATCGACTCGGCACGGTAGACGACCATCGCGGCGGCGGCGGAGGCGTCGGTGATCGTTGCGGCGAGCTCGGACTCGGTGACTCCGGGCGACACGGTGGTGACACGGATTCCGCGCGGTGACTCCTGACGCAACCCCTCGGTGATCGCCCGTGCTGCGAACTTCGTGCCGCAGTAGACGGCAGCCGTGGGCGAGACGTCGTAGGCACCGACGGATGCGATCGTCACGACGTGGCCCGTGCCCTGCGCGAGCATCGTGGGCAGTGTCGCCGTGATGCTGTGGAGGAGGCCGCGGACGTTGACGTCGATCATCCTGTCCCACTCGTCGACGAGGCCTGCGGCAAGGGGCGAAAGCGGCATCACGCCGGCGTTCGCGACGAGCACGTCGATCCGCCCGAAGCGTGCCTGGGCAGCAGCCGCGAACTCCTGCACCGAGGCGAGAGCGGTGACGTCGAGCGGCACTGCCATCGCCGTACCGCCCGCCCCCTCGATCTCGGTGACGAGCTCGTCGAGCCGGTCGGTGCGCCGGGCCCCGAGCACGACGGGATGGCCGGCCGCGGCGAGGCGGATCGCCGCCGCGCGACCGATGCCGCTCGAGGCGCCCGTCACGAGGACGACCTTCCGTCGGCGCAGCACCATGCCCGCGTGGTGCAGGACGTCGTCCCTGAAGTCGCCGTCCGCGGTGAAGCCGGTGTCGTCTCGGTAGTCGATGTGGTCGCCGTCGACCTCGTAGGTGCCCACGTACGCCGCCTCACGGTCGCCTCGGGCCTCCACGTAGCGGCCGTCGGGCCGCAGCTCGTGGCGGATACCGCCATCGGCTGTGACCCAGAGGCCGAGGTAGGGGTGAACGGGCTGGGGTGCGCTGCTGGTGTCCATGCTCCCAGCCTCGACGCCGCGCAGTCCCGGACCATCGCCCTGTCCTGCCGGGGTGCGGCAGGACCAGGGAGGCGGCGCTCCTGCCACCTACCCTGGTCCCGTGCCCATGCCCGCCGACGACCTCACCCTCGCCGCGTACCTGCGCGCGGTCCGCGGCCGCCTCACCCCGGAGTCGCTCGGACTGCCAGGCGGCGGTGTCCGCCGGGTGCCCGGACTCCGCCGGGAGGAACTCGCGGTGCTGGGCGGCGTCAGCGTCGACTACTACACACGCCTCGAGCAAGGGCGGGAGGTGAGCCCCGGCGCCGCCGTGCTCGAGGGCATCTCCGACGGGCTCGAGCTCGAGGGCGACGAGCGCGCCCACCTGTTCGCGTTGGCAGGGCTGGTTGCTTCCCCGCGACTCCCCCGCGTGGCGACGTCGGTGACGCCGGCTCTCGGGCAGCTGCTCGACTCGTGGTCGACGCACCCCGCGTTCGTGATCGACCCCGCGCACGAGGTCCTCGCCGCGAACGCCCTGGCCCGTGCAGTGTACGCACCCTTCGGACGGCTCGACAACCTCGTGCGGATGACCTTCCTCGACCCGACGGCGCGGCACTTCCACGCCGACTGGACCCGCGCCGCAGACGCAACCGTCGCGAGCGTGCGGGCGGCGACCGCGGAGTTCGGGAGTGACCCGCGCCTCCTCCGTCTCATCGCGGAAGTGAACGACGCCAGCCCGGAGTTCGCCGAACGGTGGAGCACGCAACGAGTACGGCGCAAGACGACCACCGCGAAGCAGTTCGAGCACGCGGAGGTCGGGCGGCTGGAGTTCGACGCCCACACCTTCGCCGTCGAGGGGTCACCCGGCCTGCAGCTCGTCGTCTACGGCTGCGAGGCCGGCTCTGCAACGGCGCGCGCGCTGATCCTGCTGTCCATGGGCACGGCAAGCACATCGACGATCAGCGAGTAGTGCACCCGTCAAACGGGCCGCTCACCTGCGCGGGTGACCGTTCGGTACCGCCCGGGCGGGAGCGACCGTTCACGGCTGAACGCTCGGCTGAACGCGTAGACGGAGGTGTACCCGACGTCGGCGGCGATCTTCTGGAGGCCGTCGTCGGTGTCACGGAGTCGACGCGCTGCGAGGTTCATCCTCCAGCGGGTGAGGTACTCCCCCGGCGTGGTGCCTGCGAACGTCCGGAAGCGGCGCACCAGCGTCTGCTTCGACGTCGCGATCTCGCGTGCGAGCGCCTCGGTCGTCCAGGGGTGACCGGGAGCGTCGTGGATCCTCGTGACAGCGCGCATCAGGAGCGGGTCGCGGAGGACTCCCCACCACGAGGCGCCGGGTTCCGGCGAGGAGGCGAGCCAGGTCCGCAGGATCGCGACGAGGAGGACGTCGACGAGACGATCGAGGACGAGGTGGGTCGCGAGGCCGGGACGAGCGAGTTCGTGCCCGATGAGTCGGACGATGTCCGCGAGGCGCGCGTCCAGCTGCTGGGCCCGGAGGTGGATCACCGGAGGAAGCAGGGCGAAGACCGGTGTGGATCCAGCGGGGTCGTGCGAGTACGAAGCGCCCAGGATCTGGGTCTGCTCGTCCCCGTCACCCAGACGCAGGAGGCCACCACCCCGGCGTGCCTCGTCGGCGGCCGCGACGTCGCAGGAGTGGATGCCGACGCCGGGCGCACTGGCTAGCGCATGGGCGGCGCCGGTGGTGAGGACGACGACGTCGCCCGTCGTCAGGAGCCTCGAGGCACCGCCCTCGACCGTCAGGTAGGCGACACCGGCAGTGACCGCGTAGACGACGGCGTCGCGATCCCGGACCCACTCCACGCCCCAGTCCCCGGCGGCCGCGATCCGGGCGCCGGCACTTCCCCGGACTCCGGAGACGTCGAGCACTTCGGAGAGGACGTCCACGTCGACGAATGTACGCCTGACTTCCCGAACGGACCAGAGAGCCGTTCCGGATGGTCCTTGCGGACATGAAACTGGTCCTCATGGGCATTGAACGTCACACCGGCCGCTCCTAGCGTTGGCGACGTCCGGAGCACTCGTTCGGGACGGCAACGACACGAAGGAAGCAGTCACCATGAGCACGACCGAAGACACCGTCCCCGATGGCCTGATGCCCGCCGACGTCCTGGCCTCGACGACCCCGGTGGCCGTCTACGGGTTCGCCCGCGCCCGGGCAGGCAAGGAGCAGGAACTCGAAGACGCGATCCGCGCGATCATCCCCGCGGTGCGATCCGAGCACGGCTACGAGCAGTACTCGGTGCACACCACGAAGGAGCAGCCCGGGGCGTTCGCGTTCTACGAGCGGTGGTCCTCCGGGGCGGACATCGCGCGCCACGTGCAGCAGCCGCACATGCAGGACTACTTCGGCAAGCTCGCGGACCTCGTCGAAGGCGACCTCGAAGCCGAATGGCTGTCGCCCCTCAGCGACTGACTGATCACTGGCCGGTGCTGGTGGGAGACCGGCCAGCGGTGGCTCGGTGGGCCCTGCCGGGATCGAACCGACGACATCCACGGTGTAAACGTGGCGCTCTACCAGCTGAGCTAAAGGCCCTCACCACGATCCTAGGGCGTCGCGGCAGCCGATGAAGTTTAGCCCCGGACTTACTTTCCACGATATGAAGCTCTACGCTTAACCCATGAAGTCCGAGCCCGTGATCGCCGTGATCGTCGACCTGGTCGACTCCCGCACGCTCGAGGACCGCTCCGCAGCCCAGCAGGACGTCGAGCACGCCTTCGACAGTACCGCGGACGTCACCGCACTCGACCCCCTCCGCGCCACCGTCGGCGACGAGTTCCAGGTCATCTACGCCACGCTCACCGACGCCCTCGTCGCGACGACGGCCGCGACCCTCGCACTCCCCCCGACCGTGCAGATCCGCCTCGGCATCGGCCGCGGGCAGGTCCGGACGATCGGCACCGGCGGCACCGGCCCGCTGCAGGACGGCCCGGGCTGGTGGTCGGCGCGGGATGCCATCAACGAGACCCACCGGCGCGAGGACGGCCGGACCGCGTTCCTGCGGTCCTGGTACCACGACGCCGACGACCGCCACGGAACGACGGAGCGACTCGTGAACGCCTACTTCCTCAGCCGTGACCACGTCGTCTCGCGGCTCGCGCCCCGTGCCCGCCGGATCGCACTCGGTCTGGTGCAGGGTCGGACGCAGGCGCAGATCGCCGCGGACGAGGGGATCACCCCGTCGGCGGTGTCCCAGTCCGTGCAGAAGTCGGGCGTCGCCGCCCTGGTCGAGGGGCTGCGTGTCCTCGGGGACGGGGGCCGCTGATGCTCGCCGGAGTCCTCCTGACCCTCGTCGGGCTCGCCGACGTCGTCCGCGCACGGACCGGGACCGATGCGGCACCTCGGCGCGTGCTGACCACCACGGCGATCGTCCTGCTCTGGGCCGTCGTGACGACCGTGGCGGTGCTCGGCCTCGGCCTCGCGGTCTGGTCGGTGCTGGTCGCGGTCGTCCTCGCAGCCCTGTGGGTCGCGACGACGATCCCGGTGCGGTCCGGTGGCGCACCCGGCGGTCGGGATCAGGCACTCCCCTGGCTCCGACGCTCCGGGTCCTGGCCGGCCGTCCTGCTCGCGGTCGCCGTCGCCGTGCTGCTGCTCTGGGTACCGGCTGCCGACGCCTCCGGCTTCGTGGTCGACTGGCACCGTGACGCCGGCCCGGCGTTCGTCGGAGCGGTGCCGCTCGCGGCGCTCGTCGCCGGCATCGGGTCCGCACTGTTCCTGGTCGACTCGGCCAACGTGGTCGTCGCCCAGGCGCTGCCGCCGGGGCTGTCGCCCGACGCACGGCTCGGTGCAGTGGCGGCCGAACCGACCCGCCGGAAGCGCTTCGACTGGCGCCGCACCGCCCGGGCACCCGGGGCAGACACGGACACGGACACGGACACGGACGGCACGGTCACCCTCAAGGGCGGACGCATGATCGGTCCGATCGAGCGCCTGCTCTTGGCCGGGTTCTCGTTGGCCGGCGCCTTCCCCGTCGTGGCGGCGCTGATCGCCGCGAAGGGGATCGTCCGGTTCCCCGAGATCCGCCGCGAGACGACCGGGTACCAGGCCGAGTACTTCCTCATCGGCAGCCTGGTGAGCTGGGCGATGGCCTTCGCCGCCGCCGGCATGTGCTGGTTGCTGGCACTGGGCTGACGAACAGCCCGGCCCCCGATCACCGCAGGTACGCTCTCCCCCGTGAACGGTGTCGGAGTCGGTGTCCTCGACGAAGCCGGGCGGCTCCGCCTGCTCGGTGCCGGTGTGACGGGCGCGGCCTTCGCCGTCGTCCTGGTCATGCTGGTCCTGTCCTCGTGGACCGAGGCGACCACCACCGTCCTGGTCTCGGCCGGTGTCCCGACCGCCGTGGCTGGTGCCGCGATCGCCGTCGTCCTGCAGCGCCGCGCCTGGCGCGCCGAGGGCGGCTACGAGGGGTCGATCGTCGTCCGCGAGTGGATCGCCGACGGCCAGGTGCCCGCGGGTGTGCCGGCAGACCAGTGGATCCCGCTCGTGCAGGCACAGGCCGACCGCGAGGGCGCCGGCTGGGGCAAGGTCGTCCTCGGCGTGCTGTGGATCGCGATGACCTGGTCGATGCGCGACCAGCACGGCACGCTCATCACGACGATGCTCATCCTGCTCTGGAGTGCGATGGCCCTGTGGGCAGCCGTCTGGGTCATCCCCCGCGCGCGGGCAGCGCGAGCGCTCCTGCGCCGCGGGGTCGCCACGATCGGCTGAACCCCGCGCGGCTGAACCCTGCCCGGCTGAACCCCGCCCGTGCGCCTCTGACTACGCTCGGATCCATGCAGAGTCGCACCCTCGGCCGCACCGGCCGCTCCGTCTCCCCCATCGGTCTCGGCACCTGGCAGTTCGGCGGTGACTGGGGTCCCGTCTCCGAAGCCGACGCGAACGCCGTCATGGACGCCTCCGTCGAGTCGGGCGTCACCCTGTTCGACACCGCCGACGTCTACGGCGACGGCCGGAGCGAGCAGCTCATCGGCGCGTGGCGTGCCGCGAACCCCGACGTGCCGCTGACGATCACCACGAAGATGGGCCGTCGCGCCGACCAGGTCCCCGAGAACTACGTCGCCGCGAACTTCCGCGAGTGGGTGGACCGCTCGCGGAAGAACCTCGGGCAGGACACCCTCGACCTCGTGCAGCTGCACTGCCCGCCGACCCCGGTCTACGAGGACGACGCCGTCTACGACGCCCTCGACGCGCTCGTCGCCGACGGCTCGGTCGCCGCCTACGGCGTCAGCGTCGAGACCGCCGACCAAGCCCTCACCGCGATCGCCCGGCCCGGCGTCGCGAGCGTCCAGATCATCCTCAACGCGTTCCGCCTCAAGCCGCTCGACCGCGTGCTGCCGGCCGCCCTGGAGGCAGGGGTCGGCATCCTGGCGCGCGTCCCGTTGGCCTCGGGGCTGCTCTCCGGCAAGTACACGACCGACACGTCGTTCGCCGAGGGCGACCACCGCAACTACAACCGCAACGGCGAGGCCTTCGACCAGGGCGAGACCTTCAGCGGCGTCGACTACGACGACGGCGTGCGCGCCGCGCAGACCTTCGCGGCCTCCCTGCCGGACGCCGTCTCGGTCCCGCAGGCGGCGCTCGCGTGGATCATCGCCCAGGACGGCGTCACCGCGGCGATCCCCGGCGCGCGCAACCCGGAGCAGGCGCGCTCGAACGCCGCCGCCGGCGACCTGCCGCCGATCGAGGGGCTCGACGCCACCGTGCACGACCTGTACGACACGTGGTTCCGCGCGAGCGTCCACGACCGCTGGTGAGACGCCGGAGCGTCGCGGTCGCGGTGGCCGCACTCCTGCTGCTGTCCGGGTGCGCCGCATCCGGACCGGCCACCGCCCGCGACGCTCCGCCCTGGCCACGGCCGACCGATCTGACGGCCCGCGCCGAGTCCGCGGGGCTCCGGAACGTCTGGGGTGAACGGCTGGCCGAGCACGTGCACACGCACCTGACGATCCTGGACGGCAACGAACCGGTGACCGTCCCGGCGAACGTCGGGCACTCGGACAGCCGGAAGTTCGCCGCCGAGATCCACACGCACGACACGTCGGGCATCGTGCACGTCGAGTCCCCGACGGAGCAGACGTTCACGCTCGGCCAGTTCTTCGACGAGTGGGGTGTCTCGCTCGGTCCGGAGCACGTCGGTGGCCTGCGCGGCGAACTGACGGTGTGGGTCGACGGACACCGGAGGATCGGCAACCCGCGCTCGATCGAGCTCACGGACCTGCGCCAGATCGTCCTCGTCGTCACGACCGTCGGCGAGGTCCCGCACCTGCCGGCGCCCTTCGAGTGGCCGCCGCAGTACGACTAGCGCCGGAACCGGCTCGGCTCAGGCCTCCTTCGCCGCGACCCACGACAGGTCCAGGTCCCACTGCTCGACCGACCCGGCCGGCAGCTGCCACACGTACTCGTTCTTGAGCTTCTTGCCGTCCTCGCGGAACGGTCCCGTCCGGTACGGGTAGAACGCGACCGTCGGCAGCGTGCCGGGCGGCGCCGTGCGGATCGCGTTCGAGAAGTCCTTGTTCAACCGCCGCAGCTCGACGATCACGGCTCCGCGAGCGGCATCGGCGTCGAACCCGCCGGCACCTGAGGCGAGCTGGAACGCGATGTGCAGCTGCCGGTCACCGCGGTCGTCCTCGTAGCTGATCAGCCGGTGGTTCTCGACGGCCTCGAGCAGCTCCGGGTCGCCGTACACGACGTCCCGCACCACGTCGGGTGCGACGACGGCGCCGTTGTAGTCGACGGACAGGTCGGACCGGCCGTAGTGGAACAGCAGCGGCAGGTCGAGCTCGGCCTCCGCGGCGAGCGCCGCGTGTCCGGTCGCCCGCAGCACGGACCGCAGCTCCTTCATCCGCACCACGTGTCCGCGATCGTGGATGTTGTAGCGGATGCGTGGGCTGATGTTCTCGGAGCGGGCGATCGTGACGACGAGTTCGCCGAGGTCGTTCGTCTCGATCAGGTAGCCGAACGGGTTGAACTGGAACACCATCGGCAGCACCCCGTACTCGCCCTGCTTGGTCAGGGCGGCGGAGAGTTCCGGTGAGGCGGCGATCGCCCGGCGGAGCTGCACGCTGAACGGCGTCTCGATGCCGAGGTTGATCTCGAGGTCGCTCGCCCCGTAGGAGCCGAGCACGGCCTGCGCGTACTGCTCGATGTGGGCGCGCATGTTCTCGCTGATGCCCTCGCCCCCGAACGCGGCGACGATCGTGTACTGGCTCCAGTCGAGCCGGTCGTCCTCGAACAGGGCTTTCAGGAACGGTGGGTAGCTGCAGATGATGTAGGTGAAGTCGGTGCCGAACTCGCGCATCGTCTGCACGATCTTGTCGCGGTCCGGGCCGATCGACTTGATCATGGAGGACTCGGTGAGCGAGGCGGTCACGTTCATCCCGGTGGCCCAGGCCCCGAGCGAGAAGGCGTTGAGCACGAACGGCTGCTTCGACAGGTCCTTGGCGGTGCGGGAGAACCCGAGCTGCAGCAGCTGTCGGGTGGCCTGGCGTTCGTCGGGGCCGCGCACCCAGCTGGTCGGGGTGCCGCTCGACCCGCTGGACTCGTCGACGACGACGCCGCGTCGGGGCAGGCGTCCGTCGATGCAGCGCTCGGGGATGCTCCAGCGCTTGACGTAGGAGTCCTTGTCCATCTCGGGCAGTCCCGAGATCGCTGCGGCGATCCCGCCACGGGTGTCGAGCCTGGAGGCCCGTCCCGACTCCGCCAGGAACGCGCGGTACGCGGGGACCCGCTTCGCAGCCCGTTCCGCGGTCCGCCAGGCGCGCCAGCGTCCGAGGGTCCAGCGGAGCGGCTCGATGCCGGGCGTGAGCAGGAGCTTGTGGGTGCCGACGCGGGGCATGAACAGTGCGACGAAGGTCTCGACCACCCACACCACCGAGAACACCGCTGCGCGCTTCACCGGGCACCGCCCACGGTCATCGCTGCTGCGGGTCGGCGGTGTGCCAGGGGTGGTGGGTCGCTGTGTCCGAAGCGGAACAGCATCCAGGCCATCCGCCCGTCGGACTCGTCGACGCCCGCACGTTCCACGAACGCGGCGTGAGACCGCGGGTTGGTGATGACGGTGCCGAAGGGGTGCATGGCGATGCCGCGTGCGGAGAACTCGAGCCAGATGCGCATGAAGACCCGTCCGGCCTCGACGTACTCGGCCGGGGTGCTGAACGGTCCCTCGAGCCAGGCGAGCTGTCGGACGCCCCGCATGGTGGACAGGTACACCGTGCGGAAGACCCCGCCGATGCCCGGGGCCTGCCAGAGTCCGCGGTGTTCCATGGCGAACCGGAGCACCGGGCCGGGCATGAGCATCGTCTCGGCGGACAGCCCGTCACCGGTGGCCGCTGCCTGTCGCTTCGAGAACCGCAGCCAGTGCAGGATCTCGTCGTGCACGGCGTCGTGCTGCAGGTCGTCGAACAGGGTCTCCTGGTTGACGCGCACGATCTCGTCGACGGTGGCCCGGTCGTCGGTGGTGCGGAAGCGCTGCCCGGCAGCAGACGCGATGGCGGACGCGGCCTCGATCGCGGTGGCGTCGACGAGCGTTGCGTCGTAGGGCCTGCGTGAGGTGCGCCGTGCGAGGAAGCCGGCCAGGGCCTCCCGGTCGTCCGCGGTGACCACGTGCGGACGCAACGTCACCGTGCCGAGCCGGTGCAGGTGGTCGTCCGCCGTCCCGTCGTGCGCCGTCCCGTCGTGCGCCGGACCGTCGCCGAGTCGACCGAAGTCCATCTCGGCGTGGTCGAGCCGTTCCTGCACGGTGAACCCGTGCGCCCGTGCCACCACGTCGAGCCCCGCCAGGAACACCCCGGCGCAGACGTGCCCGAACGGGATGCCGAACGACTCCGCCGGCAACCCCCGTCGCAGGTCGTAGAACACGGTCGCGGTGCGGTCGTCCTCGACGCGCACGACGATCGGTTGCGAGTTGTGCGGCGACGGGTAGTGCCGCGCGTCCTCGATGATGCCCGTCCACGGTGATGCCATCGTTCCCCCTCGGTGGTCCCTGGCGACGATCATACGAACCCGCGGTGTCCCCCATGCCGGTCAGGGCATGCACTGTGGACAAGTGCTGCGTAGCCTGCTCCTCGTGATGACCATCCGCACCGGTACCGACCTCGCAGCGGTCGAGGACGTCGTCGACGCCGTCGCGGCCCACGGCGAGCGGTACCTGGACCGGGTGTTCACCCTGCGGGAACGCACCGACACGGGCGACGACCCGGAGCGCCTCGCTGCCCGGTTCGCCGGCAAGGAGGCCGTGGTGAAACTGCTCCGGCCGGCTCCGGACCAGGCGATCCCGCTGCGTGACGTCGCCGTCGTGCTCGACGCCGGCGGTGCCCCCACGGTCGAGCTGTCCGGAGCGGCCGCGGCCCTGGCGGAGTCGATCGGGTGCGGCCCGATCGCGGTCTCGTTGGCACACGAACGGGGGCTCGCGGTGGCGACGGCGGTGGCCCTCTCGGAGCGCTGACCCGGCGCTCCGGACAGGGGTGCGGTTTCCCGCACCTGCACGGCGGTTTCCCGAGGGCCGTTCCTCTTTACGGTTGCAGTCATGGAACAGGACCCGAACCCCTCCAGCAGCACCGCGACGATCGCCGACACGGCCACCGACCGGGCCGTCCGTCGCGCCCTCGCCGAGCACGGCAGGCTGACGGTCGACGCGTGGGACGTCGCGTCGATCGCCGACCTCTACGCCCTCGGCCTGACCTCGCACGCCACCGTCAACGTGATGCTCGCGGTGGAGTCGGACCTCGACGTCGAGTTCCCCGACTCGGTGCTGAACCGGTCGACCTTCGCGAGCGTCGAGTCGATCACCGCCGCGGCGGAGCTCGCCTCGTGACCCTGGTCCTGCCGGCACCGTCGGTCGTCGACCGCTTCGCCGAGCGTGCGAGCGCGGTGGCCGAGGTCGCCGCACAGTTCGCCGACGAGGTCGACCGCGACGCCCGACCCCCGCGCGAGGCCATCGCCGCGATGCGGGAGTACGGCCTGCTCGCTGCAGCGGTGCCGACCGAGCACGGTGGCGAGGGTGCCTCCGTGGCGGAGCTCTCCGCGATCGCGACCGAACTCGGCCGGGCCTGCGCCGCGACCGGCATGGTGTTCGCGATGCACCAGGGCCAGGTCATGGCGCTCTGGCGGCACGGCGGCGACGGTGCCGGCGTGCTCGAGACGATCGAGGCCGTCCGGGGCGGGGCACTCGTCGCGTCAGCCACCACCGAGCGTGGCGTCGGAGGCGACGCCCGGCGGTCCACGTGTTCCATCGAGCCGACCGACGACGGCCGGATCCGCCTGCGCAAGGACGCGCCGGTGATCTCGTACGCCACCGAGGCCGACGCGGTGTTCGTCACCGCCCGTCGCGACCCCGACGCCCCGGCGTCGGACCAGCGACTGCTCATCTGCCGCACCGACACGATGGTCCTGTCGCAGACGTCCACCTGGGACACCATGGGGCTCCGCGGCACGTGCAGCAACGGGTGGATCCTCGACACCGAGACGACGACCGACCGGGTGTTCCGCGACGACTACGCCGCGATCTCCGCCCAGACCGTCCTGCCGGTGTCGCACGTGCTCTGGGCCTCGGTCTGGCTCGGCATCGCGGTCTCGTCCGCAGAACGTGCCCGCAGCGCCGTCCGGAAGCAGGCCCGCGCCGCCGTCGGGACGACCCCGCCCGGTGCCCTCCGGCTCGCCGAGCTCCTGGTCGACCTGCAGGCCCTCGCCGATTCGGTGCGCCACGCCGCCGAACGGTTCGACGCCGCCGCCGACGACCCGGACGTGCTGGCCTCGAGCGCGTACGCCCTGGCCGCGAACGCCCTGAAGATCGGTGCGTCCGAGCGCGTCACCGACATCGTCACGAAGGCGCTGCGCATCGTCGGGATCGCGGGCTACGCCGCCTCGGGTCCGATGAGCATCGCCCGACACCTCCGAGACGCCCACGGGGCCGCCGTCATGGTGAGCAACGACCGTCTCCTCAAGAACGACGCCGACCTGGCCATCATGACGGGAGTGATCCTGTGACGATCACGGACACCACCACGCACACCACCGACACCACCACCGCGGACACCGCCGCCGACGCAGCCGCGCTCGACGCCGCCCGCGCAGCCCTCCGCGCCCGCCTGCTCACCGACGGCGTCCTCCTCGACCTCGGCACGCCCGGCCTCTACGGCCGCACCGGGGTCTTCGAGCGCGTGTACGCCGCAGTCGACGCCGCAGCGGTCCGCAGCCAGCAGCACCTCGGCGCCGAGGTCCTGCGCTTCCCGCCGGTCGAGCCGCTCGCGTCGTTCGAGCGCACCGACTACATCGCGTCGTTCCCGGACCTCGCCGCGTCGATCTCCGGGTTCACCGGCGACGACCGCACCCACCGCGCACTGCTCGCCGCCCGCGAGCGCGGTGAGCGCTGGGAGGGGTTCCTCGAGCCGGCCGACCTCATGCTCACCCCCGCGGTCTGCCACCCGGTCTACGGCCTGATCGGCGACACCGTGCCGCAGCAGGGCCGGTTCTTCGACGTCCTCGGCGACTCCTTCCGCCGCGAGCCCTCGCTCGACCCGATGCGCCTGCAGGCCTTCCACATGCACGAGTTCGTGCACGTCGGCACCCCCGCGTCCGCGGCGGCCCACCGGGACGGCAGCATCCCGGTGATGCGCGCGCTGCTCGAGTCGTTCGGGCTCGAGATCGACGTCGTCCCCGCCAACGACCCCTTCTTCGGCCGCGTCGGGCAGATGCTCGCCCGCAACCAGGTCGAGCAGGCGCTCAAGTTCGAGTTCGTGACGAAGGTCTACGGCCCCGACCACGACGCCACCGCGATCAGCTCCGCGAACCTGCACGAGGACCACTTCGGCACCTCGTTCGGCCTCCGCACCGAGGACGGACAGGTCGCGCACAGCGCCTGCATCGCGTTCGGCCTGGAACGCATCACCATCGCCCTGTTCGCCGCCCACGGCACGGACCTCGACGCCTGGCCGGCGTCCGCCCGCGCCGCCCTCGCCCTGTGACCACGCTGCACGGCTGGTCCGGATCGCCGGCGATCCGCGCAGCGGTCCAGCTCCCCGCCGCCGCGCGCGCCGGCGTCGTGATCTGCCCGCCGCTCGGGCAGGAGGGCGTCATCGCGTACCGCACGCTCCGTCTGCTGGCCGACCGCCTGGAGGCCCGTGGCATCGCCTCGGTGCGCTACGACCCGTCCGGACGTGGTGACGGCGCACCCGACACCGCGCCCGACGCGCAGGTCCGGTCCGCACGCCACGCCGCCGCCGTGCTCCGCACGACGGGGGTGCAGCACGTCGCCTTCGTCGGGCTGGCCTCGGCGGCCCTCGTCGCGGCGAACGCGGCCGCGGACACCGACGGCCTCGTCGTCTGGGACGCCCCGGCATCGGGCAAGGGGTGGCTCCGTCGGCAGCGCGCCCTCGCGACCATCACGATCGGTCCCGACCGCGTGGTCGACGGCGTCGAGAGCCTCATCGGGTTCGACGTCGAGCCGGACGAGGCCGCCGCACTCGCGGACCTCGCCTTCGCCCCGCGCACCGGGCCCACCGTCGCGCTCGTCCGTCCGGGCGCCCGGCCGCCGAGGCCCCTCGGTGACGTCGACGTGACCGAGGTCACCGGCAGCGCCGAGCTCCTCGACGGCACGAGCATCCACGCCCGCATCCCCGGAGCCGCCGTCGACACCGTCGTGGCCTGGCTCGACACCTGGGCGCCCGAGACGGCGGTGCCCGTCCGCACGCCCGTCCTCGACGAGGTCCTCGACGTCGACGGCCGCGTGTCGGAGCGGATCGTGCACCTCGGCGATCAGGGGCTGTTCGGGATCGAGACCGTCTCGTCCGCCCAGCACCACGACGCCCCCGTCGTCGTGCTCCACAGCGGCGGCGCCGAGCACCGCGTGGGGGCCACCGACTACCAGGTCGAACTCGCCCGCGCCCTCGCCCGCGACGGCGCCCGGGTCGTCCGGGTCGACCGTCGTGCCACCGGCGAGAGCACCGGCGTGCACGAGGACGAGCGGAGCTTCCTGTTCGCCCAGGAGTGGGTGGAGGACCAGTCCGCCGTCGTCACCGCACTCGCCACCCCCTCGGACCGGCTCGTGCTCGTCGGCATGTGCGCCGGCGCCTGGGTCGCGGGCCGCGCCGTCGAGGAGGCCCCGCGCCTGGTCGTCGAGATCAGCCCGAACGACTACCGTCGCGTCCCGGCAGAGCCCGGCTCGTACGCGGACGAGGTCCGGGCGATCGACGCCCCGTCGCCCGCCCGGATGTGGGTACGCGAGCGGTACAACCGCTTCGTGCCGAAGGCCGTCCGCGACCGCATCGCCCGCCGCGACCGGATGGGCGGCGTCGTCGGCCACGTCCGCCCGCTCGTCGAGCACGGCACCGACGTCGTCGTGATCGTCGCCCCCGAGGACGCCGCCCTGTTCGACCGGCTCGGTGGGCAGAAGGCCGTCCGGCGCTGGCCCGGTGACGACCGTCGCGGCTCGGTGTCCGTCGTCCGCGTCGAGGACGGCGACCACGCGTTGTTCTCCCCGACGATGCGCGAGGCCGTGGTCGCCGAGGTGCGCTCCCGCGTCGCGGCGACGTTCCCCGTCCACACCTGACGCGCCCCGCCCGGCTCAGCGCAGGTGCATGTTCCGACGATCCACGCGTCGTACGACTCGTGTGGTGTCGCCACATGCACACGCATCCGATGCGGGTGCATGTTCCGACGATCCACGCGTCGTACGACTCGTGTGGTGTCGCCACATGCACACGCATCCACGTCGGCTCAGCGCAGGCCGAGCTCCCGCGCGACGGCATCGGGACGCTCGACGTGGGCGAAGTGCCCGCAGTCGTGGAGCAGGACCGTCCGGACCTGCGGCACGAGCGCCCGCAGCGCCTCGAGGTCCGAGACGCGGGCGAACACGTCGTCCTGTCCGGCGATCGCCGTCACCGGGCAGGTGACGGCACGCCACCGGTCGACGTCGTACGCCGCCGCCGACCGTGCCGCCTCGGTGAACTGCTCCGGCCGGAGCTCCTCGACGAAGGCCTCGAGCACGCTCGGGTCCAGACGTCGAACGTGCGTGAACACCGGCGCCGCGACGAGCGGCAACAGACCGATCCGCGCGATCCCCCGGAGCAGCGGACGCGCGGCGCCACCGGTCATCGTGAGGCCCGCACGCAGCAGGGTGAACGCCGGCAGGGTGCCGAGCGCCCGCACCGGGTGCCGAGCCGCACCGGCGGTCGCGACCGTGGTGCCGGACACCAGGGCGAGCGACCGCACCCGCTCGGGCGCCACCACGGCCAGGTGCAACCCGACGAACGCGCCCATGGAGTGCCCGACCACGTCGACCGCGCCGAGGCCCAGCGCACCGAGGACCGCCGACACGGCACCCGTGACGGCGTCGAGCCCGAGCGGACCGTCCGGAGCCGGCGAGGACCCCCAACCGGGCAGGTCGACGAGCACCAGCCCGCGGTCCCCGATCCCGTCCGCGGCGTGCAGCAACGGTGTCCACGTCGACCAGGAGCCCGCGACGCCGTGCAGCAGCAGGAGCGGGTCCGGGCCGGCGCGGTGGTGCACCACGACGGGCCCGGTCTGGGCCTCCACGACCGTGCGGGTCAGCCCCCAGGCGCCGGGCGTGACGCGCACCGGGTACGGGGCGTACGCATCAGCGGCGACCCCGTGACCACGCGGGTCGGTGTCGATGGCGTGCACCGGGCCTCCTGTCCGACCGTCGACGCGGACGCGTCCGTCAGGAGGGATTCGGAACGCTAGCCGACGGGGACGGGTGCCGAGCAGGCGGCGAGCCGGTCGAGGGCCGCCTTGTACTCGGCGACGTCGCGCTGCAGGCCGGGCTCGGTGATGATCGAGGCCTTGATGCGGCCCTGCACGTCGATGACGAAGGTCGCGCGGGTGGCGAAGCCCTTGTTCTCGAGGAACACGCCGTACTCCTTCGAGACCGCGCCGTGCGGCCAGAAGTCGGCGAGCAGCTCGAAGTCGTAGCCGTTCGTCTCGGCGAACGAGCGGAGCGTCGCCTTCGAGTCGACCGAGATGCCGAGCAGCTCGATGCGCTGGTCCTGGAACATCGTGATGTTGTCCTGCAGGGTGCAGAGCTCGTTCGTGCACCCGGACGAGAACGCCAGCGGGAAGAAGACGAGTGCGACCGGGCGGTTGCCACGGAAGTCGCTGAGTCGGACGTGCTCACCGAACTGGTTCGGGAGCTCGAAGTCCGGCGCGAGTGAGCCGATCTCCAGTGCCATCGCTACGTGTGCTTCTTCCTCGGGCGTGGGGTGTGCCCGTCGGGTCCGTGCGCCGCGGATCGCGTGTGCACGATCGGCCATGCTACGCCGACGACACGCGAATGCAAGCACCCGTCCACCTGCACGTCACCATCAGCATCAGCGTCGGTCCTGGGGCCTAGAGTGGACGGGGCCCCAGCCGGTCGCGACCCGACCACCGGAGCCACCATGTCCACCACCACGAGAACGAACGAGGTCAAGGGTGACGGTGAACGACCAGGACCCGTACAGCGCCGGGGCGAACGACCAGGATCCGCAGGAGACCGCCGAATGGCGTGAGTCCCTCGACGGGCTGGTCCAGACCCACGGACACCAGCGCGGTCGCGAGATCATGCTGAGCCTGCTCAAGCGGTCCAAGGAACTGCACCTCGGTGTGCCGATGGTCCCGACGACGGACTACGTGAACACCATCGCGCCGGAGAACGAGCCGGAGTTCCCCGGCGACGAAGAGCTGGAGCGCCGGTACCGCCGCTGGATCCGCTGGAACGCGGCCATCACGGTGCACCGCGCACAGCGTCCCGGCATCGGGGTCGGCGGGCACATCTCGACCTACGCGTCGAGCGCCGCGATGTACGAGGTCGGCTACAACCACTTCTTCCGCGCGCAGGACCACCCCTCCGGTGGCGACCAGGTCTTCTTCCAGGGCCACGCCTCCCCCGGCATGTACGCCCGCGCGTACATGGAAGGTCGCCTCTCCGAGGACCAGCTCGACGGGTTCCGGCAGGAGAAGTCGCACGCCGGCGGCGGCCTGTCGTCGTACCCGCACCCGCGCCTCATGCCGCACTTCTGGCAGTTCCCGACCGTGTCGATGGGCATCGGCCCGATCAACGCGATCTACCAGGCGCAGCAGGCCAAGTACCTGTCGAACCGCGGCATCAAGGACGCCATGGACCAGCAGGTCTGGGCGTTCCTGGGCGACGGCGAGATGGACGAGGTCGAGTCCCGCGGGCAGCTCCAGGTCGCCGCGAACGACGGCCTCGACAACCTGAACTTCGTCATCAACTGCAACCTGCAGCGACTCGACGGCCCGGTCCGTGGCAACGGCAAGATCATCCAGGAGCTCGAGGCGTTCTTCCGCGGTGCGGGCTGGAACGTCATCAAGGTCGTCTGGGGCCGCGAGTGGGACGACCTGCTCGCCCGCGACACCGAGGGCGCGCTCCTCAACCTGATGAACCAGACGCCGGACGGCGACTACCAGACGTACAAGGCCGAGAACGGTGCCTACGTGCGCGAGAACTTCTTCGGGCGCGACCCGAAGGCGCTCGAGCTCGTCAAGGACTACACCGACGACCAGATCTGGAACCTCAAGCGCGGTGGCCACGACTACCGCAAGGTCTACGCCGCGTTCAAGGCCGCGACCGAGCACAAGGGCCAGCCGACCGTCATCCTGGCGAAGACGGTCAAGGGCTACGGCCTCGGCCCGAGCTTCGAGGGCCGCAACGCGACCCACCAGATGAAGAAGCTCACGCTCGACAACCTCAAGCAGTTCCGCGACGAGATGCGCATCCCGATCTCCGACGCGCAGCTGGAAGAGAACCCCTACACGCCGCCGTACTACCACCCGGGCAACGACGACGAGGCGATCCAGTACATGCACGAGCGTCGTCGCGCGCTCGGTGGCTACGTGCCGGAACGTCGTACGAAGTACACGCAGTTCACGCTGCCGGACGACTCGAAGTACCAGGTCGTCAAGAAGGGCTCCGGCAAGCAGGAGGTCGCCACCACCATGGCGTTCGCACGCCTGCTGAAGGACCTGCTGCGCTCGCCCGACTTCGGTGACCGCGTCGTTCCGATCATCCCGGACGAAGCACGCACGTTCGGCATGGACGCCTACTTCCCGTCGGCGAAGATCTACAACCCGAACGGCCAGCACTACACGTCGGTCGACCGTGAGCTCCTGTTGGCGTACAAGGAGAGCCCGCAGGGCCAGATCATCCACGTCGGCATCAACGAGGCGGGCGCCCTCGCGGCCTTCACCGCGGTCGGCACCTCGTACTCGACGCAGGGCGAGCCGCTCATCCCGGTCTACGTCTTCTACTCGATGTTCGGGTTCCAGCGCACCGGCGACGCCATCTGGGCCGCCGGTGACCAGATGACCCGTGGCTTCATGATCGGCGCGACCGCCGGCCGCACCACGCTGACGGGCGAGGGCCTGCAGCACGCGGACGGTCACTCGCCGCTCCTCGCCACGACGAACCCCGCCGTCGTCTCGTACGACCCTGCGTACGGCTACGAGATCGGCCACATCGTCAAGGCCGGCCTCGACCGCATGTACGGCACGAACGAGGACGGCTCGCCGAAGCACGCCGACCCGAACGTCATGTACTACCTGACGGTCTACAACGAGCCGCTGGTGCAGCCGGCCGAGCCCGAGGGCGTCGACGTCGAGGGCATCCTCAAGGGGATGTACCTGCTCAAGTCGAGCGAGCACGACGGCCCGAAGGCCCAGCTGCTCGCGTCCGGTGTCGCCGTGCCGTGGATCCTCGAGGCGCAGCAGCTCCTCGCCGAGGACTGGGGCGTGTCGGCAGACGTCTGGAGCGTCACGAGCTGGGGTGAGCTGTACCGCGACGGTGTGGCCGCCGAGCAGCAGGCGTTCCTCAACCCGAACGAGCCGGCCCGCACGCCGTTCGTCACCGAGCGTCTGCTCGGCACCGAGGGGCCGGTCGTCGCCGTGAGCGACTTCATGCACCTGGTGCAGGAGCAGATCCGCCCGTTCGTGCCGACCGACTACGCCACCCTCGGCGCCGACGGCTTCGGCTTCTCGGACACCCGTCCGGCCGCTCGCCGCTTCTTCCACATCGACGGCCCCTCGGTCGTCGTGCGGACGCTGCAGCAGCTCGCCCGCCAGGGCAAGGTCGACGGCGCGCTCGTCCAGCAGGCGATCGACAAGTACCGCCTGCACGACGTGACCGCCGGCACCACCGGCAGCGCGGGCGGCGAGAGCTGATCAACCCGTGACGACGGTCCGCCCGGACCACGAGAGCCAGGAGAGCGCGCGTGAGCGTGCGCTCTCCTGGCTCCGTCAGGTGTCCGGAGAACTCTCCACCGCCACGATCAAGCGGCTCGAGGACACGCTCCCCTGGTACAGCGAGATGCCACCGGGGCGCCGCTCCGCCGTGGGCCTCGTCGCCCAGGCCGGCATCACCTCGTTCATCAGCTGGCTCGAGGGCACCGCGTCGACGCCGTGGATCGCCGCGGCCGACGTCTTCGGGTCCGCCCCGCGGGAACTCCTGCGCTCGGTGAGCCTGCAGCAGACCCTGCAGCTCATCCGCGTCGTGGTGACCGTGGTCGAGGAACGCGCCGCGGACGACGAGATGCTGCAGGAGGCGATCCTCAAGTACTCCCGCGACATCGCGTTCGCGGCCGCCGACGTCTACGCCCGCGCGGCCGAGGCCCGCGGTCTGTGGGACGCCCGGCTCGAAGCGCTCGTGGTCGACTCGATCCTCTCCGGCGAGTACGACGACGAACTGCCCTCCCGCATCGCTGCCCTCGGGTGGCACGGCCACGGCGAGGTCGCGGTGCTCGTCGGCACCGCACCGAAGCAGCTCGAGGTCGACCAGGTCCGCCGCACCGCACGGCACATGGACGCCGATGTGCTCGTCGGGGTCCAGGGGTCGCGGCTCGTCGTGGTGATCGGCCGCGCCACCCCCCGTGACGACGTCCCCGAGGGCGAGGAGCCCGTCTCGTTCACGACCATCGCGCAGGCCCTCGAGCCGCTGTTCGGTGAGGGCCACCTGGTGCTCGGCAACGAGGTCCCCGGGGTCGTCGACGCCTCGACCAGCGCGAAGGCCGCCCTCGCCGGGTTCGCCGTCGCGCGTGCCTGGCGCGGCGTGCCCCGTCCGGCCCTGGCCGACGACCTGCTGCCCGAACGGGCCCTTGCCGGCGACCCGCTCGCCCGGTCGGCCCTGGTGCAGCGCATCTACGTCCCACTCAAGGACCAGTCCACCGAGCTCCTGCAGACGCTGTGGTGCTACCTGGACACCGGCCGGTCGCTCGAGGCCACGGCGCGCGAGCTCTTCGTGCACCCGAACACCGTGCGCTACCGCCTGCGCCGGGTCGCCGACATCATCGGGTGGGACGCCACGCACGCCCGGGACGCCCTGATCGTGCAGTCGGCGCTCATCCTCGGCGCGATGTCCGAGTCCGCGACCGGCCGTCGCCGCATCACACCCCGACGCTAGAGCGCTCCGGACGGTAGAGAACCGACAATGTCCCGCGGGGATTCGTGTGGGAAGTCCACGCGGGCCCCGCGGGACGAGAACGCGAGGATTGTCCGGTGATCGTCGTCGTCGCGCCCGGACAGGGCTCCCAGACCCCCGGCTTCCTCGCCCCCTGGCTCGAGGACGCCACCGTTCGTGAACGAGTCGGGCAGTGGTCGGAGTCGATCGGCGTCGACCTCGCCGAGCACGGCACGAACTCCGACGCGGACACCATCAAGGACACCGCGCTCGCACAGCCCCTCATCGTGGCCGCCGGCCTGGTGACCGCCGACGCACTGCTCGCCGAGGGCCGTCGTGCGCTGGTGGGCGGGGTCGCCGGACACTCGGTGGGCGAGTTCACCGCCGCCGCGGTCGCCGGGATCCTCGAGCCGACCGACGCCGTCGCCCTGGTCGCCGAGCGCGGCCGGGCCATGGCGGACGCCGCAGCGCTCGAGCCGACCTCGATGGCCGCCGTCCTCGGTGGCGACGCCGACGCGGTGGCCGCAGCCCTCGCCGAGCACGGCCTCGTGCCCGCGAACCACAACGGTGGCGGCCAGACCGTCGTCGCGGGTGCCGCAGACGCCATCGCGGCCCTCGCCTCCGACCCGCCCGCCAAGGCCCGGGTGATCCCGCTCGCCGTGGCCGGTGCGTTCCACACCCGGTACATGGCCCCCGCCGTCGAGCGGGTCGCCCCAGTCGCGGCCGCCACCACCGTGCAGGACCCGACCCTGCCGATCTGGACCAACGCCGACGGCTCCCGCGTCGACGACGGGCGCCGCTTCGTCGACCTGATGGTCCAGCAGATCGCGAGCCCCGTGCACTGGGACGCGGTCATGGAGTCCTTCTCCGCCGCCGGCGTGACCGGCATCATCGAGCTCGCACCCGCCGGTGCCCTCGTCGGCCTGGCGAAGCGCGGCCTCCGCGGCACGCCGACCGTCGCCATCAAGACCCCCGACGACCTGCCTGCAGCGATCGACCTGCTGCAGCGCGCGGGCCAGGAAGCAGACGCAACCGCATGACCGACCCGACCACCCCGACGGACGCCCCCACGGGCCTCCCGACCGGATCCGCGCGCCCGCTGCTCCAGCAGCGCCGCGGCCACGAGTTCACCCGGATCCTGGCGTTCGGCGCCGCCCGCGGCGAGAACGTCGTGCCGAACGACGACCTCGTCGGCCCGATCGACTCGTCCGACGAGTGGATCCGCCAGCGCACCGGCATCATCACCCGCAAGCGCGCGGGCAAGGACGTCGAGGCCGTCGACCTCGCCGAGGCCGCCGCACGCGAGGCCATCGAGAAGGCCGGCATCGAGCCGTCCCAGATCGGCGTCGTGCTCGTGAGCACCGTCACGCACACCGTGGCGACCCCGTCGATGGCGTCGCTGCTCGCCGAGCGCATCGGCGCCACCCCGGCCGCCGCGTACGACATCAGCGCCGCCTGTGCCGGGTACGCCTACGGCATCGCCCAGGCCGACTCGTTCATCAAGTCCGGGCTCGCCGACCACGTGCTGGTCGTCGGGGCCGAGAAGCTCAGCGACGTCGTCGACCCGACCGACCGCTCGATCTCGTTCCTGCTCGGGGACGGTGCCGGCGCGGCCGTGATCGGCCCGAGCGACTTCCCGGGCATCGCCCCCACCATCTGGGGCTCCGACGGCTCGAAGTGGGACGCCATCGGCATGACCGCGACCTACAACGAGTGGGAGGCCGGGGCACCGCGTCCGACCATGCGCCAGGCCGGGCAGACGGTGTTCCGCTGGGCCGTCTGGGAGATGGTCAAGGTCGCCCGCCAGGCGCTCGAGACCGCCGGCGTCCGCCCCGAGGACCTCGCCGCGTTCGTGCCGCACCAGGCGAACATCCGCATCATCGACGAGTTCGCCAAGCAGCTCGGCCTGCCCGAGACGGTGACGATCGCCCGCGACATCACCACCACCGGCAACACCTCCGCCGCGAGCATCCCGCTCGCCACGCACCGCCTGCTCGAGGAGCACCCGGACCTGTCGGGCGGCCTCGCCCTGCAGATCGGCTTCGGCGCCGGACTCGTGTTCGGTGCCCAGGTGGTCGTCCTCCCCTGATCCCCGTCCGGTCGCGCACCCGCGCGCCCGGTCCCCATCCCGACGAGCCTCCGCGCACCCGGACCCCGCGTGCCCTAGGCTGGTCAACGGTCAAACGACACCCCCCTTCAAGGAGAACACTCATGGCCCTGTCCAACGAAGAAGTCCTCGCCGGCCTGGCCGAGCTGATCAACGACGAGACCGGTATCGCCACCGACACCGTCGCCGCCGACAAGTCCTTCACGGACGACCTCGACATCGACTCCATCTCGATGATGACCATCGTGGTCAACGCCGAGGAGAAGTTCGACGTGAAGATCCCGGACGAAGAGGTCAAGAACCTCAAGACCGTGGGCAACGCGGTCGACTACATCGTCAAGGCCCAGGCCTGACACGAGCTTCCTGAGCGCCGCGGCCCGCGGACCCCTGCGGGCCGTGGCGCTCATCTTGTTCACCCCAACGAAAGAACACGTCGTCCCATGACCAAGAAGACCGTCGTCGTCACCGGGATCGGTGCGATCTCACCCCTCGCCGCGACCGCCCCGGACACCTGGGACGCGCTGCTCGCCGGCAAGTCCGGCATCACCCGCATCGAGGACCCCCGCTACGCCGAGCTCGAACTCCCCGTGGAGTTCGCCGGCCAGGCGCGCCGGTTCCTCACCGACCAGCTCACCCGCCCCGAGTCGAAGCGCCTCGACCCCTCGTCGCAGCTGTCGCTCGTCGCGGCGCGCGAGGCCTGGGCCGACGCCGGCATCGACGACGAGTCCGTCGTCCCCGAGCGCCTGATCGTCGACTGGGCGACCGGCATCGGTGGCGTCAACACGCTGCTCGACGCCTGGGACACCCTGCGCGAGAAGGGTCCGCGTCGCGTCCTGCCGATGACGGTCCCGATGCTCATGGCGAACGGACCCGCCGCCGCCATCGAGATGGAGTTCGGCGCCCGTGGTGGTGCCCGCACCTACCTGTCCGCCTGCGCGTCGTCGACCGAGTCGCTGGCCGAGGCGTACCGGCACATCGCCGACGGCGACGCCGACATCGTCATCACCGGTGGCGCCGAAGCCGCGCTGCACCCGCTCCCGCTGGCCGCGTTCGCCGCGATGCAGGCCCTGTCGCGCCGGAACGACTCCCCCGAGACCGCGTCGCGTCCCTACGACGTCACGCGTGACGGCTTCGTGCTCGGTGACGGCGCAGCGGCGCTCATCCTCGAGTCGAAGGAGCACGCCGAGGCCCGCGGCGCGACGATCTACGCCGAGGTCGCCGGCTCCGGCATCACCTCCGACGCCTTCCACATCACCGCGCCGGACCCCGAGGGCAGCGCCGCCGCCCGTGCCGTCCTGCAGGCCCTCGAGCACGCCGACGCGAGCATCGAGGACGTCGTGCACGTCAACGCGCACGCCACCTCGACCCCCGTCGGTGACGTCGCCGAGTACCACGCGATGCGTCGGGTCTTCGGGGACCACCTGGACGACGTCGTGGTGTCCGCGACCAAGTCCTCGACGGGTCACCTGCTCGGTGGTGCCGGTGCGATCGAGGCGGTCTTCACCGTCCTCGCGCTGCACAACCGCGTCGCCCCGCCGACGATCAACCTGCACGACCAGGACCCGGAGATCGTCATGGACGTGGCCCGCGAGCCGCGCGCACTGCCCGAGGGTGACCTGCTCGCGGTCAGCAACTCGTTCGGCTTCGGCGGACACAACGCCGTGGTCGCGTTCCGCAGCGTCTGATCCGTCCCACCCTGCCAGGAGGCCCGTCCCGCGTCGTCGGGGCGGGCTTCCGTCGTTCCGGTGCCGGTTGGAGTCCCGGCAACACGCCGTCGTGTCGCTGAGGCGCCCCGGAAACGACGAGACGCCGCCGTATTCGGCGGCGTCTCGAGTCTGTGGCGGTGTCCGGACGACACACCGGCGTCTGGCGCACCCGACGTCGGCGTCCGGCGCACCCGAGACGCCGGCGTGTTGCGAGTTGGCTCAGCCGACGCGGTGCAGCCAGACGACCGGGTTGCCCTCGGCCGCGTGGCGGAAGGGCTCGAGCTCGTCGTCCCAGGCCTGCCCGAGGGCGAGCCGGAGCTCACGGTGCAGCTCGAGGGCGTTGCTGCCCGCGACCTCCATCGCGTAGCGCACCCGGTCCTCGGGGATGACCATGTTGCCCGTGACGTCGGTCTGCGCGTAGAACACGCCGAGGTCGGGCGTGTGCATCCAGCGACCGCCGTCCGAGGCGCTCGTCGGCTCCTCGGTGACCTCGTACCGCAGGTGTTCCCATCCGCGCAGGGCCGACGCGATCGCGGCGCCGGCGCCCACCGCACCGGTCCACGTGTACTCGGTCCGGCGCGCACCGTCCTGTGCGGGCTGGTCGAGCCACGAGAAGTTCACGGCGCGGTTCATCGCGCGACCTGCTGCCCATTCGACGTGCGGGCAGAGCGCGCGGGGTGAGGAGTGCACGTAGAGCACTCCTGTCGTCGTTCCGTTCACGGTTCCTCCGATACGTCAGGTGCGACTTCCCCATCGACCTGGTGCGGAGGATCCTGACCCGAGGGGCCACGGAACCATCGGTATGCGATTGTGATGTCCCGACGGGACACGCCCATTATGCAGCGCCGCGGCTGGGAACGGCAAGGAACCGACCCCGATCAGTGCAGGACGGCACCGTCCGCGTCGACCGGGTGTCGCTCCCCCGCCGTGATCGGCACCGGGACGCGGTTGTCCTCCGGTGGGATCGGGCACGCGTACTGGTACGAGAACGCGCACGGCGGCAGGACCAGCAGGTTCCAGTCGAGCTCGACCGTGGCCTCCGTGCCGGGGTCGTCGAGGTACAGGAATCGACCCATGGAGTAGGTGCTGCCCGGGTCGTCCTCCGGCAGGGCACTCGTGGCGTCCTGCACGATGAGCTGCAGCCGCGGGGCTCCGCGGTGGGCAGCCGACCGGACGGCGACGAAGCGCACCGTTGCACCACCCACGACGGTCTCGATGTGTCCGGTGACCGGCAGGGCGTCGCCGGCGGCGTCGCGGACGCTGCCACGGGCCTCCAGGTCGTCTCCCACCAGCGGGACGTACGTGCCGGACGTCACCCAGTCGCCGGACCACGCGAAGCGGGCGATCTGCGCGAAGCGGGCGATCGCCTCGGACGACGGGTCCCAGACGCGCAGGGTGTCGCCGCTGACGGTGCCGGCGAAGCCGTCCGGCAGCGCGACGGTCGACGGCACGACGGCGGTGTCCCCGGCCACCAGGACCGTGCCGTCGACCGGGACGCCGTCGACGACGACGCCGTCGGAGGCCTCGGCCGTCACGGTGAGTCCGCCGACGGCCGGGGCCCACGTCCCGGGGACCGGCCAGACCGGCTGCGGATGGTCGACGTGCTGGGCGTTCACCAGGGCGAGCGGCCCACGGGCACTGCGCGCCCAGCGGTCACGGTCGTGGACGTGCTCGGCGAAGGCGGCGACGACCGCGTCGTCCGGTGCGCCGGTGCCGCTCGTCACGCCTGCTCCTGGCGGGGGTAGATGACCTTCTGCACGATGATGATGACCGACGCCGCGACGGGCAGCGCCACGAGTGCGCCGAGCACGCCGCCGATCGTGCCGCCCGCGACCGCCGCGATGACCACGAGCGCGCCGGGCACCTGGACCGCCCGCGACATGATGCGCGGGGAGATCAGGTAGGCCTCGACCTGCATGTAGACGAGGTAGTAGATGGCGGCGGCGAGGGCGGTGGCCGGCGACGCGAAGAAGCAGAGCAGCGAGATGACGATCGCGGCGGCGAGCGTGCCGACGAGCGGGATGAGCGAACCGAGGAACGCGAACGACGCGAGCAGCACGGGCAGCGGCGCCCCGATGATGAGCAGGAAGATGAAGCTGAGGATGCCGTTGATGAGCGCCTGCGACACCTGCCCGACGACGTAGCGGCCGACGGCCTGCGTGATCTGCTCGCTCACGTCGATGAAGTTCTGGCGGCGCGACGCCGGCACGAACCGGTAGGTCGCACGCTTCATGCCCCGCATCGACGCGAGGAAGTAGAGCATCAGGATGATGACGATGAGCGCCCCGGTGACCCCGGACAGGATGCCGCTGCCGACCGCCAGGATCCCGCCGCCGACGCTGAGCAGGTTGCCCGGCTTCTCGACGAACGACTGCAGCGACTGCAGGGCGTGGTCGATGTCGAACGACCCGGCGAACTGCTTCG
This sequence comes from Curtobacterium sp. MCLR17_043, assembly GCF_003224215.1. Lineage (NCBI taxonomy): Bacteria > Bacillati > Actinomycetota > Actinomycetes > Micrococcales > Microbacteriaceae > Curtobacterium > Curtobacterium sp. MCLR17_043. The sequence continues at coordinate 129,020 of NZ_QKLH01000010.1, read as the reverse complement.
ACAGGTCCTGCACCCACTGCTGCTGCGAGATGTCCTGCACGATGTCGGGGAAGTTCTGGATCAGGTTCGACGCCTGCTCCACCAGGATCGGCACCACGGCGAACACGATGCCGGCGAAGGCCCCGAGGACCGCGACCACGACGATCGTGATGGCGGACCAGCGCGGGATGATCCGCTCCAGGAACGACACGAGCGGGTCGATGCCGAGTGCCAGGAACAGCGCGACCCCGATGTAGACCAGCACCGTGCTGAGCTCGTTGATGATCGCACCGGCGAGCAGCGCGACGAGCACCCCGATGGCGCCCATGAACCCGAGGCGGAAGGCGTTCACGCGCACGCCGGTACCGCCACGGGTCACCTCGAAGGTGACGTTCGGTGTCGGTGCGTGGTCGTCCTGCGAAGTGTCGCGCTTCCTTGGCATGTGCACGTAGGGCGGGCGGGACTCGAACCCGCGGATCGTTCGGTTATGAGCCGACTGCCTTGACCAGCTTGGCTACCGCCCCTCGCCGGAGACCCTCAGGCCACCGGCTCACCACGATACAGCGACTCGAACGTCGACAGCGTGCGGTTGATGTCGTGTGCCTCGATCATGGTCAGACTGCGATCCCGCATCGCGACGTACTCCGACTCGGGCGCGGTGAGCACCGTCGTGAGCTTCGCCGCCAGGTCGTCCACGTCGCCCGGGGTGAACAGGTACCCGTTGCCGTCGATCAGGTGCGGCAGCGCCATCGAGTCGGCGGCGACGACGGGCAGCCCGGACGCCATCCCCTCGAGCGACGAGATGCTCTGCAGTTCCGCCGTCGACGGCATCGCGAACACCGTCGCGTTGGTCAGGGCCTCCTGCTTGCGCTCGTCGGAGACGAACCCCAGGAACCGCACGCGGTCCTCGAGCCCGAGCTCCTTCGCCAACGCGGTCAGCTTCGGGATCATCTCGCCGTCGCCGACGATGGTCAGCGTCGCGGACAGCTCGGCGGGCAGCAGCGCCACCGCGCGGACGAGCACGTCGAGGTTCTTCTCGGGGGCCACGCGACCGACGAAGACGATGTCGTTGTTGACCGGGCGTCCCTCGCGCGCCACGTACCGGGACGCGTCGATGCCGCACGAGATCGCGAGGACCTGCTGGCCGGCGATGGCCTTCCGCAGGTAGTCGGCGGCCAGGTTCGTCGGCGTCGTGATGGTGTCGGCCAGCCGGTAGGTCTTGGCGGCGTCGCTCCACGCGATCTTCAGCGCGAGGGGCAGCGTCCACTTGCCGAACGGCGTGTACTCGAGCAGGTTCTCCGGCATGAAGTGGTTCGTCGCGATGACCCGGATGCCGCGGTCGTTCGCCTCGTGCACGATGCCGCGGCCGATGACCACGTGCGACTGGATGTGCAGCACGTCGGGCTTGACGGCGTCGAGGATCGGGCCGGTCCACTTCCGGACGCTCCACGGCCAGACGAAGCGCAGCCACGGGTGCAGCGGCCACTTGTACGACTTCAGGCGGTGCACGACGAGCGTGACGCCGTGGTGCTCCTCGTCGAAGGTGCCGTAGTGGCGGCTCGAGGCCGGGGCCACGACGTGCACCTCGTGCCCGCGCTCGGCCAGGCCGACGGCGAGCTGCTCAGCGAAGGTGGCGGCGCCGTTGACGTCGGGGGCGAAGGTGTCCGCTGCGATCAGCACGCGCAACGGTCGGTGACCGCCCGTCGCTTCCGTCGGTCCGGCGGTGGCGGTGGTGGCGTCTCCTGACACGGCTGAGTTCGTCCTCTCGTGGGCGATGGCTGGTCGGCAGTGACGCTATCGCACCGGGATCGACGGTCGCGTCAGCCGCGCGGATGAGGGCGGCGACCACCCGGGGTGCGCGGCGAGTGCACCGCCGCGTGCGCGCCGGTCGCCCGCGCCGGCCGGCGTCAGGCTCGGGTCTGCGGGTGGTGCTTGGCGAGCAGGAACACCCCGGTGATGGCGATGCCCGCGGCCACCACGAAGCCCGCGACCGCGAACCACGGCGCCCCCGAGGCCTCGCCGAGCACGATGACGCCGATGCCGACCGCGACGATCGGATCGATCACCGTCAGCCCCGCGATCACGAGGTCGGCCGACCCGCTCGAGTACGCGTTCTGCACGAAGTACCCACCGAGCGACGCCGCCACGACCACGCCGGCGATCGCGAGCACGGTCAACCAGTCGAAGGTGCCGTTCACGAACCGGTTCAGCACCACCTTGGCCAGCGTCGCCACGAACCCGTAGAGCACCCCCGCCCCGACGATGTAGTACAGCGCACTGCGGTGCTTGGCCACCAGGCGGAACGACACCAGCACGAGCACCAGCACGACGGCCAGGATCACCAGCACGGTGACGAGCTGCTGACGGGTGATCGCGCTCTCGTGCCCGACGAACGCCGCGATCCCGACGAAGATGCCGACACCGATGATGCACGTCCACACCGCGCGCCGCGCACGACGACCGAGCGGCACACCGGACGACCGCGACGAGAACCACGTCGTGATGACGAGGGCGACGGCACCCAGGGGCTGCACGACGATCAGGGGCGCGAACGTGATGCTGATGAGCTGGAGCACCACCGCGATGCCGAGCATGAGCGTGCCGAGCACCCAGTAACCGCTCGAGACGAGCCCGACCACGTGCCTGACGCTCAGCCCCTTCGACTGCCGACCGAGACGCGCCTCGACCCGCTGCACCCCGCGGCTCTGGAACTGCGCCCCGAGCGACAGGAACACCGCACCGATCAGCGCCACCGGGATCATCAGCGCCTGGAACGGCGTGAGGTTGCTCACGGCGTCGGGCAGCTGGAGGTCCGTCGTCACGCGTCGAGGCTACCGTCCCCCGCCGGATAACCTGGGTGAATGGCCGTTCTCCCGATCCGCATCACCGGCGAACCCGTCCTGCACGAGCGTGCAGCCGAGGTCACCGCGTTCGATGACGACCTCCGCACCCTCGTCGCCGACATGCTCGAGACCATGGACCTGGCACCGGGCGTCGGCCTGGCCGGTCCGCAGGTGGGCGTCGGCAAGCGCCTGTTCGTGTACTCCTACACCGACGACGACGACGTCCTGCACCGGGGCGCCGCCGTGAACCCCGTCCTGTGGATCACGCCCCCGGTCCCCGAATCGGTCGAGGAGCTCGACGAGGACGAGGAGTCCGAGGGCTGCCTGTCGATCCCTGGTGAGCGGTTCCCGCTCCGCCGTTCCGAACGCGCCCTGCTGCGGGCCTTCGACGAGCACGGCACCCCGTTCGAGGTCGAGGCGCACGGCTGGCTGGCCCGGATCTTCCAGCACGAGTACGACCACCTGGACGGCTGGCTCTACGCCGACCGCCTGGTGCACCCCTACGGCAAGCAGGTCGCCAAGGCGATCCGCAAGAGCAGCTGGGGCGGCCCCGGCCAGTCCTGGTTGCCGGGTCGCGACCACCCCGAGGGCTGACTGACGCCGGTCAGTGTCGGCACCCGGTGCCGTCCAGCCCGTCGCTGGTCCGGCGGGCGGCCTGGAGGCCCGGCTCAGCCCCGGTAGGCAGCCAGTGCGTCGCGCAGGCGGTCGGTCTCCGGGTGCCCTGGGCAGTACCGCAGGAGCCCGGCGGCCACGTGCGCGCCGCGCGCGTCGGCGACCGCCGACGTCCACGGCGCCGAGCCGCGGACCGCGCACGTGCTCGCGAGCTCGACGAGGGTCGCGTCGCCGCGCGCCGCCGCCACCGCGGCCTGCTGCTGGCTCGACGGCACCGACCCGGTCAGGCGCTTCGCCGAGCAGTCGGCGCGCTCGGCCTCCCACACCGCCGAGTAGGTGGTGTAGGTCTCGCTGTCCGATCCGTCGGCGGCGCAGACGAACGCGAAGACCACGGGCGACGCGCCCGAGCCCAGGCCGGTGTCCGAGCTCGTCGGGTCCTCGGACGCGTCGGTGTCCGGGCCGACGCTGCTGCAGCCGGTGAGCACCGCCGTCACGGCGACGACGACGCCCAGGAGCGTGAGTCGAGGCGAACGGGAACGGTGCACCTGTGAACGCTAACAGCAAGCGCTGCGGACGACCCGTACGGCGGCTCCTGCGATGATGGTCCGGCATCGCCCTGTCCTGGAGGTCCTCATCCCCCGCCTGCACTCCCGCCCCGTCCGTGCGACGGCCCTCGTGGTCGTCGCCCTGGCTGCTGTGTTCGTCGCCTACTGGCACCTCGGCCGTCCGACCATCGTGAACGACGAGTTCGTGTACCTCCGCGCGAGCTGGGCCTACGTGCACGGGAACTTCTCGCTCAACCTCGAGCACCCGCCGCTCGCGAAGTACGTGTACGGCGTGGCGCAGCTCCTGGTGGGACAGGGGCCGCTCGGACCGAGGCTGGTGGCTGCGACCGCGATGCTCGGCACGGGTGTCGTCCTGTTCCTCTGGCTGCGACGCGAGGTCGGCTTCTGGACCGGCCTGACCGCGGCGGCGATGTGGTGGCTGACGCCGCGTGGCTCGGGCTCGTCCTGGGCGGAAGCCGGGTCGGTCATCGGCGTCCGCATCGACCGGTTCGCGATGCTCGAACCCCTCATGGTCTTCTTCGCCGTCGCCTCGCTCGCCGCGGCCTGGCGCTGGATGCGGACCGGCAACCGGTGGTGGGTGGCCGCAGCGGGTGCGCTGCTCGCACTGTCCGTGACCTCGAAGGTGTCGACGGCAGTGCTCGTCCTCGCCGTGGGAGCACTCCCCTTGCTGTTCCGTCGGTGGCGCGACCTGGGGGTCGGTGCGCTGTACGGCGGCGTCGCGTTCGTGGTCGTGTTCGTGGTCGTCTACCTGCCGGTCGGGCTCTTCGCGGCCATCGGGCAGATGCTCCGGTTCCAGGCGCAGCAGAACGCCCACGGGCACCCGACGACCATCCTCGGGACGATCTACCCGGCGGCACCGTGGTGGGCGAACTTCGCGTTCCTCGCCGACGGCACGGGCTGGTTGCTGCTCACCGTCCTGACCATCGGTGTGGTCGCCGCGCTCGTCGTCCGACCGGACCGCCTGGTCGCGTACCTCGGCATCGCCCTCGGTGTCTTCCTCGTCTTCTACGTCATCGTCGCCAACGTCTCGCTGCCGTACTACTACGACGCGTGGATGCCGTTCATCATCGCGTTGGCGGCGATCGGGTACGGGCGACTGGCGACCGTCCGGCCGCCCCTCGGACGCATTGCGGCAGCAGTGCTCGTCGCCGCGCTGCTCATCCCCGTCGCACGGCTGGGCGTCGCCGTCGTGCAGACCCGTCCGAGCGGCATCGCGATGTTGACGGAGGCGCTCGAGGTCCGTGGCAAGGACGACGAGAACGTCCTGTTCGCCCGGTTCAGCGCGAACACCTGGCGCATCTACTTCGGCGACCGTGGCACGCAGAAGCCGCAGCTCGGACCGTTCGACGCGGTGGTGGTCGGCCACGACGACCGGCGCCCCATGCCGAAGCAGGTCCGCGCGTTCCTGGCGGAGTACGACGACCAGCTCGAGCACTTCCGGCTCGACTACCTCGACGTCTACGTCACGAAGACCGGCGTGATCAACGACAACAACCGGGACGGCACCCTCAGCATCGAGCCCGAAGAGCCCGAAGAGCCCGACGACCGCTGACCCGCACACGCCGGCGTCCAGGCACACGCCGGCGTCCAGGCACACGCCGGCGTCCCGCGCAGACGCCGGCGTCCCGCCAGGACGCACCCGAACCGGCGAGACACCGCCGAATCCGGAGGCGTCTCGAGCACGGGGCGGCGTGCATCGAAGACGCCGGCGTCTTCATCACCGTCCGCAACGCAAAAGGTCCCCACCCCCGAAGGGATGAGGACCTGTCGCTCCCCGAGTTGGACTCGAACCAACAACCTGCCGGTTAACAGCCGGCTGCTCTGCCAATTGAGCTATCGAGGATCACTGTCCGCTGGCGAATGACGTGCGAACAACGGGTAACAGCATAGCAGGACGCTGAGGCCCTCCACCGCATCGGACACGCCGCCCGGGCGCGCCGCGCTTCGAGGCCCCCGTGTCAGTACCCGGCGCCCGGGTCCACGACGCCGACGAAGCCCTCGCCGTCGCCCCCGAGGAACGCCGCGGCGTTGAGCCGGACGCGCTCGGCGAGCAGCGGTGCGACCATCTCCGGGGTGTCGGCCTGGTGCGGGGTGATGACCGCGCCGGGCTCCGACCAGAGCGGGTGCCCGTCGGGCAGCGGCTCGGGGTCGGTGACGTCGAGGCCGACCGCGGCGATCTCCCCCGCGCGCAGGGCGGCGACCAGTGCATCGGTGTCCACGAGGCCGCCGCGGGCGATGTTCACGAGCCGGGCGGACGGCTTCATGATCCGGAACTGCTGCTCACCGAAGAGCTTCGCGGTGCCCGAGGTCATCGCCGCCGCGATCATCACGACGTCGGCGTCGGGCAGGACCCGGTCGAGCTCGTCGGTGGTGACGGTCCGCGCGGCTCCCGGCACGGGCTCGGGCGAGCGGCGCACGACCGTGACGTCGACGTCGAACGGCGCGAGCAGCCGGAGGTACTCGAGGGCGATCCCGCCCGCACCGATCACGACGACGTTCCGCCCGTACAGCGAGACACCCTCGGGCTCGGTGGCCCACGACGACGCACGAGCGCGCTTCTGCAGGACACGGAGCGTGCCGAGGGTCAATGCCAGCGCGTGCTCGGCGACCGGCTCCGCGTAGGCACCCTTGGCCGAGGTGAACAGCACGCGGTCGCCGTGCTCCTGGATCAGGTGCGCGAAGGCGTCGACGCCGGCGAACGGCAGCTGCACCCAACCCACCCCCGGTGCCGACGACAGCGCGTCGGCGAGGCCGGCCGGGTCGCGAGGGTCGAGCCAGACGACGCCGCGGGTGTCGGCGTCGAGCGAGGCGACGGTGCCGCCGGCCTCGGTCACGGCGTCCACGTGCAGGTCCGTCGGTTCCGGCAGCACGGCGACCGGCCCGGGCTGCGGGGCGTCGATCGGCAGCGGTGCACCCGACGTGGGGACGACGGCGCGGTGGCCGCGGGGGCCCTGGGAAGTGGCACTCACGCGTTCTCCTGACGGTCGGTGCGCGGGCCGGTGCCGGCGGCGAGCGGACGGCGCGGCGCCGACGAACGGCGGGCCGTCGTCGGCGCCGGACGACGCTTCACGCCGCGGGCCGCGGTCGAGGCGAGGGTCTTCACGTAGGGGTCGACCGGGTTGTCGAGGACCTCGTCGAAGGTGCCGAGCCCGACGAGCCGGGCGTCGGCCATCACGGCGACGCGGTCGGCGAGGGCGCGGGCCTCGCGCAGGTCGCTGGACACGACGACGGCGGAGAACTGCCGGCCGCGCTGCAGCGTCGCCAGGGCCTCGAGCACGGACTGCCGCACGAGCACGTCGACGCCGCGCGCTGGTTCGTCCGCGACCAGGAGCTGGGGCTCGAGCACGAGCGCCTTCGCCAGGGCGACACGCTGGCGCTGACCGCTCGACAGCTCCCACGTGTTCAGGCGCATCGCCCCGAGCGGCAGGTGCACCGCGTCGAGCAGCCGGGCCACGATGAGCCCGGCCTCGCGCCGGTCGAACCGGCGGTCGCGGGCGTAGATCGGTTCGGCGACGGCCTCGCCGACGGTCAGGTCCGGGCTGAGCCGGTCGGCGCCGTCCTGCGGCAGGTACCCGATCCGGCCGCTCAGCCGTTCGAGCTTGCGCGACGAGGGACGGAGGCCCCGGGTCTTCTGGCCGAGCACGGTCAGCTCGCCGCCGACGATGTGCCGACGGAGGGCGCCCTCGCCCTCGCCGTGGGATCCGAGCTGGCCGGCGATGGCGGCGGCGAAGGTCGACTTGCCCGATCCCGACTCACCGAGCAGGGCGAGGATCTCCCCCTGCCGGACCGTGAGGCTCACGCCGTCGACGGCCCGGATGGACTCGCCCCCGCGTCCCCCCCGGTACTCGATCGACACGTCGTCCGCGACGACCGCCGGTCCGTTGACCGCGATCATGGGTCCCCTTCCACGCCGCCCCCAGGCGGCGGTTCGCGACGGGCCGCCCTGGCAGGTCCGTCGTGCGTGCAGCAGTGGAGACGACCGCCCTGGAGGCCCGGCGTGCGTCGACGACGCTGGGCGGGCCTCCAGGGCGGGTCACGTCGGGTCAGGACCCGACGTTCTCCAGTCGCTCCAGCGTACGCCGTCGCTCCGCCTGCTCGGCTGGGTCCGGCACCGGCAGCGACGCGAGGAGCCGCTGCGTGTAGGGGTGCTGCGGCGCGCCGAGGACCTGCGCCGTCGTGCCCGTCTCGACCAGGTCGCCGCGGTACAGCACCGCGATCCGGTCGGACAGCGCGCCGACGACCGCGAGGTCGTGGCTGATGAACAGCGAGGCGAAGCCGAGGTCCTGCTGCAGCTCGAGGAAGAGCTCGAGCACCCGGGCCTGCACGGAGACGTCGAGCGCACTCGTCGGCTCGTCGGCGATGAGCAGCTTCGGCCGGAGCGCGAGCGACCGGGCGAGCGATGCACGCTGGCGCTGCCCGCCGGAGAGCTCGTGCGGGTAGCGGTCGCCGTACGCGGCCGGCAGCTGCACGGCCTCGAGCAGCTCGTCCACCCGCTTGCGCGCGGCACGGGGGCTCGAGACCTCCTTGTGCACGACCAGCGGCTCGGCGACGCACTCGGCGATCGTCAGCAGCGGGTTGAACGAGGTCGCCGGGTCCTGGAACACGAACCCGATGTCCTTGCGCAGGTGCTTGAAGTCGCGTTCGCGGTACCCGAGCATCTCGGCGCCGAGGACCTTGAGCGAGCCGCCGGTGACCTTCGTCAGCCCCGCCATGGCCCGGCCGATGGTGGTCTTGCCCGAGCCGGACTCCCCCACCAGGCCGAGGACCTCGCCCGGACGGATCGCCAGGTCGACGCCCTTGACCGCCTTGAACGCCGGCGAACCGAGCCGCCCGGGGTACTCGATCTCGAGCCCCTTCGCCTCCACCAGCGGGGTGACGTCCTCGGAGATCGCGGCGCGCCGGGCCACCCCGGTGGACGCCTCGAGCCGGGGCACCGCCGCGAGCAGCCGCTTGGTGTAGTCGGCCTGCGGCGTCGCGAACAGTGCCGTCGCCGTGGCCTCTTCGACGATCTCGCCCTGGTACATCACGGCGACGCGGTCGGCCAGGTCGGCGACCACGCCCATGTTGTGCGTGATGACGACGATCGCGGTGCCGAACTCGTCGCGGCACCGGCGCAGCAGGTCGAGGATCTCGGCCTGCACCGTGACGTCGAGTGCCGTCGTCGGTTCGTCCGCGATGATGACGCTCGGCTCGAGGGCCAGTGCGCTCGCGATGACCACGCGCTGCTTCTGCCCACCGGAGAACTGGTGCGGGTAGTGGTCGACGCGGGTCTCGGGGTCGGGGATGCCGACGCGGCCGAGGTAGTCGATGGCCTTCGCCCGTGCTTCCTTCTTGGACACGCCGCCGTGGGCACGGAGCCCCTCGGCGATCTGCCACCCGACGGTGAAGACGGGGTTGAGCGCGGTCGACGGCTCCTGGAACACCATCGCACCGGCGGTCCCGCGCAGCTCGCGGAGCTTCTGCGAGCCGACCGACACGACGTCGGTGCCGTCGAGCAGCACCGCGCCGCCGAGTGTCGCCGTCTCCGGCATGAGCCGCAGCATGCTGCGGGCCGTGACGGACTTGCCCGAGCCGGACTCGCCGACCAGGGCGAGCACCTCGCCGGGGCGGACGTCGAGGCTGACGCCCTTGACCGCGTCGACGGCGCCGCCGTCGGTCGCGAAGGTGACGGTCAGGTCGTCGACGACGACGACCGGCTCGGTGGTGGTGTCGCCCGGTTGCAGGCGGGTGGTCGGGGTCATACGCCCGTCCCTTCCGTGTCGTTCCCGGCGGTGCGCGGTGCCTCGGCGTCGCGCGTGTCGCGCGTCGACACGAGCTGCTTCAGGCGTCGGCGTGCACGCAGGCGGGGGTCGGAGATGTCGTTCAGGCTCTCGCCGATGAAGGTCACGCCGAGCACGAGCACCACGATCGCGACACCCGGGTAGACACCGGTCCACCAGACGCCGCTCGCGACGTCCGAGAGTGCACGGCTCAGGTCGTAGCCCCACTCGGCACCGGACGTCGGGCCGATGCCGAACCCGAGGAAGCCGAGGCCGGCCAGGGTCAGGATCGCGTCGCTCGCGTTGAGCGTCAGGATGAGCGGCAGGGAACGGGTCGAGTTGCGCAGGACGTGCCGCGTCATGATGCGCCACGGGTTCGTGCCCATCACGCGCGCCGACTCGACGAACGCGTCGTTCTTCAGCCGGACGGCCTCGGCACGCACCACGCGGAAGTACTGCGGCACGTAGACGACGGTGATCGAGATCGCCGCCGCGATGATGCCCCCCGAGTAGCTCGAGTTGCCGCCGGAGATGACGATGGACACGATGATCGCGAGCAGCAGCGACGGGAACGCGTAGATGGCGTCGGCCACGACCACCAGGACGCGGTCGAGCCAGCCGCCCAGGTACCCGGAGACCATGCCGAGCAGGACACCGACGATGATCGAGACGATCACGGCGACGATGACGACGAGCACGGCCGTGCGGGCGCCGTAGAGCACGCGACTGAACACGTCGAAGCCGCCGACCGTCGTGCCCCAGATGTGCTCGGCACTCGGTGCACCGGTGCGCGGGAAGCTCTGCCCGTCCGCGCCCTGCAGCTGGCCGAAGCCGTACGGGGCGAGGAGCGGTGCGAACACCGCGACCAGCAGGTAGAGGGCGCAGATGACCACGCCGACGATGAGCATGGCGCGCTGCCAGCCGGTGCTCCGGCGCAGCTGGACCACCACGGGGAGTCGCTTCCAGAGCGGCTCGTGGCGATCGACGAGGGTGGTGTCGGCCATCGTCAGAACCTCACTCTCGGGTCGATCAGGGCGGCGACGACGTCGACGATGAAGTTGGTCACCGCGACGATCACCGCCAGCATCGCGACGATGCCCTGCACCGCGACGAAGTCACGGGCCGACAGGTACTGGTTGAGCTCGAAGCCCAGACCGCGCCACCCGAAGGTCGTCTCGGTGAGCACCGAGCCGCCCAGGAGCATCGCGATCTGCAGCCCCATCACGGTGATGATCGGCACGAGGGCCGGACGGAACGCGTGGGTGCGCACCAACCGCGACTCGCGCACACCGCGGGACCGGGCGGCGTCGACGTACTCGGAGCCGAGTGAGCCGATCATGTTCGCGCGCACCAGGCGCAGGAAGATGCCGGCGGTGAGCAGGCCGAGCGTCAGCGCGGGCAGGACGGCGTGCTGGAGCACGTCGCCGATGACCTGGGCGTTGCCGGTGCGGAGCGCGTCGATGATGTAGATGCCGCTCGCGCCGGGGATGCCGTCGAGGATGAGCGACACCCGGGTCGAGGCCCGGTCGCCGAGGGGCAGCCAGCCGAGCCACACCGAGAAGACGAGCTTGAGCAGCAGACCGCCGAAGAACACCGGCGTGGCGTAGGTCAGGATCGCGAGCGCACGCAGCAGCACGTCCGGCCACTTGTCACGCGTGTACGCGGCGAGCATGCCGAGCGGGATGCCGAGCACCAGCGCGACGATGAGCGCGTAGAACACGAGCTCCGCGGTCGCACCGCCGTACGTGACGATGATGTCGGTGATCGGACGGTTGTCCGTCGACGAGGTGCCGAAGTCGCCGCGCAGGATGTTGCCGAGGTACTCGAAGTACTGCACGAGCACCGGCCGGTCGTACCCGGCCGCGTGCAGGCGTTCCTGCAGCTGGCTCGGCGTGAGTCGACCGCCGACCGACGCGGTGATCGGGTTCCCGATGACGCGCATCAGGAAGAACACGAGCGTCACCAGGATGAAGACGGTCGGGATGATGAGGAGGAACCTGACGAGGATGTACCGGCCGAGTCCGCCGCCACTGTTCTTGGCACTGCGTTGTGCCTGTGGCTTGGTGGGATCGGTGCCGTTCACGTCCTGCGTCGCCTCGGGAGTGCTGAGGGTCACGGGGTGTGTGCCTTTCGTCGCCGTTGCACAGGCACGCGGGCGTTCCTCGTGGGAACGCCCGCGGCCTGCACGTGGGGCTTGGTGCTACTTGCTCAGGGTGGCGTACCGGAACTTGAACGAGGCGTCGAGGGTCAGGCCCTTGACGTCCTTGCCGGCGACCGCGACGGACTTGCCCTGCAGCAGCGGCAGCGTCGAGATCTGGGTGGCCTCGCGCTCCTGGGCCTGCTCGATCAGGTCAGCACGCTTGTCCGGGTCGGACTCGGCCTGCTCCTTCGCGATGAGGTCCTGGATCTCCGGGTCGTCGTAGTGGTTCTGGACGAAGTTCTCCTTGGTGAAGAACGGCGACAGGTAGTTGTCGGCGTCGGAGAAGTCCGGGAACCAGCCGAGCTGGTACACGGGGTAGGCGTCCTTGGTGCGCTCCTGGGCGTAGGTCGTGTAGACCGTCGACTGGATGTTGACGGTGAACAGACCGGAGTCCTCGAGCTGCTGCTTGAGCAGCGCGTACTCGTCGTCCGAGGCCGAACCGTAGTGGTCGGGCGCGTACTGGATGTCGAGCTGCACCTTGCCCTTGACGCCGGCGTCCGACAGCGTCTTCTTCGCCTTGGACACGTCCGCGCCGCCGTCGCCGTCGCCGTACATCTCCTTGAACGGCTGGACCGCGCCGGTCAGGCCGTCCGGGACCATCGAGTACAGCGGGGTGAAGGTGTCGTTGTAGACCTCCTTCGCGAGCTGGGCACGGTCGACCACGTCGGCAGCGGCCTGGCGCACGGCCAGGGCCTTCGCCTCGTCGGCGTCGTCCTGCCCGGTGCCGAACGGCTGCGTCTTGAAGTTGAAGACCACGTAGCGGATCTCGCCGCCGGGGCCGTCGGTGACCTTGAGGGAGTCGTCCTTGCGCAGGTCCGAGATGTCGGTCGGCGTCAGGGAGCGGTACGCCACGTCGACGTCGCCCTTCTGCACGGCGAGCTTGAGGTCGGTCTCCTTGGTGTAGTAGCTGGCGGTGACCTCGTCGGTCTTCGCCTTGCCGAGCAGGCCGTCGTACTTCGGGTTCGTCTTGTACTGGATCGTGTCGTTCTCCTTGTAGGAGCTGATCTGGTACTGCCCGGCGAAGGCCTTGCCCTTGACGATGTCGTCGGCGCTGGTGAGCTTCGTCGCGCTGAAGACGTCCTCGTCGACGATCGGACCCGCGGGGCTCGAGAGCACCTGCGGCCAGGTCTGGTCGGCGTGGTCGAGGTTGAACACCACGGTGGTGTCGTCCGGGGTGTCGATGCTCTTGAGGTTGGCCAGCAGCGACTGCGGGCCGTTCTCGTTGTTGATCTTCAGCTCGCGGTCGAACGAGAACTTCACGTCGCTCGACGTGAGCTTGTTGCCGTTCGCGAACTCGAGCCCGTCCTTGAGGGTGACCTCGTAGGTGGTCGGGTTCGTGAACTCCGCCTTCGTGGCGATGTCCGGCTCGACGTCCGGGCTCCCCACGGGCGTGTTCATCAGGAACGGGAACACCTGGTTCTGCACGGCGAAGGAGCCGTTGTCGTAGGAACCGGCCGGGTCGAGGGACGTGATCTTGTCCGTCGTCCCGATGCTCAGGCCGTTCAGTTCGGTGTCACTCACGCTGCTGCTCGCGCAGCCGGTCAGCACCAGCGCCGTCGCTGCTGCACCGGCGCCGAGCGCGATGCCGCGCTTGCCCCACTTGGTCACGGATGCCATGTCCGCTGCCTCTCTGGTCATGATTGCAAGAGTCCTGAGCCGGAGGGTGGAACGTCTGTGTGCCCGGCCAGGAACGCTCATTGGTATCACCCTGTCACGGAACAGAACGAACCGGGGGCGATTTGTTTACACCGCTGTAATGCACGGGCCTGCCGCATGATGCATGATTCCGCCGGAGTCGAGCGGCGCGTCACGCACGAAAGTTGCGTGGTGCAACCGGGGCGGTCCGGCGGCCGAGAGCGCCTGTCGAGCGACGGTTCGTGCGATCTCGGCGAAGCGCACGCGGCGCGTCGTGAAGCCGTGCCGCCGGCCTGGAGGCCCGCCCCGCGTCCGCCGCGTCCCACGCCCCCGCCGACCGGTCACGACTCACCGCCCGCCCCACCCCGAGCGGTCACGTCCCGTCGGCCGGACCCCGGCCAACCGACGATCTGCGACCACTCGAGGCCCGACAGACAGCACGTCCTGACCACTCACGGACCGCCGAGGTCGCACGAACTGCCGCTCGCAGCCCCGCCGCACGACAGTTCGTGCGACCTCGGCGACACGCATGCGGCGCGTCGTGCGACCTCGCGCACGCCCGGCACCAGCCGCGCGAAGGGCCCTAGGACGCCTCGGCGTCGGCGCGCAACCGCATCCGCTGCCCGTCGATGTCGACGAGCTGCCGCTGGATCTCAACGCGGCGCTCGGCCTGCTCGTGCGGGTCGGCGCGCTGCAGCTGCCCGAGCAACGAGGCCTTGCGGGCGAGCAGGTCGCGCTCGACCAGGGCCACGACGATGCTCCGGCAGTAGGCCGCCAGGTCCTCCGCGTTGCGCGCGGGGATCGGTGCGAGGGCGAGTTCGTGCGTCAGGGTTCGCAGCGGCGCCGGCACGTCGGCGAGCAGCCGGTCGAGCCAGTCCCCCGCACCGATGACGTCGACGTTGGCGACCACGGCGTCCCGCACCGCGGCGAGCATCGGCGTCGAGAACGTGGCCGACGCGGCGAGTCCGAGCATCGGTGCGCCGACGGACGTGGGCTGCTGCACCATCGCCATCACGGCGTCGCGCTCCATGCGGCTGATCGGGTCGTTCGGCAGCGAGCGGATCCCGGCGACGGGCTCGTCGGGGGTGTCGGCCCCGTCCGTGCCGTTGCCGGCACGGCCGTCGCGCCCTGCGCCTGCGGACCGGTCGTCCTGCCCGGCGGAGCCCGCACGGCGTCGGGCGGTCTCGACCGACCGACGGACCTCGGGGATCTCCATGCCGAGCCAGCCGGCGAGTTCGCGGACGTAGCCCTGTGTCAGCGAGCGGTCGCGGATGCCAGCGAGCACGGGGGCGGCCGCACGCAGGGCACCGACGCGCCCCTCGACGGTCTCGAGGTCGTGGCCGTCCAGGGTGCGGCGGATCATGAACTCGAACATCGGGCGCTTGTTCGTGACCAATCGGCGGATGGCGTCGTCACCGCGGGCGAGCCGGAGGTCGCACGGGTCGAGCCCGCCGGGTGCCACGGCGACGTAGGTCTGCGCCGCGAACCGCTGTTCTTCCGCGAAGGCACGCGAGGCTGCGCGCTGCCCGGCCTCGTCGGGGTCGAACGTGAAGACGACCTCGCCGTTGGCGTTCGGGTCGGCGCCGGCCAGGTCACCGAGCATCGGGCGCAGCACCTTGATGTGGTCGACGCCGAACGACGTGCCGCAGGTGGCGACCGCGGTCGTGACGCCCGCGACGTGACACGCCATCACGTCGGTGTAGCCCTCGACGATGACGACCTGCTTCTGCTTCGAGATGTCGCGGCGGGCCAGGTCGAGCCCGTAGAGCACCTGGCTCTTGTGGTAGATCGGGGTCTCGGGCGTGTTGAGGTACTTGGGGCCCTTGTCGTCCTCGAGCAGGCGGCGCGCCCCGAACCCGATGGTGGCCCCGGTGACGTCGCGGATCGGCCACATCAGGCGCCCGCGGAACCGGTCGTACGGCGAGCGGTCCCCCTGGCTGACGAGGCCGGCGGACACGAGCTCTTCCATCGTGAAGCCGCGCCCGCGCAGGTGGTCCTTGAGCATGTCGTAGGACTTCGGCGCGAACCCGACGCCGAAGTGCTGGGCGGCCGAGGGGTCGAACCCGCGCTCCCCCAGGAACCGGCGGGCGGGGTCGGCGGCGGCCGTGGTGAGCTGCCCCGTGAAGTACTCGAGCGCGGCTTCGTTCGCCGCGATCAGCCGGGCACGGGTGTTGTAGTCGGTGCGCGGCCCGTCGCCCTCTTCGTAGTGCAGGGTGAAGCCGATCTTCGCGGCCATGCGCTCGACGGCCTCGGCGAAGGTGGTGTGGTCCTGCGCCATGATGAAGCTGAAGACGTCGCCGTCCTCGCCGCAGCCGAAGCAGTGGTAGCGGCCGACCTGTGGCCGGACGTGGAACGACGGGGAGCGCTCGTCGTGGAAGGGGCACAGGCCCTTCATCGACCCGACGCCCGCGTGCTTCAGCGTGACGTAGTCGCCCACGACGTCGGCGATGTTGACACGCGAGCGGACCTCGTCGATGTCGTTCCGCGCGATCCTGCCAGCCACCCCTCGATCCTAGTTCGTGGGACCGACGTCGGCGGACCGGTCAGACGGCGATGTGGACCGGGTCACGGTCACCCACCACCAGACGTCGGTGCCAGGCGAGTGCGCCCTGGTCGGTCAGGCTCGCGACCTGGTCGACGACGGCGCGCAATCGGCCGGCGTCGTCGTCCGCGGCGTGCCAGTCGGCGGCGAAGCCCGGCTCGAGGTCGGACGCACCGGTCGCCGCCAGCGCGTCGAGCAGTTCGGTCAGCACGCGACGCTGGTCCTCGTACACGGGCTGACGGTCGCCCTGGGTCATCACGAAGGCCGCGACGATGCCCTTGAGCACCGCGATCTCGCCGATGATCTCGGGCGGGGTGACGACCGACGCGGCGAACCGCACGAGCGATCCCGAGGCGTAGGACTCGCGGGTGGCCGTCGTGGCGGTGCGCGCGAAGCGTCCGATCAGCTGCGACGTCAGGTTCTTGAGGCGTGCGGCGTCACGGCGGGAGCCGTCGTACGCGGTCATCCAGAGCGGCAGCGCACGCAGGCGGTCGAACGCCTCGAGCAGCTCGTCGCGGCTCAGGTCGTCGCCGACCCAGGCGTGCATGGCGGTCACGATGTCGTTCTCGCCGACGCGGTCACCCAGGGCCGCGACGTCGATGAACCCGGCGACGACGGCGTCCTCGAAGTCGTGCACCGAGTACGCGATGTCGTCGGCGAGGTCCATGACCTGCGCCTCGATGCACCGCTGGCGACGCGGGGCGCCGGCGCGGAGCCACTCGAAGGCGTCGTGGTCGTCGTCGTAGAAGCCGAACTTGGTGCGCCCGGACGACGACTCCGACACCCCCTGCGCAGCGGGCCACGGGTACTTGCAGCTGGCGTCCAACGACGCACGGGTCAGGTTGAGCCCGAACGGACGGTCGACGTCGGCCCCGGGCCGGACGCCGTAGACCTTCGGCTCGAGCCGCGTCAGCAGCCGGAGCGTCTGCGCATTGCCCTCGAAGCCGCCGATGCCGGTCGCCCAGGCGTTCACCGCGGTCTCGCCGTTGTGCCCGAACGGCGGGTGCCCGATGTCGTGCGCCAGGCACGCCGTGTCGACCACGTCGGGGTCGAGCCCGAGCGAGTCGGCGAGCTCGCGGCCGACCTGCGCGACCTCGAGCGAGTGGGTCAGCCGGTTGCGGGCGAAGTCGAGTCCCGCGGTCGGGCTGAGCACCTGGGTCTTGGCGGCCAGACGCCGGAGCGCACTGGAGTGCAGCAGTCGGGCGCGGTCACGGGCGAAGTCCGAGCGGCGGTTGCCGTGTTCTTCGGGGAGCCAGCGCTCCGCGTCGGCCGGGCCGTACGAGGCGGTGGCGCTCATCCGCCGCTGTGGTGCAGCTCGGCGGCGGCCAGGACCTTGCGGAACTCGGAGTCGACGTCGCGGCTCTCGAGCCAGCGGTCGGGCAGGGCGGTGCGCTTCGGGTGCCCGGCACGACCGCGCGGCCCCTCGGCGTCGGCGCCCGGGTACGGCGCGTCGTGGTCGAGCTGGCCGAGGAAGTCGTCGATCTCCTGCAGGCTCGACGCCATCGCCAGGCCGGCCCGGACGTCGCTGCCGATCGGGTACCCCTTGAAGTACCAGGCAACGTGCTTGCGGATGTCGCGGCAGGCGTGCTCTTCGTCGCCGAAGAACTCGACGAGCAGCTCGGCGTGCCGGCGGAACCCGTCGGCGACCTCGCCCAGGGACGGCATGTACCGCAGCCCCTCGCCGCGGAACGCCGCGGCCAGGTCACCGAACAACCACGGGCGGCCGAGGCAGCCACGCCCGACGACCACGCCGTCGGCGCCGGTCTCGTCGATCATCCGGAGCGCGTCGGCGGCCGACCAGATGTCGCCGTTGCCGAGGATCGGGATGTCGGTGACGGTCTCCTTCAGCGTGGCGATCGCCGACCAGTCGGCGTGCCCGGAGTAGTGCTCGTTCGCGGTGCGGGCGTGCAGCGAGACCGCGGCGACCCCGGCGTCACGCGCGATGCGGGCGGCGTCGAGGTAGGTCAGATGGTCCTCGTCGATGCCCTTGCGCATCTTCACCGTGACGGGGACGTCGCCGGCGGCGCGCACGGTCTTGGTGACGAGTTCGCGGAACAGGTCGAGCTTCCAGGGCAGGGCCGCGCCGCCGCCCTTGCGGGTGACCTTGGGCACCGGGCACCCGAAGTTCAGGTCGATGTGGTCGGCACGGTCCTCGCCCACCAGGATCGACGCCGCCTCGGCCACGGTGTTCGGCTCGACGCCGTACAGCTGGATCGACCGCGGGGTCTCGGACTCGTGGTGCTGGATGAGCTGCATCGACACGGGGGTCCGTTCGACCAGCGCACGCGAGGTGATCATCTCGCACACGTAGAGCCCGGCGCCGTACTCGCGGCACAGCCGGCGGTAGGCCATGTTCGTGATCCCGGCCATCGGCGCGAGCACGACCGGCACGTCGACCTCGATCGGGCCGATGCGCAGGGGGCCGCCGACTCGCGAGGCGGGTGCTTGTGTGATCGTCATACCTGTTCCATCTTCCCACGTCGGTGCGCGCCGGTAGCGTTCTCCACATGACGACCGACGCCAGCACCCGGTTCGACGCCGACGCCCAGGCCCGCGGCCTGCCGGTCGAAGTGGTCGAGCGCCCGGCCGCGAACTCCCTGCACGAGGCCGCCGAACTGCTCGGCATCGAGCCCGGCGACATCGTCAAGACCCTGGTGGTGAAGCGCCACGACGGCGGGTTCCTGCTCGCCCTGGTGCCCGGCGGCCGCAGCATCGCCTGGAAGAAGCTCCGCACGGTCGTCGGCGTGAACAAGCTCTCGATGCCCGACGCCGCCACCGCGCTCGGGGCGTCCGGCTACGAGCGCGGCACCATCACGCCGATCGGCGCCACGGGCGACCTGCCGGTGTACGCCGACGAGCGCATCGTCGGACGCCGCGTCGCCCTGGGTGCGGGCCGGCACGGGGCGAGCGCCTTCGTCGACGCCGACGCGCTCGTCGCCGCCTACGGCGCGACCGTCGCCGACATCACCGACGAGGAACCGCAGCGCGACTGACGCAGCCGTCAGTCCGGCACCTCGGACCAGTCGCCCTCGGCCCCGGCGAACGAGCCGGCGTCGATCAGGCAGGCGTCGCCCTCGCAGACCGGCGCACCGCCGGGCGTGACGAGCGTCAGCAACGCGGGACGGGCCTCCAGGTTGGGAACGCTGGAAGCGGCGGAGAAGCCGCGGACGCCCGGCAGCCCCGTGAGCGCGTCCGGCACGGACGGTACCGACGTCACGGCCTGGAGGCGCACCGCGCCCTTGTCGCTGATGGTCATGTCCGTCATCGGGTCACCGCCACGTCGGCGCTCGCGTCGTCCGCAGCGCGCTCGGCCGCCGAGGCGACCTCCTCCGGCGTGGTCTCGCGGAGCGCGACCACCTGGCGGAGCACCTGCTCGAACGCCCTGGGGTCCTGGGCGCCCGAGACGCCGTACTTGCCGTCGATCACGAAGAACGGCACGCCGTTGATCCCGTATGCCTGCGCCTGGGCCTGGTCGGCGCGGACCGCAGCGAGCTGGGCGTCGTCGCGCAGGGTGCTGAGGACCTCGTCGCGGTCGAGACCGATCTCCGCCGCCAGGTCGGCGAGCGAGGACTCCTGTCCGACGTGCTCGCCGCGCTCGAAGTAGGCGGTGAACAGGCGCTCGACCATCTCGAGCTGCTTGCCGTGCTGCTTGGCGAGGTGGATGACCTGGTGGGCCTTCACGGTGTTGGTGTGGTGCATCGCCTCGAAGTCGTACTCCAGGCCGACGCCCGCGGCGATGGCCGTGACCTGGTCGAGCATCTGCTGCGCCTGGTCGACGGGCATGCCCTTGTGGCCGGAGAGGAACTCGGCCTCGGTGCCCTCGAAGTCGACGGGGGTGTCCGGGCTGAGCTCGAAGGAGTGGTACTCGACCTCGACGGGACGGCCCTCGGTCGACGCGCCGAACGCGGCGACGCCGGCCTCGAACTTGCGCTTGCCGATGTAGCACCAGGGGCAGGCGATGTCCGACCAGACATCGACCTTCACGGAGTCGTTCATGCTGACCCCAACGCGCTCGTGCGGCACGCATTCCCGTCGCTGGCAGCAAGACACCGGTGTTCGCAGGTCGAACACCCGATTGCGGGTGTGCAACGCACGAACACCGGTGTCTTGCGGAGCCGAAACCCCTAGGCGCCGAGCAACCGCTGCGCCAGGTACCCCTGCAGCTGGTCGAGCGAGACGCGCTCCTGGCCCATGGTGTCGCGCTCGCGCACCGTGACGGCCTTGTCCTCGAGCGTGTCGAAGTCGACCGTGATGCAGAACGGCGTGCCGATCTCGTCGTGGCGACGGTAGCGACGTCCGATGGCACCGGCGTCGTCGAAGTCCACGTTCCAGTTCTTGCGCAGGTCGTCGGCCAGGCCGCGGGCGACGGGCGAGAGCTGCTCGTTGCGCGACAGCGGCAGGACGGCGGCCTTCACCGGGGCCAGGCGCGGGTCGAGGCGCAGGACGGTGCGCTTGTCGACGCCGCCCTTCGCGTTCGGGGCCTCGTCCTCGTGGTACGAGTCGAGCAGGAACGCCATGAGTGCACGGGTCAGACCGAACGACGGCTCGATGACGTACGGCACGTACTTCTCGTTGGCGGCCTGGTCGAAGAACCGGAGGTCCTGGCCGGACGCCTCGATGTGGTTGTTCAGGTCGAAGTCGGTGCGGTTCGCGACGCCCATCAGCTCGCCCCACTCCGAGCCGGTGAAGCCGAAGCGGTACTCGATGTCGGCGGTGGCGTCGGAGTAGTGCGCCCGCTCGCCGTCCGGGACGTCGAATCGACGCAGGTTCTCGGGGTCGATGCCGAGGTCGGTGTAGAACGCGACCGAGTCGGCGATCCACTGCTCGTAGTGCTCCTGGGCCGAGGCCGGCGGGACGAAGTACTCGATCTCCATCTGCTCGAACTCGCGCGTGCGGAAGATGAAGTTGCCGGGCGTGATCTCGTTGCGGAACGCCTTGCCGACCTGCCCGATGCCGAACGGGGGCTTCATGCGGCTCGTCGTGACGACCTGCGCGAAGTCGACGAAGATGCCCTGGGCGGTCTCGGGGCGCAGGAAGTTCAGGCCCTCTTCCGACTCGACCGGGCCGAGGTAGGTCTTGAGCATCCCGGAGAACTCGCGGGGCTCGGTCCACTCACCGCGGGTGCCGCAGTTCGGGCAGGCGATCTCGGCCATGCGGCCTTCGGGGTCGCGGCCCTTCTTCGCGACGAACGCCTCGATCAGGTGGTCCTCGCGGAACCGGTGGTGGCAGTGCAGGCACTCCACCAGCGGGTCGGTGAAGGTCGCGACGTGGCCGGAGGCCTCCCACACCTTGCGGGGCAGGATCACCGCGGAGTCGAGGCCGACCATGTCCCCGCGGCCGCGGACGAACCGCTGCCACCACTGGCGCTTGATGTTCTCCTTGAGCTCCACACCGAGGGGCCCGTAGTCCCACGCGGAGCGGGAGCCTCCGTAGATCTCACCCGACTGGAAGACGAAGCCGCGGCGCTTGGCCAGGGCGATGACGCTGTCGAGACGGGAGGGCTGTGCCAAAGGGTGCTCCAGAGGTCGCCGAGCTGGGTGCTCGGTGCGGAAACGGTCCGGGCAAGACTACCGGCGATCCCGGCCCGGGAGGCCCGCCCCGGGTCCGCCCTCCACGCTCACCTCGCCGACGTGGCCGGCCCCACCCCACCCAGCGCGGCCACGACGTCGGTCACGTCGGACTCGTCGTTCCACAGGTGGAACGCGATGCGCAGTCGCCCGGCACGCCCCGAAGCGGTGAGCCCCGCGGCGGTGAGGGCCCGGAGGGCCGACCCGTCGGCGTCCGCGAACGTCACGATCGCCTGCCCGTCGCCCTGCCGAGGCGAGCCGAGCGCGTCGCACAGCCGATCCGCGAGACCGGTGGCGTGCCTCCAGACCGCCTGCTGGTCGAGCGTGACCGCGTGCTCGAGCGCGGCCACGGCACCGGGCCACGCCTGCCAGGCCGGCGAGACGTCGAAGCGACGCGCGTCGTCGGCCAGGTGCATGGCGGGGCCGTAGCAGGAGGACCAGACGTCCGCCCCGGCATACCAACCGGCCTGCACCGGGCGGAGCCGACCGAGGGCGGTGTCGGAGAGTGTCATGAAGGCGACGCCGCGCGGCGCGCAGAGCCACTTGTAGATGTGCGTGAGCGTCACGTCGAACGGGGCGGCGTCGACGGGCAGGACGCCGGCGGCCTGCGTGAGGTCGCAGAGGGTCAGAGCGCCGACGCGTCGGGCGGCGGCCACGACCGGGTCGGGGTCGGTGACCACGCCGGTGGCGGACTGCACCGCGGACCACGCGACGAGGGCGGTGTCGGGCCCGACCGAGGCGGCGAGCCGGTCCAGCGGGACGCTCCGGACCCGGACGCCGCGGTGTGCCTGGGCGAGGAACGGGAAGACGACCGAGCTGAAGTCCCCGTCGGGGACGACCACCTCGGCGCCGTCCGGCAGCGCGTCGGCGACGACCGCGGCCATCACCGAGGTCTGCGAGCCCGTCGCGACGCGCTCCGCCGGGACGCCGACCAGCGCGGCGAAGAGCGCACGTCCCTGCTCGACCAGCGCGCCGTACCGGGCGGGCGACGTCTCGGCCCGGGACCACGCGTCGAGGTCGGCGCGCTGGGCAGCGAGGGTGCCGCGGGTCGGCAGGCCCGCGGTGCACGCCGCCAGGTAGCCGCGGCCGGCGGGGAAGGAGTCCATGCGGACAGCGTCCCGGTTCCCGAGCCATCACACCAGGGCCGATTCGTTGTGCCACCGATAACATCGGATGATGGACGAGATCGATCCCCAGTTGCTCCGGGTCCTCCGCGCCGTGGCCGACGGCGGGTCGATCACCCGCGCTGCCGCCGCACTCGGGTCGAGCCAGCCGGCCGTCAGCCAGCTGGTGGCCCGGGCCGAGCAGCGTCTCGGGCACGCGCTGGTGCTGCGCGGCGGACGGGGCGCGACCCTCACACACGCCGGGCAGGTGCTCGCCGACCACGCCCTGCACGTGCAGGCCGCCCTGACCGCGGCGCGCGAGGACCTCGACGCCGTCGGCGGACTCAGCCGTGGCCGGGTGCGACTCGCCGGGTTCCCGAGCGCGTCCTCCGCCCTGGTGCCCGCCGTGCTCGCCCGGCTCGCCGCGACGGCGCCCGGCGTGACGACCTCGTACGTCGAGGTCGAGCCGCCCGAGGCACTCGACCTGCTGCGCGGTGGCGAGGTCGACGTCGCCCTCACCTTCACCTACGTCGGCGACGAGGTCGGGACCACCCCGGACCCGGGCCTCGTCACCCGGGCGCTCGGTCGCGACCCGCTCGCGCTGGTGACACCGGTCGAGCCGGGAGGCACGGAGCGACTCCGCACCGCCGGCTCCACCGTCGTGGACCTCGCGTCCCACCACGACGCCCGGTGGATCGGGGGCTGCCCGCGTTGCCGTGGGCACCTGCTCGCCTCGTGCGCGAGCGCGGGGTTCACGCCGGACATCGTGCTGGAGACGGACAACGCGGCCGCGGTGGTGGGACTCGTCGCCGCCGGGCTCGGGGTGGCGCTGCTCCCCCGGCTGGCACTCGCGACGACGGTGATCCCCGCCGGTGTCGCGATCGACCCCGTGGACGACGAGCTGGCCCGGCGTGTCGAGGTCGTCGTCGCCCGTGGTGCCGACCGGGTGCCGAGCGTCCGTGCGGCGCTCGACGCGGTGCGCTCCGCGGCCCACCTGCTCGAGGGGCCGCTGCCGGGCTGAGGGGCCGGGCTCGGGGGCTTGGGCTCGGGCTTGGGCTAGGCCGTCGGGGTGTCGACGGCGCCGCCGTAGCGTCGGTCACGGCTGGCGTACTCCTCGATCGCACCCCACAGGTCGGTGCGACGGAAGTCCGGCCAGAGCCGGTCGAGGAACACCATCTCGGCGTAGGCGGACTGCCACAGCAGGAAGTTGCTCGTGCGCTGCTCCCCCGAGCTCCGGAGGAACAGGTCGACGTCGGGCATCTCGGGCACGTACAGGCGCTTGGCGAGTGCCTTCTCGGTGACCTGGCTCGGCTTCAGGCGACCGGCTGCGACGTCCTCGGCCATGCCCCGCACGGCGTCGACGATCTCGTTCCGGCCGCCGTAGTTCACGCACATCGTCAGCGTCAGGACGTCGTTGCCCGCGGTCATCCGCTCGGCGGTCTCGAGCTCGTCGATGACGCTCCGCCACAGCCGCGGACGCCGGCCTGCCCACCGCACCTTGACGCCCCACTGGTGCAGCTGGTCACGGCGACGGCGGATGACGTCGCGGTTGAAGCCCATCAGGAACCGGACCTCTTCCGGGGAGCGCTTCCAGTTCTCCGTCGAGAACGCGTACGCCGACACGTGCCCGACACCGATCTGGATCGCGCCCGCTACGACGTCGAGCAGCGAGGCCTCGCCCGCCTTGTGCCCCTCGATCCGGGTCAGGCCGCGGCCGTTCGCCCACCGGCCGTTGCCGTCCATGACGATGGCCACGTGCTCCGGCACGAACCGGGCCGGGATCGCCGGGGGCGTCTCGCCGGTCCAGTCGATCGGACGGAACGGTTCGACGTCGTCGGGGCGGCGGGGGCTCATGCGGTGGGGGCTCCTTCGACAGCGGGATCAGGATCGGGTTCGGGCACGGCGGGTGCCGGGGTCGAAGCCACCGCGCGCGCCGTCGCCTCGGGTCCGCCGTGGGTCTGCGGCACCGGCATCGGGTGCTCGGAGCGGTCGACGTGCGGCAGGGACCGGAGCGATCGTTCCAGGTGCCACTGGGCGTAGGCCGCGACCACGCCGGAGGCCCGCGAACGCGTCCGCTCGTCGGTGGCGTCGACCGTCGCCCAGTCGCCGGCGAGCAGGGAGCCGAGCACCCCGAGCGTCGCCGGGTCGAGCCGCGGCGTGCCCGGGGGGGCCGCACGGTCGGCGACGACACCACCGAGCTGCACCACGAACGCCGAGTGCGGGCCGGGCTCCCCCGTCACCGCACAGTCGCTGAACGAGGGCGCCCACCCCGCGATGCTCATCGCGCGGAGCAGGTACGAGTCGAGGGTCGCGCTGGACTGGTGTTCACCGCGCGACAACGAGCGCAGCGCCCCCACGAGCAACAGGTACTGCTGCAGCCCGGCGTCGGCCTCGCTCAGTCGGTCGGCGGTCTCGACCATGGCGCTGGCCGCGGTGTACGCGCCGTAGTCGGCGACGATCTGGGCGCCGTACGCACCGAGGGACTCCGCCTGGGTGACGATGTCGAGCGACCGGCCCTCGTAGAACTGGGCATCGACGACCATGAACGGCTCGAGGCGGCTGCCGAACTTCGACGCCGTCCGCCGCACGCCCTTGACCACGGCGCGGATCTTGCCGTGCTGCCGCGAGAGCATCGTGACGATGCGGTCGGCTTCACCGAGCTTGTGGGTGCGCAACACGACGCACTCGTCCCGGTACAGCGGCATGCCCCCAGTATCCCCCGCCCCGCCGACAGCCGCGTGCGGTCCGGGGTGGGGGCGCTGCGACAAGACGCCGTCGTCTTCGCCGGACGCCGCGCACTCGTCGAGACGCCGCGACTTTCGGAGGCGCCTCGGCAACACGACGGCGTCTTGCGTCAGGCAGTGAACGTGCGCACAGCCGGGAGGCGCGGGGCGGGACGGACCCGCACCGCGCCTCCTGGCCTGGTTGCGTCTCAGGCGGAGACGAGCTCCGGCGCGTCGGCGCCGGCCGCGGCACCCGCGCGCACCGCGCGGTTCACCGCGGACACGATCGCCTTGAGCGACGCCGTCGAGATGTCGGCGTCGATGCCGACGCCCCACAGGCGCACGCCGTCGACGTCGAGCTCGACGTAGGACGCGGCCTTCGCGTCACCGGAGGCGCTCATCGTGTGCTCCGAGTAGTCGTACAGCGTGACCTGGACGCCCTGCTCGGCGAGCACCTTCAGGAACGCGTCGATGGGACCGGTGCCGACGGCCTCGGCCGTGACCGCGCCCTCGTCGACCCGGAGTGCCACGGACAGCGAGGTCGTGCCCTCGAAATCGCTCGACGTCGCGGTCTTGGTGAGCTCGTACCGGCCCCACTTCTCGTCGTCGATCGACGCCGGCAGGTACTCGTCCTGGAACACGTCCCAGATGCGCTGCGACGAGAACTCGCCGCCCTCGGTGTCGGTGTGCCGCTGCACGACGCCGGAGAACTCGATCTGCAGCTTGCGGGGCAGGTCGAGGGCGTGGTCGGTCTTGAGCAGGTACGCCACACCGCCCTTGCCGGACTGCGAGTTGACGCGGATGACGGCCTCGTACGATCGGCCGATGTCCTTCGGGTCGACGGGCAGGTACGGCACCGCCCACTCGATCTCGTCGATGTCCTTGCCCGCGGCGGTGGCCTTCGCCTTCATCGCCTCGAAGCCCTTGTTGATGGCGTCCTGGTGCGAGCCGCTGAACGCCGTGTACACGAGGTCGCCCGCCCACGGCTGGCGCTCGGGCACCGGCAGCTGGTTGCAGTACTCGACCGTGCGCTTCACCTGGTCGATGTCGGCGAACGAGATCTCCGGGTCGATGCCCTGCGTGAACAGGTTCATCCCGAGGGCGACCAGGTCCACGTTGCCGGTGCGCTCACCGTTGCCGAACAGGCAGCCCTCGATGCGGTCGGCACCGGCCATGTAGCCGAGCTCGGCGGCCGCGACCGCGGTGCCGCGGTCGTTGTGCGGGTGCAGCGACAGGATGACGTCCTCGCGGTGGGCGAGGCGGCGGGACATCCACTCGATCGAGTCGGCGTAGACGTTCGGCGTGGCCATCTCGACGGTGGCGGGCAGGTTGATGATGACCTTGCGCTCGGGCGTCGGCTCGAAGACCTCGAGGACGGCGTTGCAGATCTCCAGTGCGACCTCGAGTTCGGTGCCCGTGTAGGACTCCGGCGAGTACTCGTAGTAGATCGTCGTGTCGTGCTGCAGCGTGGCTTCGGCCGCCTTGCAGAGCTTCGCACCGGTGACGGCGATGTCCACCACGCCCTGCACGTCGGTGCGGAAGACGACCTCGCGCTGCACGATGCTCGTCGAGTTGTACAGGTGGACGATGGCCTGCTTCGCGCCGTCGATCGCCTCGTAGGTGCGCTGGATGAGGTGTTCGCGCGCCTGGGTCAGGACCTGGATGGTGACGTCGTCGGGGATCGCGCCCTCGTCGATCAGCGACCGGACGAAGTCGAAGTCGGTCTGCGAGGCGCTCGGGAACCCGACCTCGATCTCCTTGTAGCCCATCCGGACGAGGAGGTCGAACATCGCCCGCTTGCGCTCGGCGTCCATCGGGTCGATGAGGGCCTGGTTGCCGTCACGCAGGTCGACGGCACACCAGCGCGGTGCCTTGTCGATGCGCTTCGTGGGCCAGGTCCGGTCCGGCAGGTCGACGCTGATCTGCTCGTGGAACGGGACGTACTTGTGGATCGGCATCCCGGAGGGCTGCTGGGTGTTCTGCATCGTTCTTCGCTTTCGTCGCGTGTTCGTGAGCTGTTGTGGTGCGGCCACGACGGACTCCGCGACGAGGTGGGCCGGAGTGTCAGGCCTCGTCGCGGCAGCGAAGGAGGAGGAGTGCCGAGTACATCGAGACCCACGGTAGCACCGGAGCAGCGGGCTGGCGCAAGCGTGTGACGCGGGACTGCCCGGCGCCGTCGAACGGGGCGCCGAGTGGGGTGCCGGGTGCGGTGCCGGGTGCGGTGCCGAGTGGTCGAGACCTGCCGCGGGCCGGTCGCCGAGTGGTCACGTTGTGTCGCCCGGGCCGCGTCTGGACGACGGTTCGTGACACCTCGGCGGACGTGAGCGGCGTGGCGGGGCCGGGCAGGGCACGTCGGCGCGACCACAGGACGGACGGGAGGCCCGGTGCCAGCTGGCACCGGGCCTCCCGTGTCGTCGCGTGGTGCGACCAGGGCGACGGGTCAGTCGACCGCGAGCGCCTCGGTCGGCGGGACGCGCATCGCGCGCCGCACGGGGGCGATGGTGGCGACGACCGCCAGGACCAGCGCGCCGATCACCACGATGCCGATGGTCAGCGGCGGCAGCACCGGCGCCACGGGCGTCCCGAGCGAGCCGAGGAGCGTCTGCCCGCCGACCCAGCCGTACAGCGTGCCGAGTGCGAGCCCCGCGACGACGGCCGCGACGACCATCTGCACGGCCTCGGTCACGATCATCCGTCGGACCTGCGCACCGGTCAGGCCGAGCACCCGCAGCAGCCCGAGCTCGCGTCGACGCTGGAGCACCCCGAGCGCCAGGGCGTTCACGACGCCGACGGCGGCGATCACGGCGGAGAACCCGACGACCACGCTGACGACGGCGTTGATCTGCACGAAGAGGTCCCGCTGCGCCTCGATCATCTGCGGGGTGGCGCTCCCGGCGCTCATGGCGCGCATCTCGGTCTCGAGCACGTGCTGCATGATGCCGAGCGCGACCGCGAAGGTGACGAGCAGCGTGACGCCGATGACGAGCCCGATGGTCGCCCGCGAGGACCGCCCGGGCGCACGCATCGCGTTCCGTCCGGCGAGCAGGACGACGGGGTCGTGCGAGCCGATGCGGCCGATCAGCTGCAGCACGGGCGGCATCACGATCGTCGCCCCCACGGCGACCCCCGCGAAGGACACGAACCCGCCGAGCGCCGCCGGCAGGACCGCGACCGGGGACAGCGAGCTCACCGCGAGCCCGAGCAGCATCAGCACCGCGCCGCCGGCCATCAGCACGATCGCCCAGACCTTGCGGGCCGTACCGGACCGGACGTCGTCGTGGCTCGGCTCGACGGACGACGACAGCGCTTCGAGCGGGGTGACGGTGAGCACGCGGCGCGACCCGGCAGCGAAGGCACCCCAGGTGGCGAGGACGACGGCCACGACCGGCAGGACGAGCTCCCACGGCACGTACGTGTAGTCGGCCTCGGGCAGGACCCCGTTGCCCCGCAGGACGATGACGAACAGGGTCGAGAGCGCGGTCCCCACGACGGCGCCGACGACCCCGCCGAGCACACCGACCACCAGGCCGGTGCGCGTGATCCGCGCCCGCAAGGTCGCACCGGTCGCGCCGACCAACCGCTGCAGGGCGATGATCCGGGTCTGCCCGGCGATCAGGGTGGCGCAGGTGTTCGCGGTGACGATCGCGCCGACGTAGAGCGCGATGCCGAGGAACAGCCACCCGACCACCGACAGGATCGCCTTGATCGGGCCGAGGTCGGCGACCCCGGCGGCTCGGAGCGCCTCGGTCACGATCCCCGGTGCGATGACGAGGGCGGAACCGAACGTGGTGCCGAGGGCGGCGACCAGGACGGTGGGGGCGAAGGAGCGGACGCCGTTCACGCTGCTGCCTCCATCCCGAGCATCGTCGTGGAGATCGCGCCGGCGTCCATCGCGGGGCGGTCGGCGACGATCCGGCCGTCGGCCAGGAACAGGATGCGGTCGGCGTTCGCGGCTGCCACCGGGTCGTGCGTGACCATGACGACGCTCTGCCCCCACTCCTGGACGGCACCGCGGAGGATCGCGAGCACGTCGCGCCCCGTGCGGGAGTCGAGCGCGCCGGTCGGTTCGTCGGCGACGACCACCGCCGGTCGCGATGCGAGCGCCCGTGCGATGGCGACGCGCTGCTGCTGCCCGCCGGAGAGCTGGTGTGGACGATGGGTCAGCCGGTTGCCGAGCCCGAGCATCTCGACCAGCCGGTCGATCCAGGCGGTCTCCTCGTGCGAGGGCTTGTGCCCACCGAGCAGGAACGGCAGCCGGATGTTCTCGCTGACGTCGAGCGTCGGGACGAGGTTGAACGACTGGAACACGAAGCCGAGCCGACGACGACGCAGCTCGGTGAGGTCCTTGTCGCCCAGGGCCGTGATGTCGACGCCGTCGATCTGGATCCGGCCGGTGGACACGGCGTCGAGGCCGGCCGCGACGTGCATGAGCGTCGACTTGCCGGACCCGGACGGGCCCATCACCGCGGTGAACTCCCCCGCGCCGATGTCGACGCTGACGTCGTCGAGCGCGGTCACACGTCGGGCGTCGTCGCCGTAGTGCTTGGACACGTGGTCGAGGCGGATGATCGGGGCGTGGCTCGTGGTCATGCATCCACGATGACGGTCAGCGGTCCTGTCCCGCGTCGCCCGATCGGCTCCTGTGGATCGTCCGCTCGGCTCGGTTGCCTGTGGAGGGGTCATCCCCGCGGATGACCCGGCGTCAGTCGGCCTTGGTGACGAGCCCGTGCTCGTGGGCGAAGACGACGAGCCGCACCCGGTCGCGGAGCTCGAGCTTCGTCAGGACCCGCGAGATGTGCGTCTTCACGGTCGCCTCACTGACGTACTCGTGCTGGGCGATCTCGCTGTTGCTGAACCCCCGGGCGGCCAGGTCGAAGATCTCGCGCTCACGCGGGGTGAGGTCGGCGAACGCAGCGGGCACGGCGGCGGCGCGGCCGACCGAGTCGTCGTACCGGCGCAGGAGCTCCCGCGTGGCCGAAGCGGCGAACACCGCGGTGCCGGCGTGCACGGTCCGGACCGCCGCGAGCAGGAACTCGGGGTCGGCGTCCTTGAGCACGAAGCCGCTCGCACCGGCGCGGATGGCCTTGGCGGCGGCCTCGTCGAAGTCGAACGTGGTCAGCACGAGGACCTTCGCGCCGTCGGTGCCCGACTGCTCGACGATGTGACCGGTCGCCGTGATGCCGTCCATCACGGGCATCCGGACGTCCATCAGCACCACGTCGGGACGGGTCCGCCGGACGAGTTCGACCCCCTCGGCACCGTCGCCCGCCTCGCCGACGAACCGCAGGTCGGGCTGCGAGTCGATGAGCATCCGGATGCCGGTGCGGAACAGCGCCTGGTCATCGACGAGGGCGACGCGGATCGAGTGCTCGTCGGTCGGGATCGTGGTCATCGGGCGGTGCGCTCCTGCTCGGTCGGGGTGATCCGGCCCCGGGGCATCTGCCCGCTGGCCGGGACGGTCGGCATCCGGACGGCGACCGCGAAGTCGTCCCCTCGGGCCCCGGCGGTCATGGTGCCGCCGGTCATCACGGCGCGCTCGCGCATGCCGACCAGGCCGTGGCCCGTGCCGGGGCCGCGGACACCGTCATCGGCACGGCGGTTCACGACGGCGATCTCGACCGTGTCCGGCCGGTAGGTCAGAGCGGCACGCACCGGGCTGCCGGGCTCTCCGTGCTTGTACGCGTTCGTCAGGCTCTCCTGCACGATCCGGTAGACCGCGAGCTGCGTGGTGGTCGGCAGCCCCGCGGGATCGCCCTCGCGCTCCACGCACACATCGAGCCCGAGCTGCCGCATCTCGTCGACGAGCCGGTCGATGTCGTCGATCTCGGGCGTCGGCGCGGTCCCCTGCTCGTGCCGGAGCGCGCCGAGGAGTTCGCGCACGTCGCCGAGTGCGCGCCGGGCCGTGGCCGAGATGGTGCTGAGGGCCTGGTCGGCCACCGCGGGGTCGGCCTTCAGGGCGTACCGGGCGCCGTCGGACTGCGCGATGACCACCGCGAGCGAGTGCGCGACGATGTCGTGCATGTCGCGGGCGATCCGCACGCGCTCCTGCTCGACCGCGACGGCCCGGTCGGCCCGCGCGGCGTCACGTTCGGCGAGCAGCTGGGCCTCGCGACTCATGCTCGCCGAGCGACGGGTCCGGACCACGAGTCCGGCGAGCCACGGCAGCAGCAGCAGGAGCAGGACGACGGCGAAGAACGACAGGGTGACCTGCAGCGACTCCTGCAGCGGCGTCGACGCGGTCTCGTAGGTGAGTCGGTTCTGGTAGTCGTCGAAGCCCATGTAGGCGGCCGCGGCCACGGAGCCGACGATCGCCGACACGAGCCCGGCCAGCCGCACACGGCGGCTGCCGTACGCACTCGTCGTGTACATGACGCCGGCGATGAACGCGTTCGACACGTCCGGCACCTGCAGGGTGACCATCTCGAAGACCGCGAACACCCACGCGACGGCGAGGGCGAGCCCGGGTGACAGGCGCCGGAGTGCCAGGGCGCCGGTCATCCCGACGACGGTGACCACGGACAACGGCCCGTCGAGCCCGCGCCCGCTGGCGACCAGCACGAGGCCGCCGAGCAGCACGGCGATCAGCAGGTCGGTGATGACCTGCGCGCGCAGCATGGGACGGAACACCCGTCCACGGTACGGCGGGCCGCTCGACCCCGCGTCCCTCGCCCGGATGACCCGGGGTGCGAGCGGCGGACGGTCAGAAGCCGAGGCGTCCGAGCTGCTTCGGGTCACGCTGCCACTCCTTGGCCACCTTCACGCGGATGTTCAGGTAGACGTGCCGGCCCCCGAGCAGCGACTCGATCTCGACGCGGGCCCGCGAACCGACGTCCTTCAGGCGCTCGCCCTTGTGTCCGATGACGATCGCCTTCTGGCTGTCCCGCTCGACGAACAGGTTCGCGAAGATGCGCAGGGGGCCGTCGGCGTCCTCGTCGGCGTCGGGCTCGACGATGTCCTCGATGACCACGGCGAGCGAGTGCGGCAGCTCGTCGCGGACGCCCTCGAGCGCGGCTTCGCGGATGAGCTCCCCGATGCGCTCCTCGTCGGTCTCCTCGGTCACGGCGCTCGAGTCGTACAGCTGCGGCGACTCGGGCAGCAGGCTCGTGACGACGCCCAGCAGGTCTTCGAGCTGCATGCCCCGGGTGCCCGAGGTCGGCACCACAGCGTCCCAGTCGCGGAGCTTCGAGACGGCCAGCAGCTGCTCACCGACGCGGTCCTTCGAGGCGCTGTCGATCTTCGTGACGATCGCGATCTTCTTCGCCCGCGGGTACTGGTCGAGCGTGTCGTTGATGAACCGGTCACCGGGACCGACGGGCTCGTTCGCCGGCACGCAGAACCCGATCACGTCGACGTCGCCGAGGGTGGACTGCACGAGGTCGTTGAGCCGTTCGCCGAGCAGGGTGCGCGGACGGTGGACACCCGGGGTGTCGACGATGATCACCTGGCCGTCGGGCCGGTGCACGATCCCGCGGATGGCGCGCCGGGTGGTCTGCGGCTTCGACGAGGTGATGGCGACCTTCTCGCCCACCAGGGCGTTGGTCAGCGTCGACTTGCCGACGTTCGGACGGCCGACGAACGAGACGAAGCCCGCGCGGTAGGGCTTGTCCGAGCCGGCCTCGGTGGTGTCGGTGTCGGTCATGCGTGCGTGGTTCCCGTCGTGGTGGGTTCGGCGTCGTCGAAGGCGTCCTCGACGTCGGCCAGGGCATGGGTGCGCTCGGCGAGCACGGTGATGAGGTGGCGGCGCTTGCCCTCGACCCGGTCGGCGGTCAGGACGACCCCGGACACGGTGACGGTGTCGCCGGAGACCGCCAGGTGTCCGAGCTCCTTGGTGAGCAGGCCACCGGCGGTGTCGACGTCGTCGTCGTCGAGCTCGATGCCGAAGAGGTCGCCGAGCTCGTCGATCGGCAGTCGGGCGGAGATCCGCCAGATGCCCGGTTCGACCTCGGTCCGGTCGACGACGGCGCGGTCGTACTCGTCGGAGATGTCCCCGACGAGCTCTTCGATGAGGTCCTCCATGGTCACGAGCCCGGCGACTCCGCCGTACTCGTCGACCACCAGCACCAGGTGGTTCTTGGCGACCTGCATGTGCCGCAGGGTGTCGTCGGCGTGCTTCGACTCCGGCACGAACTCTGCGGGCCGCAGCAGCCGGCTGACCCGCTCGCTGCGGGACGCCGGTCGTTCGTACAGCGACCGCGCGACGTCGCGCAGGTAGAGCACGCCCCGCACGTCGTCGCTGTCCTTGCCCGTCACCGGCATCCGGGACACCCCGGCTGCCAGGAACTGCTCCATGGCCGCGGCCAGCGTCTCTGCACCGTCGACGGTGAGCATGTCCGTGCGGGGCACCATGACCTCGCGCACCAGGGTGTCGCTGAACTCGAACACCGAGTGGATGAGCTCACGGTCCTCGTCCTCGAGCACGTTGCTCTCGGTGGCCTCGTCGACGAGCGAGAGCAGCTGCTCCTCGCTCGACACGGTGGAGGCACTCCGGCCGCGGCCCGGGGTGACCCGGTCGCCGATCCGCACGAGCAGCCCGGCCAGCGGACCGAGCACGATGCGGACACCGCGGACGATGCCGCCGGTCGCACCGATCAACCGCTCGGCGTGGGCGCGTCCGACGCTGCGCGGGCTCGACCCGACCAGGACGAACGACACCGCGGTCATGATCGCGGCGGAGAGCACGAGTGCGAGCCACCAGCTGTCGAAGGCGCGCACGAGGGCGATCGTCACGAGCACCGCGGCCGCGGTCTCGGCGAGGACGCGGAAGAAGTTCAGCGCGTTGACGTGCGCCCCGACGTCGTCCGCGATCGCCTCGATGGCGCGGCGGCGCTTGTTGCCCCTGGCGATCTCCTCGAGGTCGGCACGGGAGACCACCGAGAGCGCGGCGTCGCTCGCGGCGAGGAGTCCGCCGAGCACGACGAGCCCCAGCGCCACCGCGAGGAGTCCGGCGACGACGACCACCGGCTACCGCCCTCGGTGCTGGGCGGCGAAGGCGGTCAGGATCTCGCCCTGGATGCCGAACATCTCGGCCTTCTCGTCGGGCTCGGCGTGGTCGAAGCCGAGCAGGTGCAGGATGCCGTGGCAGGTGAGCAGCAGCATCTCGTCGGTGCTCGAGTGCCCGGCGGTCTTCGCCTGCTCCTCGGCCACCTGCGGGCAGAGCACGATGTCGCCCAGCAGCCCGGCCGGCGTGGGGTCGTCCTCGGTGCCGGGACGCAGCTCGTCCATCGGGAAGCTCAGGACGTCCGTCGGACCGGGCTCGTCCATCCACCGCACGTGCAGCTGCTCCATCGCGCCCTCGTCGACCAGCACGATCGCGAGCTCCGCATCGGCGTGGACGTGCATCGCGTCCAGGGCGAAGGCGGCGAGCCGCTGGATCGCGGCCTCGTCCACCTCGACGCCGGACTCGTTGTTGAGCTCGATGCTCACCGGGTGCCTCCTCGGGCGTCGTTCTGGGGGTACGGGGGTCGTGCGCGGTCCTGCGGCGGGCGCCCACGGCGTTCGGCGCGGTTGGCGCCGTCGGGGTTGCCGACCGGGGCGGTGCCACGGCCACCGGGGCGCTGCCCGGCCTGCTCGGCGAGGCGCTCCTCGTCGTAGACCGTGTAGGCGTCGACGATCCGGCCGACGAGGGTGTGGCGGACCACGTCCTCGCTGCCGAGACGGGCGAAGTGGATGTCCTCGACCTGGTCGAGGATGCGGGTCACGAGCCGGAGACCGGAGACGTTGCCCGGCAGGTCGACCTGGGTGATGTCGCCCGTGATGACCATCTTCGAACCGAACCCGAGGCGGGTCAGGAACATCTTCATCTGCTCGGGCGTGGTGTTCTGCGCCTCGTCGAGCACCACGAAGGAGTCGTTGAGGGTCCGGCCACGCATGTACGCCAGCGGGGCCACCTCGACGGTGCCGGCCGCCAGGAGCTTCGGGACCAGCTCCGGGTCCATCATCTCGTTCAGGGCGTCGTACAGCGGGCGCAGGTACGGGTCGATCTTGTCGGTCAGCGTGCCCGGCAGGAAGCCGAGCCGCTCGCCGGCCTCGACCGCGGGACGGGTGAGGATGATCCGGTTGACCTCGCGCCGCTGCAGCGCCTGCACGGCCTTGGCCATCGCCAGGTACGTCTTGCCGGTACCGGCCGGCCCGATGCCGAACGTGATGGTGTGCTCGTCGATGGCGTCGACGTAGGCACGCTGCCCGTCGGTCTTCGGCCGCACGGACTTGCCGCGGCTCGACACGATCGGGGTGCCGAAGGTGTCGGACGGCTTGCGGTCGTCGTCGAGGATCCGTGCCGACATCGGGATGTCGGCCGGGCCGATCTCCTGCCCACGCCGGACCATGCCGACGAGCTCGTCGACGAGCGCCTTCGCGCGTGCGACATCGCGCTCGGGCCCGGTCAGCGTGACCTCGTTGCCGCGGACGACGACCCGGACGCCCGGGTACTGGCGCTCGACCGTCTTGAGCAGACGGTCCTGGGGGCCGAGCAGCTGCACCATGGCGATGCCGTCGACCTGGAGCGAGACCGAGACGGGCTCGTCGTCGGCGGCGGTGGGCTGTACTGGTTCGTTAACCGGCAAGGGTGCCTTCCTGCAGTTCACCTGCGAGTACGTGCGCGTGCACGTGGAACACGGTCTGACCGGCGGCTTCGCCGGTGTTGAAGACGAGTCGGAACTGGCCGTCGGCGCGGTCGTCGGCGATGCGCTGCGCGGTGGCGACGACGTGGGCCAGCAGGTCGGGGTCGCCCGCTGCGAGTTCGCCGACGGTCGCGTACTGCTCGGTCTTGGGGACGACGAGCACGTGGACGGGAGCCTTCGGGGCGATGTCCTCGATCGCGATCACACGGTCGTCCTCGGCGACGATGGTCGCCGGGATCTCGCGCGCGATGATCTTGGAGAAGACGCTGGGCGTGCTGCTGCTCATGGCTCCATCGTAGGACGCGCCCGACGGCGTGGTCCGGCTCACCAGCGGCCCAGTCGCGCCTGCAGGACAGCGAGTGCCGCCGGTCCGGCGGTGGACGTGCGGAGCACGCTGTCGCCGAGTCGGACCCGCACGGCACCCGCGGCCTCGAGCCGGTCGAGCTCCGCGCCGTCGATGCCGCCTTCGGGGCCGACGACGAGTGCGATGTCCTCGGCGTCCGTCGGGGGTTCCCAGGTGGCGAGTCGCACGGTCGCGGTCGGGTCGAGCAGGACGAGGGCGGTCCCCGCTCCGAGCGCGGACACGAGCTGTCCGGTCGTCACCAGCGGCGCGACGACGGGCACGCGCGGACGGATCGCCTGCTTCGCGGCCTCGTGCGCGATCGCTGCCCACCGGGCACGGCCCTTCTCGACCTTCGCGCCGTCCCACCGGGAGACGCTGCGCGCGGCCGACCACGGCACGACCCGGTCGACGCCGATCTCGGTCGCCGCCTGCACCGCCATCTCGTCACGGCCGCCCTTCGCCAGGGCCTGCACGAGGGTCAGCGACGGGCGCGGTGGATCCTGGTGCTCGACGGTCTCGACCGCGAGCTCCAGCGTGTCCTTGCCGAGCGTGGTGACGGGACCGGACACCACGGTGCCCCGACCGTCGGCGATCCGCAGGACCTCGCCGACCCGCACGCGCGCGACGGAGACCGCGTGCCGGCCCTCGGCGCCGTCGAGCGACACCGGGGCACCGACGGCGACGCCGTCCAGCGAGTCGACGAGGTACAGCGACGCCATCAGTGGTTGAAGAACCGGTCGCGGAGCTTGCCGAACATGCCCTGCTGGAACCGAGCGAGCTGCGGGGCGGTGGTCTTGTGCGACTTCGCGAGCTGCTCGACCAGCTGCCGTTCCTTGTGGGACAACTTGGTCGGCGTGACGACCTGCACGCCGACGCGCAGGTCACCGCGGCCGTTCCCGCGCAGCTTCGTGATGCCGCGGTCCTTGATGACGAGGACGTCGGCACTCTGCACACCGGGACGGATCTCGAGCTCGACCGGACCGTCGAGGCCGTCGATCGTGGTGGTCGTGCCGAGGACGGCGTCGGTCATGCCGACCTCGAGCGTCGCGAGCAGGTCGTCGCCGTCCCGGCTGAAGACGTCGTCGTGGCGCACGCGGATCTCGAGGTACAGGTCGCCGGACGGGCCGCCGGCCGGACCGACCTCACCCTGGCCGGGCATCTGCAGGCGGAGTCCGGAGTCGACGCCGGCGGGGACGTCCACCGGCACGGTACGACGCGCGCGGACGCGGCCCTGACCCTGGCAGGTCGGGCAGGGGCTCGGGATGACGGTGCCGTAGCCGCGGCACGTGCCGCACGGGGCGCTCGTCACCACGTTGCCCAGGAGCGAACGGACCTGGCGCTGGATGTGCCCGGAGCCGCCGCAGATGTCGCACGTGCGCGGGCTGGTGCCCGGTGCGCAGCAGGAGCCGTGGCAGGTCTCGCACAGCACCGCCGTGTCGACCTCGACGTCCTTGTGGGTGCCGAAGACGACCTCGTCGAGGTCGACCTCGATGCGGAGCAGGGCGTCCTGGCCGCGCTCAGCACGGCTGCGCGGGCCCGACCCACGGCCACCGCCACCGCCGCCGCCGAAGAAGGCGTCGAAGATGTCGCTGAAGCCACCGGCGCCACCACCGAAGGGGCTGTCGGCCTGCGGTCCGGCGTCGTACCGTCGCCGCTGCTCGGGATCGCTCAGCACGTCGTACGCGTGCGTCACGTCCTTGAAACGCTCGGCGGCGTCGGGTGCCGGGTTCACGTCCGGGTGGAGCTCACGCGCCAGGCGGCGGTAGGCCTTCTTGATGTCGGCATCGGAGGCGTCTCGCTGGACGCCGAGGACGTCGTAGTGGTCTGCCACGTATCCCTCAGTCGGTTGGGTTCGGTCGGTTGGTCAGTGTTCGCCCAGGAGCTTGGACAGGTAGCGGGCGACGGCGCGGACGGCCGCCATGTTCGTGCCGTAGTCCATGCGGGTCGGTCCGAGGACGCCCAGGCGGGCCACCTCGCCACCGGCCAGGTAGCCGCCGGCGACGATGCTCGTGGCGTCGAGCCCGTACTCGGCGTTCTCGACGCCGATGCTGGCCGCCACCGCGATGTCGTCCACCTGCATCTCCCCGAACAACCGGAGCAGGGTGACTTGTTCCTCGATCGCTTCGAGCACCGGGAAGAGCCCGCCGGAGAAGTCCTGCTCGCTCTTCGCCAGGTTGGCCGCACCGGCCATCAGCAGGCGGTCCTGCCGGTTCGCAGCGACCTGCTCGATGAGCGTGGCGACGACGACCCCGCCGAGCGTCTGGGCGTCGGGGCGGAGCTGCTGCGGCACGGCTCGGAGCGCGGTCGGGACGTCCTGCAGCAGGAGCCCCACCGTCGCGCCGTTCACCACGGTGCGGAGTTCGCCCAGCGAGTCTTCGTCGAGTGGGACGTCGGTCTCGACCACGCGCTGTTCGACGCGGGCGGTGTCGGTGATGAGCACCACCATCAACCGGGCGTCACCGAGCCGGACGAGCTCGACGTGCTGCACCCGGGCGCGCACCAGCGAGGGGTACTGCACCAGGGCGACCTGGTTGGTGAGCTGGCTGAGCAGCCGGACGGTGCGCCCGAGGACCTCGTCGAGGTCGTTCGGGGCGCCGAGGAAGGTCTCGATGGCGTGCCGCTGCGCGCTGGAGAGCGGACGGGCACCCGCCAGGTGGTCCACGAAGACGCGGTACCCCTTGTCGGTCGGCACCCGGCCGGACGAGGTGTGCGGCGCGGCGATCAGCTGCTCGTCCTCGAGCAGGGCCATGTCGTTGCGGATCGTCGCGGCGCTGACCCCGAAGGCGTGCCGCTCGACGATGGTCTTCGACCCGACGGGTTCTCGCGACGCCACGTAGTCGCGCACGATGGCCTTGAGGACCTCGAGGCTGCGTTCACTGACCACGAGCGCCTCCTTTCCCGATCGACCTGGCACTCGGACGTGTCGACTGCTGATCCTACGCCCGACCGCTGACGGCCCGGGACTTCCGGGCGGTCGGCCGATACGCTTCCGCCATGACCTACGGACAGCAGCCCGACGGCCCCGGACCCGAGCAGCCCGGCGGCCCGTACGGCCACGGCCCCGGTGGCCCCCAGCAGCCCGGCGGACCGCAGTACCCCGGCGGACCGCAGTACCCCGCCGGCTACACGCCGCCCCGGCCGATGAGCCCCGAGGACCAGCGCCTGTGGGCCACGCTGACGCACATCGGCGGCATCTTCTTCAACTTCATCGCGCCGTTGGTCGCCTACCTGGTCCTCCGCGACCGCGGCGGCTTCGTCCGCGAGCACACCCGCGTCGCGCTGAACTTCCACATCACGATGGGCATCGCCTACGTGGTCGGTTCGCTCACGTCGGTGTTCGGAGTCGGGGTCCTGATCGTGCTGGCAGCGGGCATCGTGTCGCTGATCTTCAGCATCATGGCCGCGATCGCCGCGAACCAGGGCCAGTTCTACCGCTACCCGCTCTCGATCGAGTTCATCAAGCAGTAGCGGCAGCGGCACGCAGTGCGCACCAAGCAGTGCGCACGCCCCTCAGTCGAGCAGCTCCCGCACCACCGCGTCGGCGAGCAGGCGACCCTGCAGGGTCAGGTCGATCCGTCCCCGCACCGCGGCCGACCCGTCCACGAGTCCGCGTGCGATGAGGCCGGCGACCCGGCCACGGGCCTCCTGGCGGATCTCGCTCGTCGCGAGCTCCCCGCGGACCCGCGCCGCCAGCAGCAGTCGCTCGACGTACCGCGTCTCGTCGTCGATGGTCTCGCGGCCGGCGGCCGGCGACTCCCCCGACAGCACCCGGTTCGCGTACGCGGCCGGGTGCTTGACGTTCCACCAGCGCGTGCCGGCGACGGCGGAGTGCGCGCCGGGGCCGACGCCCCACCAGTCGTGGCCCTTCCAGTAGGACAGGTTGTGACGACTCGCGTGCGCGTCGCCGCGCGCCCAGTTCGACACCTCGTACCAGGAGTAGCCGGCGTCGCTGAGCACCTGGTCGGCGAGCTCGTACATGTCGGCGGCCAGGTCGTCGTCGGGGGCGGGGAGCTCACCGCGAGCGACCATGCGGCCCATCGCGGTGCCGTCCTCGACGATGAGCGAGTACGCCGACACGTGGTCGGGCTCGCAGGCGATCGCGGCGTCGAGCGAGGTCCGCCAGTCGGTGAGGGACTCCCCCGGCGTCGAGTAGATGAGGTCGAGCGAGACGTCGAGTCCCTGCTGCTTCGCGAGGTCGACGACGACGGGGACCCGGAGCGGGTCGTGCGTGCGGTCGAGCGTGGCGAGCACGTGCGGCACGGCGGACTGCATGCCGTAGCTGATCCGGTTGAAGCCGCCGGCCCGCAGAGTCTCGAGCGACGCCGCGTCGACGGAGTCCGGGTTCGCCTCGGTGGTGACCTCGGCCCCGGGCAGGATGCCCCAGGTGTCGTCGATCGCACGGAGGATCATCGCCAGGTCGGACGCCGGCAGCATGGTCGGGGTGCCGCCGCCGAAGAAGACGGTCGACACCGGCCGCCGCGGCACACCGGAACGGTCGAGCACGGTCGCGGCCCACTCGATCTCGCGCACTGCGTGCCCGGCGTAGTCGTCGCGACGGACGCCGCGGAGTTCCGACGCCGTGTAGGTGTTGAAGTCGCAGTAGCCGCAGCGCACGCGGCAGAACGGCACGTGCACGTACACGCCGAAGGGCACGTCACCGGCGGTGGGACCAGCCCCCGGCCCGGCAGCGGAGCCCGCCGCCGCCCACGGGGTGATCAGGCCGTCCGCTGGTGCTGGATCGGCGATCGGGAGAGCACTCGGCATGGGCTCCATTCTCCGTCATGATGGAGCCATGGAGCACCATCCCGTCCCCACCACGGTCCTGTGGGACATCGACGGCACCCTCGTGATGAACGCGTCGTCCCCGGGCAACCTCTACCACCTCGCCCTCGAGCGAGCGGTGGGCCGCGACCTCACCCTGCGGGTCGGGCACCAGCACGGCCGGACCGACGCCGGGCTCATCGCCGAGCACGTGCGGGCCCACGCGTTCGAGGACACCCTGATCCCCACGGTCAGCCGGCACCTGCACGACCTGACCGCCGAACGGCACGCCTCCGGCGACCACCGCAGCCCCGTCCCCGGGGCGAAGGCGCTCCTGACCCGCTTCGCCGAACTCGGTTGGCGCAACGGCCTGCTCACCGGCAACTCCGAGTACCGCGCCCGGGTGAAGCTCACCGGCGCCGGGTTCGACGCCGACGTCTTCGACTGGGAGCACTCGTACTTCGGCGACACCGAGGTCGAGCGGGCCGGGGTCACCCTGCGCGCCGCCGCGGAACTGGTCGGCACCCGGGCGGTCATCGTCGGCGACACCCCGCGCGACGGTGAGGCCGCGGACGCCGCGGGCATCCCCTTCCTGGCCGTGGCGACAGGTGTCTACGACGTCGATGCGCTGCGGCACACGAACGCCGTGACCGTCGCACGCGACTGCCAGCAGGACGCCG
This sequence comes from Curtobacterium sp. MCLR17_043, assembly GCF_003224215.1. Taxonomy (NCBI): domain Bacteria; kingdom Bacillati; phylum Actinomycetota; class Actinomycetes; order Micrococcales; family Microbacteriaceae; genus Curtobacterium; species Curtobacterium sp. MCLR17_043. The sequence continues at coordinate 87,088 of NZ_QKLH01000010.1, read as the reverse complement.
CCCTCATCGAGGACGCGATCGCCGCGCTCCCACCGCTCCGCTGAGGAGCGGGCTCGGGCGGGAGCGGGCGGGGTCGCGAGACCGCGAGCGACCGCGACCGCGACCGAGCGACCAGTCGCCTAGTCGCCTAGTCGCCTCGCAGCGCCGCCAGGTACTTCTCCGCCATGACCTTCTGCTGCCGCCGCACGAACGGCGCCACGAAGCGCCACTTCCGGCTCGCCGGCTGCGAGAACTGCCGGACCTGCAGCCACACCGACCCGTCCGGGGTGCGCTCGACGACGAACGACTCCTCGCCGGAGAGCGGGTGCCCCTCGAGCGTGCCGTAGGCGAACCCCTTGCGGTCGTGCTCGTCGATGATCGACACGACGCGCACCGGTGCCAGCACGGTCTGCCCGAACGCGTGGATCGTCAGCGTCGCGCTCGTGCCCGCCGTCAGCAGCGGGGTGCCGTCGGGGGCGAACTTCTCGACCCGGGGCGTCCCGATGGACGCCGGGGCGATCGGCACACCGTCGTCGTCGAAGGTCACCGGGTTGTACCGGACCTCGTCGTCGTCGGGCTGCTCCTCCACCCGCACGCGGACTCCGCTGCGTTCCTGGATCTGCCACGTCAGCGCCTGCACGACGGCGGTCTCGAACCGCTGGTCGCCGTGTCCGATCCGGGCGCGCGACTCGGCCGGCGTGAAGCCGTCCGGCGGGTAGGTCATGAGGTCCGACGCCTGGGTCGCCCCCACCGCGCCGTACGTCAGGGCGGTCCGGTAGCTCCCGCGGATGCTCATGCTGCCATGGTACTTGGGCGGACCGCCCCGGATCGAACCGATCCGCGCTCACGTCCGGCGGGTCGGCCCGGCACCCGTGCACCCCGAACTGGAGGCCCGACAACCGTCCGCCCCGCGGCTATCGTCAGCAGGTGCCCCGCCCCACCCCCGCCCGCCCGCGATCCGTCGACCGCCGGACCGCCGTCCTCGCCGCGCTCACGCTCGTCGCGTTCGGCGTGGCGGCGACCGCCCGGGTGCTGGTGGACGTGACCACGTCGGCTGCGGCGTCGCCCGCCCGGTACGCCACCGCCGCGATCGCGCCCGAGGCGTGGAACGGCTTCGACACCGCGAACGTCATCGCCGCCGTCGGGGCGAGCTGCGCCGGCGCCGGGGTGCTGCTGTTCGGTGCCGCACTGGTGTCGGCGGTGCGGCGTGATCGCGGCCGCCGGCTGGCGCTGGTCCTCGCGGTCGTGACGCTCGCGATGGTGGTCGGCGCCGTGGTCGCCGGGATGGCCTCCGGCGAGCAGACCGACTTCGACGCGGCTGCCCACTGGGCCATCCTGCGGACCGCGCTGGCGGGACTTGCCGCAGCGAGCCTCCCGGCCCTCTGCCTGGCCGCGCTGCGGGCTCGCGCCCACCGGAGCGGCTGACCCGGCGCTACTTCTTCTTCTCTTCGACGTCGCCGGAGAGCGCCGCGATGAAGGCCTCCTGCGGGACCTCGACCCGACCGATGGTCTTCATGCGCTTCTTGCCCTCCTTCTGCTTCTCGAGGAGCTTGCGCTTGCGGGTGATGTCACCGCCGTAGCACTTGGCCAGGACGTCCTTGCGCATCGCGCGGATGCTCTCGCGGGCGATGATGCGGGCGCCGATGGCGGCCTGGATCGGCACCTCGAACTGCTGGCGCGGGATGAGCTTGCGCAGCCGCTCGGTCATGAGCGTGCCGTAGGCGTACGCCTTGTCGCGGTGCACGATCGCGCTGAAGGCGTCGACCTGGTCGCCCTGCAGCAGGATGTCGACCTTGACGAGGTCGGCGGCCTGGTCGCCGGTGGGCTCGTAGTCGAGCGACGCGTAGCCCTGGGTCTTGCTCTTCAGCTGGTCGAAGAAGTCGAAGACGATCTCGCCGAGGGGCATCTCGTAGCGGATCTCGACGCGGTCCTCGCCGAGGTACTCCATGCCGAGCAGGGAGCCGCGGCGCTGCTGGCAGAGCTCCATGATCGCGCCGACGTAGTCCTTCGGGGCCAGGATCGCGGCGCGGACCATCGGCTCACGGACCTCGACGATGCGCCCGGTCGGGAACTCCGAGGGGTTCGTGACCTCGGTCACGGCGTTGTCCTCGGTCGTGACCTCGTAGATGACGCTCGGGGCCGTGGTGATGAGGTCGAGGCCGAACTCGCGGGACAGCCGCTCGGTGATGATCTCGAGGTGCAGCAGCCCGAGGAACCCGCAGCGGAACCCGAAGCCGAGCGCGACCGAGGTCTCCGGCTCGTAGACCAGTGCGGCGTCGGAGAGCTTGAGCTTGTCGAGCGCCTCGCGGAGCACCGGGTAGTCGCTGCCGTCGATCGGGTACAGGCCCGAGAACACCATCGGCTTCGGGTCCGTGTAGCCGGGCAGCGCCTGGGTCGCGGGCTTCTGCGCGCTCGTGACGGTGTCGCCGACCTTGGACTGGCGGACGTCCTTCACACCGGTGATCAGGTAGCCCACCTCGCCGACGGACAGCCCCTTCGTGGGCTTCGGCTCCGGGCTCGAGACCCCGATCTCCAGGATCTCGTGCGTCGACTTGGTCGACATCATCTGGACCTTCTCGCGGGGCGAGATGGTGCCGTCGATCATGCGGACGTAGGTGACGACGCCGCGGTAGCTGTCGTAGACCGAGTCGAAGATCATCGCGCGGGGCGCCGCTTCGGCGTCGCCGACGGGGGCCGGAACACGACGGACGACCAGGTCGAGGAGCTCGGGCACCCCGACGCCCGTCTTGCCGGACACCCGGAGGACGTCCTCGGGCTTGCCACCGATGAGCTGTGCGAGCTCGGCGGCGTACTTGTCCGGTTCGGCCGCCGGCAGGTCGATCTTGTTGAGGACCGGGATGATCTCGAGGTCGTTCTCGAGCGCCAGGTACAGGTTCGCGAGCGTCTGCGCCTCGATGCCCTGGGCGGCGTCGACGAGCAGGATCGCGCCCTCGCAGGCGGCCAGGGAGCGGGAGACCTCGTACGAGAAGTCGACGTGCCCTGGGGTGTCGATCATGTTCAGCGCGAAGGTCTCACCGTCGAGTTCCCACGGCATGCGCACGGCCTGCGACTTGATCGTGATGCCGCGCTCGCGCTCGATGTCCATGCGGTCGAGGTACTGCGCACGCATCGCGCGGTCCTCGACGATGCCGGTGATCGACAGCATGCGGTCGGCCAGCGTCGACTTGCCGTGGTCGATGTGCGCGATGATGCAGAAGTTGCGGATCGCGTCGGCCGGGGTCGCTGCGGGCTCCAGCGGTGCGGATGCTTGTGGGCTCACGGTTCCTCAGGTGGGTCGGACGGTCGCAACAGTCTCCCATGCTTCACCCGACCTGGAGGCACGGCGCGCGTCCACCACGCACGGTGCGCGGTTGATCCGCTTCCGGTGCGCTCTCGCGTTGGCGTGCTGGACGCCGCACGGTGCGAGGGCGGCGGGGCCGTGCGCACTTGACCGCCCGGTGTCCGGATGCTGCGCGGCACGGGGCGAGCAGCCTCGCACCAGGTGGAGGACCACGCACCGTGCGCCGTCCTGCCGACCGGCACCGGGCCTCCTGGCCATGTGGACCGCGCGTCAGACGGTCGCGTGCACCGGAGCCGGCAGGGCACCGAGGCCGCGCCGCAGGGCGTCCGAAGTGGCTGCGAGGCAGACGCGGATCCACCCCTCGCCGGTGCGTCCGAAGGCGCTGCCCGGTGCGACGGCGACCCGCTCGCGCTGCAGGAACCCGAGCGCCCACTCGGCGATGTCCCCGTCGGAGGCGTGCGACATGTCGACCCACAGGTAGAACGCCCCGCGCGGGTCGAGGTACCGGATGCCGGCGGCGTCGAGCGTCTCCTTCGCGACCTCGAGGTTCGCGCGGTAGTGCTCCCGGGCGTCGCGCACCGCGGAGTGGTCCCCCACGATCGCCGCGAGGGCCGCGTACTGGTCGGGTTCGGCGACACAGCTGATCATGGCCTCCTGCGTGGTCCGCATCGTCGCGCCGAGCCCCTTCGGCGTGACGAGGTAGCCGACGCGGACGCCGGTCATCGCGTACGTCTTGCTGAGCGAGAACGCCGAGAACACGCGGTCGTCCTCGTCGAGCGCCGCCAGGCTGACGTGCCGGGTGCCGTAGGTGAAGTACTCGTAGACCTCGTCGCTGATGACCCAGAGGTCGTGCCGCTTCGCGAAGGCCAGCAGCGCGCGCAGGGTCTCCTCGCCGAAGACCGAGCCGAGCGGGTTCGACGGCGAGTTGACGACGATCACCCGGGTGCGTTCGGTGACGCTCGCCTCGAGGGCCTGCAGGTCGGGTTCGAACCCGTGCTGCGGCTCCAGCCGGTACGGCACCGGGGTCGCCCCGATGATGTGGGCGTTCATCGTGAAGGTCGTGTAGCCGGGGTCCGGCACGAGCACCTCGTCGCCCGGGCTCAGGGTCAGCGTCATCGCCTGGAACAGTGCCTGCGTCGCACCGATCGTCATCCAGATCTGCTCGAGGTCGGCCTCGATCCGGTTCTCACGGCGGAGCTTGTCCCGGACGGCTTCGCGGAGGGGCGCGATCCCGCCGTTCGGGGTGTACCCGGTGCGGTCCTCGGTCCAGGCACGACGGGCTGCCTCACCGATGTGCGGTGCCACCGGGACGTCCGGCTCGCCGATCACGAGCATCGTGACGTCAGTGCCGCTCGACTGCAGCAGGGCTGCCTGCTCGAAGACCCTCCGGATGCCGGAGGCGGGCACGGTGTCGATGCGCGGTGCGAGGGAGGGCATGTCCGTCACGGTATCCGGTGCGTGTTGCCGTGGGGTTTCGGCGCGGTCGGCCGCGGGCTTCCGCCGATCCGGCGGTGTTTCGTGCTTTGGTGGCAGCCCGCTTGCCTGGTAGTGTTGGTGGCTGGCTTCCGCGTTCCCCGCCCACGGGTGGAACGCGATGCGACCAAGGGCCCCTCTACCCTGCGGTCGCGCCCACCCGTACGAGACGAGCAGGAGCAATTCATGGCGAACATCAAGTCGCAGATCAAGCGCATCAAGACCAACCTCAAGGCCACCGAGCGCAACAAGGCGTACAAGTCGGAGCTCAAGACGCACATCCGTCGTGCCAACGACGCCGTCGCCGCCGGCGACAAGGACAAGGCCGTTGCTGCCCTGGCCCTCGCGTCGAAGAAGCTCGACAAGGCCGTGAGCAAGGGTGTCATCCACAAGAACCAGGCCGCGAACCGCAAGTCGGCCATCGCGAAGAAGGTCTCGTCGCTCTGACGTCCTGACCCTTCTGGTCCGAAGGCCCCGCACCGTTGGTGCGGGGCCTTCGTCGTGTGTGGGGCTTCTGTTTCGTTTCGTGAGCAGAAACGGTCGGGTCGCGAGGGCGCACCCGACCGTTTCTGCTCACGAAATGCCGGCCGACAGGCGCGGGACAGCCGGGAGGCCCGGCTCGCCTCAGCGGGGCTCGCCGCGTCGGGCGATGGTGCGGACCATGACCTCGAGCGCGTAGTGCGCGTCGCGCGAGCCACCCTTCACCGCGGTGTCGGCCTCGGCGATGCTGATGATGGCGTTGGCCAACCCGGACTCGCTCCAGCCGGCGACGTCACGCTGCGCGCGCTGCACCTGCCACGGCGCCATGCCGAGCGCCGAGGCCGCCTGCCCGCTCGGACCCCGGAAGGCGCTGACCTTCGCCATCGTGCGGATCTTGCTCGCGAACGCGGCGACGATCGGCACGGGTGCCTCGCCGGTGGCCAGGGCATGCCGCAGCTCGACGATCGCCGGTGCCGACCGGCCCGCGAGGGCGATGTCGGCGACCTTGAACGCGTTCGTCTCGACGCGACCGCCGTAGTACTTGTCGACGACCTTGTCGGTGATCTCCTCGGCCTCGTCCGCCAGGAGCTGTCGGCACGCGGCGGCGAGTTCGGCGAGGTCGTCGGCGAACGCGGTCACCAGGGTCCGGACGGCGGAGGGCGCGATCCGGCGGCGTGCGGCGCGGAACTCGGCGTTCACGAAGTCGATGCGGTCGGTCTCGCGCTTGAGCTCGTCGCACAGCACCTCGACCCCGCCGCCGACACCGCTGCGGATCGTGTCGAGGAGCTTCTTGCCGCGCACACCACCCCCGTGCCGGAGCACCAGGGTGACGTCGTCGGCGGGGGCTTGCAGGTACGAGATCGTCTCGGTGATGAAGGCGTCGGTGCACTTCTCGACGTTCGTGACCTGCACGAGTCGCGGCTCGCCGAACAGCGACGGGCTGGCGAGGGTCGCGAGGAGCCCGGGGGCGTACTGGTCGGCTTCGAGGTCGTGCACCTCGAGCGCGGGGTCCTCGCCCTGCAGCAGGTCCTTCAGCACACCGCGGGCGCGATCGGCGAGGAACGCTTCGGGCCCCGTGATGAGCACGACGGGCGCCGGACGGATCCCCGACCAGGGCACCTGGTCGATCTTCGCTGCGGCGCGCGCGGGCTTCTTGGCGGCCATGTGGTCCTTCCGGTGGTGCCGGCCCGGACGGTGCCGGGTCGAGTGGTGCACCGTCGATCCTACGGGCGGCCGCCGACGACGAGCGCTCCGTCCACACCCGCACCTCGTCGCTGCCGGACCGGGCGAGCACCACGGTGCCGAGCTCGTCGGTGCGGAGCGGCAGCGTGCCCGCGGCCTCGAGCATGCCGAGGGCCGATGCCGTCGGGTGTCCGTAGGGGTTGTCCGCGCCGACCCCGATGAGCCCGACCCGCGCGGCGAGCCCCCGGTAGAGCTGCGGGTCCTGGTCGGCCGAGCCGTGGTGCGCCACCTTCACGACGTCGATCGGCCCCACCGGAAGCTCCCCGGCGTTCCGGAGCCGACGCTGCGACGACTCCCCCAGGTCGCCGAGGAACACCCCGGTCAGGCACGCCGGACAGGAGTCTCCGTCGGCCGGCCCCGTGACCAGCACGATGCTCGCGTCGTTGCCGGCGGCACGGTTGCCGACCAGCGGCCACACCACACGCCAGGCGAGCGGCCCGAGGGTTCCGGAGACCCGGTCTTGAGCCGTCCGGACGTCGACACCGGCACGCCGGAGGTCGTCGACCACCCGCTCGTCCGACGCACGGCCCACGGGTCCGACCAGGGCGGTCTCGACGGTGCCGGCCACAGCGTCCACCGCACCGACGTGGTCGCGGTCGAAGTGCGTCAGGACGAGCAGGTCGATCCGGGAGACCCCGAGCAGGTCCAGGCACGCCCGGAGCCGTTCCTCGTCGTCGCCGGTGTCCACGAGCGCGACGGCGTCGTCACCGCGGAGCAGCACGGCGTCCCCCTGCCCGACGTCGCACGCGGCGACCGACCAGTCGCCCGGCACCGAGCCCCGGACGACGAGCACCGGGACGGTGACCGCTGCGACACCGACCACGACCACGACCCCCGCGGCGAGCAGCAGCCGGGAGCCGATCCACCCCCGGACCAGCACGGCGACCGCGATGCAGCCGCACACGAGCACGGCGGCGGCCACACCGAGCACCCCGGCCGGCCAGGGTGCCGAGGCGTACGGCAGGGCGGCCGCCCCGTGTGCAATGCCCCCGACGGCGGCGGCCGGGACCCAGGCGACGGCCGCGAGCCCCTGCGCACCCACCGGCCACACCGGAGCGAGGCCACACGCGGCGAGTCCGACCACCGTGACGACCGGCGCGAACGGCTCCGCCAGCAGGTTCGCCGGCACCGCGTAGGTCGGGAGCGCCGCCGACAGCGGGATCGTCACCGGCCAGCACGCCACCTGCGCCGCGACGGGGATCGCGAGTGCCGCGGCGACCGGCGGCCACACACGACGCGCCAGGAGCTCGGTGAGCTGCGGTCCGAGCACCACGATCCCGCTCGTGGCGAGCACGGACAGGGCGAACGCGAACGACCGGGCGAACCAGGGGTCGACGACGAGCATGCCGACCGCGGCGAGGGCGATGAGCGGGACGCCCCGCACCGGTCGGCCGGCCAGGTGCACGACGAGCACCACGATCGCCATCACCGTCGCCCGGACGATCGAGGGGTCGGGCCGCACGAGCACGACGAACACCAGGAGCACGCCGACGGCCGCCGCCGCTCGGGGGCCTCTCGGTAGCCCGCAGGCACGGCCGAGGACCACGACGAGCCCGACCACCACCGCGCAGTTCGCCCCGGACACCGCCGTCAGGTGCGTCAGCGCCGAGGTCTCCATCGCCGCCTCGGTCGTCGGGTCGAGGCCGGAGCGGTCCCCGATCGCGAGTCCGCGCAGCAGTGCCGCTCCGGGCTGCGGCAGGTCGGCAGTGGCCCGCACGAAGGCCTGTCGCGCGGTGTCGGTGGCGCCGAGCAGTCCGTCGGGCGGCACCGACGACGGCGCCCCGCGCAGGAACGCCACGAACGCGGTCGCCGATCCGGGTTCGTCCGGCTGCACGGCGGCGGTCACGGTGACCCGGGCACCGGCTGCCAGCACGGCTCCCGGTGCACCGCCGTGCTGGTCGGGAACGAGCCGGACCGGCACGCGGAGCCCGTCGAGGTCGTCCGCACGCACGAGCGTCGCGGTGACGGAGCGGTCACCCGGCACGAGGTCGCGGGTCAGCACCGCCTCGACGTCGACGCGCCCTGCCCCCGGCCCGGCGACGAGCGCACGCAGCGGTTCCGGAGCCCGCCGGGACTCCCCCACGGTGACCGACACCGCGAGCAGCGTCGTCAGGGCCCCCGCGACGAGCAGGAGCCCGGCGACGACCGGCACGACCCCGGTGCCCCGTCGCCACCGGAGCACGATCCCGCTGACGCCGGTGAGGAGCGCCGCGGCCCCACCGACCACGGCTGCCACGTCGGGCACGCCGACGAGCAGGGCGGTCGCGATCCAGGCGACCGCCACCGGCACCGCGACCCGCAGGTCGATCGCACTCGGCGCGAGCTGCACCGTCGCCCCTCAGACCCGCACACGATCGCGGAGCTCGGCGAACCGCACGTCGCCGATGCCGCTGACGTCGAGCAGGTCCTCGACCGTGGTGAACCGGCCGTGCTCGTCACGCCAGGCGATGATCCGCCCGGCCAGCCCCGGTCCGATGCCGGGCAGGGTCTCGAGCACGGCCTGGTCGGCGGTGTTCAGGTCGACGACGGCGGACTCCTCGCCCCCGGTGCCCGCCGCGCCACCGCCGCTCCCGGCCCCGGCCCCGGCCCCGGCAGTCGGCCCGGCGGCAGCACCGTCCGCCACCGGCCCGAGCGCCTCCGGCACCTCCTGTTGCCCGACCCGCGGCACGTACAACCGCTCGCCGTCCGTCAGCACCCGCGCCAGGTTCAGCCGGTCGAGGTCGGCGTCATCGGTGGCCCCGCCAGCACGTTCGAGCGCGTCACCGACCCGGCTCGATGCCGGCAACTCGACCACGCCGCTCCGCCGCACCGCCCCGAGCACGTGCACCACGACGCGCCCGGCATCAGGAGCGGACGGAGCAGCACCGGCAGACGCACCAGCCGACGGCGACGGGCCGCCCGACGCCGCACCGGCCGTCGGCGCCCCACGCACGACGACCCCGCCCGTTCCTCCGCCACCCTCGCCACCACCCGACACCAGCGCCCCGACGAGCACCACGAGGACGGCGACCACCACCACGACCGCCGCCAGCACCACGGCGGCCCGCGGTGACAACGCGAGACGGGACCACCAGGGTCCGGGCGACGACGGGGACGACATGCCCCGAACGCTACGGAGCCCGGCCGATCGGCCGGGCTCCGGAGGTCACACCCGTGGACAGGTGCCGCGAACGCCCCTGCTGTGAGGGACGACGCCAGCGACGGTCGCTACCCCTTGATGGCGATGTTCACGAGCTTCGGCGCCCGGACGATCACCTTCACGATCTCCCGGTCACCGATGTACCGCTGCACGTTCGCCGACGACCGTGCGAGCTGCTCGAGGTCGTCCGCCTCGATCGACTTCGACACCTCGAACGAGTCACGCACCTTGCCGTTGACCTGTACGACGGCGGTCAGGGTCTCCTGCACGAGCAGCGTCGGGTCGGCCTTCCGCCAGCCGTACGTGGCGACGGTGGCCTCGTAGCCCAGCCGCTCCCACATCTCCTCGCCGGTGTACGGCGCGAAGACGCTCAGCCCGAGCGCGATGGTCTCGACGGCCTCGCGCACGGCGGGGTCACCGGCACCGGGGCCGCTGTCGATCGCCTTGCGGGTGACGTTGACCAGGTCCATCAGTCGCGCGATCACGACGTTGAACTTGAACGACTCCATCATCCCGGGGGCGTCCGCGAGGAACCGGTGCGTGACCTGGCGGAGAGCCCGGTCGCCGTCGGCCCACACGACGTCGCGTGCGGACGTGACGTCGAGCGCCAGGCGGTACGCCCGCGCCAGGAACCGTGCGGAGGCGGACGGGGAGACGTCCTCCCAGTTGATGTCGTCCTCCGGCGGGCCCGCGAAGCCCATCACCAGGCGGATGGCGTCGACGCCGTTCGCGTCGAGCTCGTCACCGAGCGAGACGCCGCCCTTCGACTTCGACATCTTCGAGCCACCGGACAGCACCATGCCCTGGTTGAGCAGTGCCGAGAACGGCTCGGTGAAGTCGAGGTACCCGAGGTCGAACAGGACCTTCGTGACGAAGCGGGCGTAGAGCAGGTGCAGGATCGCGTGCTCGATGCCGCCGATGTACTGGTCGACCGGAGCCCAGCGGCGCGCGGCTGCCGGGTCGAACGCCTGGGTGTCGTCGTTCGCCGACAGGAACCGCAGGAAGTACCACGACGAGTCGACGAAGGTGTCCATCGTGTCGGTGTCGCGGAGCGCGGGCGTGCCGTCGACGGGGTTCGGGACGTTCACCCAGTCGGTCGCGCCACCGAGCGGGGACGTGCCCTTGGGCTTGAGGTCGAGCCCCTCGGTGTCGGGCAGCACGATCGGCAGCTGGTCCTCGGGCACCGGGTGCTCGGTGCCGTCGGCGCCGTGGATGATCGGGATCGGGGTGCCCCAGAAGCGCTGGCGCGAGATGAGCCAGTCGCGCAGGCGGTAGGTCTTGGCGGCACGGCCGGTGCCGCGCTCCTCGAGCAGCGCGATGGCAGCGGTGATGGCGTGCTGCTTCGACATGCCGTCGAGCGGCCCGGAGTTGATCATCCGGCCCTGACCGGTCAGCGCTTCGCCGGTGGCGACCGGGTCGAGGGTCGGCACGTCGAAGTCGTCGAGCGTCGCGCCCTCGGGGATGACCGGGATCGCGCCGGTGACGGCGGCGTTCGTGTCGACGACCACCTTGACGGGCAGTTCGAACGCCCGCGCGAAGTCGAGGTCGCGCTGGTCGTGCGCGGGCACGGCCATCACGGCGCCGTGGCCGTAGTCGGCGAGCACGTAGTCGGCGGCCCAGATGGGCAGGCGCTCCCCGGTGAGGGGGTGGATCGCCGACCGGCCGAGCGGCACGCCGGTCTTCGGGCGGTCGGCGTTCTGCCGGTCGATCTCGGACGTCTTCTGCGTTGCCGTCAGGTAGGCGTCGAAATCGTCACGGACGGAGGACGGCACCGACGGGTCGGCGACGAGCTCAGCCGCCAGGTCGGAGTCCGGCGCGACGACCAGGAACGTCGCCCCGTGGATCGTGTCCGGGCGGGTGGTGAAGACCGTGACGGGCTCGTCGCGGCCCTCGATCACGAAGTCGACGTCGGCACCGACCGAGCGGCCGATCCAGTTGCGCTGCTGCGCGATGACCTTCGCCGGCCACCGTCCCTCGAGCTGGTTCAGGTCGTCGAGCAGCCGGTCGGCGTACTCGGTGATCTTGAAGTACCACTGCGTGAGCTTCTTCTTCACGACGACGGCGCCGGAGCGGTCCGAGGTGCCGTCGGCGAGGACCTGCTCGTTCGCGAGCACGGTCTGGTCCACCGGGTCCCAGTTGACCCAGCTGTCCTTGCGGTACGCCAGGCCCTTCTCGTACATCTTCAGGAACAGCCACTGGTTCCACTTGTAGTACTCGGGGTCCGAGGTGTGGATCTCGGTGGTCCAGTCGAACGACGGCGCGTAGCGCTTGAAGGACGCCTTCTGCTGCTCGATGTTCGCGTAGGTCCAGTCCTTCGGGTCCACCCCGCGCTTGATCGCCGCGTTCTCGGCGGGCAGCCCGAACGAGTCCCAGCCGATCGGGTGCAGCACGTTGAAGCCCTGCTGACGCCAGTAGCGCGCGACGAAGTCCCCGAGCGCCCAGTTCTCGGCGTGCCCCATGTGCAGGTCGCCGGACGGGTACGGGAACATCTCGAGGATGTACTTGCGCGGACGGGTGTCGTCGAGGTCGGTGGTGAAGAGCCCGAGCTCTTCCCAGCGGGGCTGCCACTTCTCCTGGATACGACGGAAGTCGTAGGCGTTCGGGTCCTCGGCGTGCTGCTCGGTGGTCACGGTCGTCAACGATACAAGCCGGGAGGCCCGTCCCGCGTCCGCCTGTCGGCTCACCCGGCGAACAGGCGCCCGTCCCGCATCCGCAGGGTGCGGTCGACCAGGTCCGGCGCCACCGGGACGTGCGACACGATGACGACCGTCCGACCCGCTGCGCGGGCCGTGGTGACGAGGTCACGCAGCACGCTGTCACCGAGGTCCGGGTCGACGTCGGCGGTCGGTTCGTCGAGCACCAGCACCGGGAACGCGTGCAGCAGTGCGCGGGCGAGCGCGAGCCGGTGCGCCTGGCCGCCGGACACGAGCACGCCGCGTTCCCCGACCGAGGCGTCCAGCCCGCCCCGTCGGACGACCCAGTCCCCCAGGCCGACGCGGTCGAGCACGGCGAGCAGTTCCTCGTCGGTCGCGGTCTCGCGGGCGAAGAGCAGGTTCTGCCGCACCGACTGGTCGAACACGAACGGGTCCTGTTCGATCAGGCCGACCCGGGCCCGCACCGCGTCGGGGTGCATCGCCTTCGCCTCGACGCCGTCGAGCGTGTAGGAGCCCTCGTGCTCCACGAACCGGACGAGCGCGTCGACCAGGGTCGACTTGCCGGCACCGCTCGGCCCCTGGAGGACGACGACATCGCCGGGGGCGAGCGTGAACGAGACCCCGTCGACCGCCGGCTCGGCCGCTCCCGGCCAGCGGACGGTCAGGTCCTGCACGGCGAGCGTGACCGGCCCCTCGACCACGAGCGACGCCGGGTCGGCGTCCTCTTCGGGCTCGGGGACGATGCCGACGGGCACCTCGGCGGGCACGACCTGCTCGACCCGTTCGGCCGCGGCACGCACCCGGCGGAGCGTCAGGACGGCGAGCGGGACGGTCCCGACGACCTCGAAGAGCGCCAGCGGCACGAACACCGTCAGTGCCCAGAGCGGACCGTCGAGCGCTCCGGACACCACGGCGGGGGCACCGACGGCGAGGATCCCGATCACCGCACCGCCACCGACCAGGCCGACGATCGCACCGACGAGCGACTCGACCGTGCCGCGGCGTCGGACGGCCCGGGTGACGCGGGCGTCGAGCCGGGCGATGTGTGCGAGCCGCTCGTCCAGGGTGCCGTAGGCGGCGAAGACGTCGAGCGTCCGGACGGTGTCGAGCACCAGGTCCGCGACGCGACCCCGGTCGGCAGCGGTCTCGCGGTCCGAGCGCTCGGCGATCGCCCGGGTGACGATCGTGCCGACCAGGGCCGCGACCGCCAGCGCGAGGACGAGCACGAGCGCCGCCGGCACCGACACGAGCGCCACGGCGACGACCGACAGCACCGCGACGACCCCGGCGGAGACGAGCGGCCCGACGACGCGGATCGGCAGGTCCTGCAGCCGGTCGGTGTCGGTCACCAGGCGCGTCATGAGGTCGCCGCGTCCGGTCCGGCCGAGTCCGGCGGGAGCGATCGACGCCAGCCGCCGGTACATCTCCGTCCGCACCACGGCCAGTTGCCGGAAGGACGCGTCGTGCCCGGCGAGCCGGTCGACGTACCGCAGCACCGCACGCCCCAGCGCGAACGCACGTACGCCGACCATCACGAGCGTCAGGTACAGGATCGGCGGGTGCTCGGCGGCACGGGTGATCAGGTAGCCGCTCGCGGCGAGGAGCGCGACGGCGCAGACCGCGCTGAGTGACCCGGCGGCGACCGCCTTCGCCCAACCCGACCCGTGCGGCATCGCGAGCCGCAGGACGGAGCCGCCACGGGCCTCCCGGCTCATGCGCGCACCCCCCTGCGGACCGTCACGGACCCGCCGACGCCGACGTCCACGCGGACGTCGGCCGCGGCGACGACCGCGGGTCGGTGGCTGGCGACCACGACGACGGCGCCGTCGGCCGCCAGGCCTCGGGCTGCCGCGATGACGCGTTCCTCGGACTCGGCGTCCAGCGCGGACGTCGGCTCGTCGAGCAGCACGAGGGGCGTGGCGGCGCGGCGCGCGCGGTACAGCGCGCGTGCGACGGCGACACGCTGTGCCTGGCCGCCGGACAGGCCGCTGCCACCGGCGCCGACCGGGAGGCCCGGGTCGAGTCCCAGCCCCGCGTCGCCCAGGGCGGTGCGCACGTCGGCGTCGTCGGGGGTCGCGCTGAGCGCGACGTTCTCGGCGATCGTCCCGCGGACGAGACGCGGGCGCTGGTCGGCCCACGTGGTGCGCTCGGCGACGGACGCGCCGGCCGGGCCGGGCACGGTGACGGCACCGTCGTGCGGCAGGACGCCGCGGAGTGCGGCGATGATGCTCGACTTGCCGGAACCGCTCGGGCCGGCCAGCACGACGACGGTGCCGGGCTCGGCGTGCAGGTCGAACGGCCCGATCACGACGTCGGGTCGGCGGACGGTGAGCCCGCGGACGTCGAGCCCCCGGACGTCCACCGCGGCGGCGAGTGCTGCGGTGTCCGTGTCGGTCCCGCTGCTGCCGGTCGCGGACGGTGATGCGGTCTCGTCGTCGGCCAGCACGTCGAGCACCGCGGCCGAGGCCTCGACGCCGTCCTGGGCGGCGTGGAAGTCGGCGCCGACTTGGCGGATCGGGGCGAAGGCCTCCGGTGCCAGCACGAGCACGAACATCGCGGCCCCGAGGCCGAGCGAGCCGTCCACCAGGCGGATGCCGATCGAGACGGCGACCAGTGCGACGGACAGACTCGCCGCGAGCTCGAGCGCGAAGCCGCTCACGAACGACAGCCGGAGCACGCCGATCGTGCCACGGCGGTACTGGTCGGTGACCGCCCCGATGCGACCGACCTGGCGGCGCGCACGGCCGAACACCTTGAGCGTGGCGAGCCCCTCGACGGCCTCGGTGAAGGCGCCACCCAGCTTCGCGAGGGCGTCCGACTGCTTCCGCTGCAGCGACTGCGTGGCCAGGCCGATCAGGATCATGAAGACCGGGATCACCGGCAGGGCGAACAGGATGATCAGCCCGCTGGTCAGGTCGCCCAGGCCGATCGCGACCAGGAGCATCGGCGTCGCGATCGCGGTCAGCGCGAGCTGCGGCAGGTACCGGCCGAAGTAGGCGTCGAGTGCGTCGAGCCCGGGACCGAGCGTGGTGGCGAAGCCGGCGCTCGACCGGCCGGCGAGCCACGACGGACCGCGCTCGGCGGCACGGGCGAGCACCGTCGTGCGCATCTCGCTCTTCACCTTCGCCGCAGCGCGTGCCGCCAGGTCGTCGGTCGCCCACGCGGCCACCGCACGCAGGACGAACGCCGCGCCGAGCAGCGCGAGCGCCTGCCCGAACGCCGCCGGCACCCTGCCGTCGCCGGCGGCGTCGACCCCGAGGGTGACGGCCGCAGCGATCCCCCACGCGATCGCGATGGTCGCGAGCGTGCGGAGGACACCGGTGCCGGCGGCGGCGACGATGAAGCCGCGCGCCGTCCGGGACAACCGCAGGAGTCGGGGGTCGAGGGGCTTCATCGTCGTCCGCCTAGTGCGCGGCCGCGGTGACGTGGGCGCGGGAGACGCGCTTGCGGAACACCCAGTAGGTCCAGGCCTGGTACGCGAAGACCAGGGGCACGAAGATCAGCGCGACCCAGCTCATCACGGTCAGCGTGTACGACCCGGACGAGGCGTTGTACACGTTCAGGCTGTTCGCGACGTCGTTCGAGGCCGGCATCACGTCGGGGAAGATCGCCGTGAACATCGCGAGCACGATCGCAGCGATGGTGACCGCCATCAGCGTGAAGGCGCGCCCCTCCTTGCCCCAGGCGTTGCAGAGCACGGCGAGCACCAGGGCCAGGGCGGCGACCACGGAGAGCACCAGCGAGGCCGGGGTGGCCCGGACGAAGGCCATCGACACCAGGAACGCGGCGCCGACGACGATCGTGACGATGCCGGCCCGGGTCGCCAGGCGCTTGGCGCGGACGCGGATGTCGCCCTCGGTCTTCAGCGCGACGAAGACGACCCCGTGGGTGAAGAACACCAGCAGCGTCGCGGCACCGGTCAGCAGCGCGAACGGGTTGAGCAGGTCGAAGATCGTGCCGGTGTAGTTGTGCCCGGCGTCCATCGGGATGCCACGGACGACGTTGCCGAACGCGACGCCCCACAGGAACGACGGCACGGCACTGCCGACGATGATCATCAGGTCGAAGCGGCGCTTCCACTCGAGGTGCTTGTTCTGGTGCCGGTACTCGAACGACACCCCTCGCAGGATGAGTGCAGCGAGGATGAGCAGCAGCGCCAGGTAGAAGCCGGAGAACATCGTGGCGTACCACTCCGGGAACGCCGCGAACAGGCACGCCCCGGCGACGATGACCCAGGTCTCGTTGAGGTCCCAGACCGGGCCGATGGTGTTGATCAGGACCCGACGGTCGGTGTCGTCCTTGCCGAGGAACGGCAGGGACATGCCGACACCGAAGTCGAATCCGTCGAGGACGAAGTAGCCGACGAAGAAGACGCCGACGATCGCGAACCAGAGAACGGGGAGATCCATCAGGCAGCGTCCATTTCTAGTAGACCGTCACTTCGTGCTTGACCTCGCCGGTCTCCTCGTCGACCTCGTCCGGGTCGGCGGGCCCCTCTTGCGCGACCTTCTTGATGAGCTTGAACTCGACGACGGCCAGCGAGCCGTAGATCAGGGTGAAGACCAGCAGCGAGATGAGGACCTCGAGTCCGGTCACGTTCGGCGACACACCGTCCTTCGTCTGGAGCAGCCCGAACACGAGCCACGGCTGGCGGCCCATCTCGGTGAAGACCCAGCCGACGATCATCGCGGCCATCGGCAGCGGCACCGTCCAGGTGGCGATGCGCCACACCCAGCGCTGCGTCGGGAACCGGCCCTTGCGGGTCAGCCACAGCCCGACCAGCGAGACCATGACCGCGCCGACACCGAGGGCGATCATCCAGCGGAACGACCAGTAGGTGACCCAGATGATCGGCTTGTAGTCGCCGGGGCCGTACACCTGCGTGTACTGCGCCTGCAGGTCGTTGATGCCCTCGACCGTGCCGTTGAACGTGTGCGTCGACAGGAACGACAGCAGGTACGGCACCCGGATCGAGAACAGCTCGTGCACGCCGTCGGGCGTGCCGAGCGTGAAGATCGAGAACGAGGCGTCCTTGCCGGTCGCGGTGTTGTACAGCGCCTCCGCCGCCGCCATCTTCATCGGCTGCGTGTCGACCATCGTCAGGCCGAGCTGGTCGCCGGTCAGGACGGTCAGCGCGCCTGCCGCGAGCATGGTCCACATGCCGAACTTCAGCGCCGGCAGCATCGTCTCGAGGTTCTGGTTGCGGGCCAGGTGGTAGGCCGCGACCGAGATGATGACCGCCGCGGCGACCATGAAGCAGGCGAAGAGCGTGTGCGGGAACGCGGCCAGGGCGACCTTGTTGCCGAGCACCGCCCAGATGTCGGTGAGCTCCGCACGGCCCTTGGCCTCGTTCATCGCGAAGCCGACCGGGTGCTGCATGAACGCGTTCGCGGCGATGATGAAGTACGCCGACATGATCGTGCCGGCGCTCACGCACCAGATGCTCGCCAGGTGCAGGCCCTTGGGCAGGCGGTCCCAGCCGAAGATCCAGATGCCGATGAAGGCCGCTTCGAAGAAGAACGCCAGGATGCCCTCGAGCGCGAGCGGTGCGCCGAAGACGTCACCGACGAAGCGCGAGTAGTTCGACCAGTTCATGCCGAACTGGAACTCCTGCACGATGCCCGTCACGACACCCATCGCGAAGTTGATCAGGAAGATCCGCCCGAAGAACCGCGTCAGCTGCAGGTAGTGCGCGCGGCCGGTCCGGTACCAGGCGGTCTGGAACACGGCCACGACGGCTGCCATGCCGATCGTCAGCGGGACGAAGAGGAAGTGGTAGATGGTCGTCAGACCGAACTGCCACCGCGACAGGAGGAGCGGATCGAGGAGGTCGTTCATGCGGCGATTCCGAGACGGGTGGCCGCGCGCTGTTCGTGCACGTCAGTTGCTTCCTGTGGAACGGATACATCAGGTGTCACAGCCCTTGGGACACCCCAACGCTATCGCGCGGCATCACACTTCGACAAGTTGTAGAACGACTCCGTGCACAAACGTGCACGGCCCCTGCACGGCACAACCGTGCGGCACGGATGTTCGCGCTGCCTGCTCCACGAACGACGACAGGCGCCGGGTAGATACCCGACGCCTGTCGCTTTGTTCGGAGGGCTGTGGTTACAGCAGACCCTCAGCCTTGAGCCAGTCCTCGGCGATGGTGGACGCCTTCTCCTTGTCGGCCGTGCTCTTGGTGTTGAGCTCGATCAGGGCCTCGGTCGTGAGCTTCTCGTTGACCGAGTCGATCGCGTCCGCAGCCTTCTCGTTGACCTTCTTCGAGACGACCGGCACGACGTTCTGCGGCAGGATCAGGTTCTCCGGGTCCTTCAGCGTGACGAAGCCGTTCGCCTTGATGCTCGGGTCGGCCGTGTAGATGTCGGCCAGCTGGACGGTGTCGTCCTTGAGCGCCTTGACGGTCAGGGCCCCGCCGCCGTCCTCGATCGCCTTGAAGTCGACGTCGACGCCGTAGACCGACTTGAGCCCCTTCGGGCCGTACGGCCGCGTCTGGTTCTCGGAGTTGGCACCCACGGTGAGCTTCTCGTCGACGTTCTTCAGGTCGGCCAGGCTCGTGACGTCGTTGTCCTCGGAGAACTTCTTCGTGACGGTGTAGCTGTCCTGGTCGGTCGCGTCGGCTTCGTCGAGGACCCGGAGGCCCTTCGGCAGGGCCGTGTCGAGGCCGTCGTCGATCTGGTCGGCGGTCTTCGCGTCCGAGTCCTTGTCGAAGTACTGCAGCAGGTTGCCGCTGTACTCGGGCATGACGTCGATGGCGCCCTTCTCGAGCTGCGGGATGTAGACCTCACGCTGCCCGATGTTGAAGTTGCGCTTCACGTCGAAGCCGTCCTTCTCGAGGACCTGGGCGTACAGCTCGGCGATGATCTCGTTCGAGTAGTACTGCTGCGAACCGACGACGATCGTCTTCGAGTCGGACGAGTCGCTGGAGCCGCTGTCGAGCGGGTCGCTCGACGCGCAGCCGGCGAGGGCGGCGACGACGCCGACCGCCATCGCGGCGGCGACACCGGCGCGGATCTTGGGTGCTGTGATCACGAGGGATTTCCTTCCGGGAGTGGATTGCGGGCTCGCTCACGCGACCCCTGACGCTGTCGGGCCGACGGGTCCGCGGTACCCTTCGGCACCGCCGCCCGCTGCAGCACGGCGAACACGATCTCGAACGCGATCGCGAGGGCGATCACGAGGATGGAGGCGCCGAGCATCTCGGCGTAGTCCTGGGTCTTCAGGCCGAGGAAGAAGTACCCGCCGAGGCCACCGGCCCCGACGTACGCGGCGAGCGTGGCCGTCGCGACGACCTGCAGCACCGCGGCGCGGATGCCACCGATCAGCAGCGGGAGCCCGAGCGGGATCTCGACCTTCCACAGGATCTGCCAGCCGGTCATGCCCTGGGCCTTCGCGGCGTCGACGACCCCCGGGTCGACGGACTCGATGCCGGAGTACGCACCGGCGAGCACCGACGGGATCGCCAGGATGACGAGGGCGAGCAAGGGAGCCTGCAGCCCGATGCCGAGCAGCAGCCCGAACAGCGAGAGCACGCCGAGCGTCGGGAGCGCCCGCACCCCGCCGGACACCGCGATCGAGAAGCCACGAGCACGGCGGGTGTGGCCGATCGCGTACCCGACCGGCACGGCGATGACCGCGGCGATGAGCACCGCGAGCAGGGTGATCCAGACGTGCTCCCAGAGGCGCGTGGGGATGCCGTTGTACCCGCCGTAGTTCGTGGGGTCGAACACCCACGCGAAGGCCTGACCGATGATCACGAGGAGACCTCCGCTGCTTGCAGGACTCGGCGAGCCTGTCGGCGTGACACCGAGTTCGTCCGGGTCCACGGCATGACCAGGCGCCCGAGCAGCACGAGGAGGCCGTCGAGGGCGAAGGCGAGCACGAGCACCATCACGATGCCGGAGAGGATCTCCTCGTAGATCCCGCGCCCCAGGCCGTCGGTGAACAGCAGGCCGAGACTCGGGATGCCGAGGACCGCGCCGACCGTGGTCAGCGAGATCGTGGAGACGGAGACCACCCGGAGGCCGGCCAGCAGGACCGGACCGGCGAGCGGGAGCTCAACACGGAAGAACCGCTGCGCTGGCGAGTAGCCCATGGCGGTCGACGCGGACTTGGTCTCGGAGTCGACCGAGGTCAGCCCGTCGACCGTGGACCGGACCATCAGCGCGAGGCCGTACAGCGTCAGACCGATGACGACGTTGATCGGGCTCTGCAGGCCGGTGCCGATGATGCTCGGCAGCGCCACGAACAGGGCGAGCGACGGGATTGCGTAGAGCAAACCGGCGAGGGTCACGATGCTGCTGCCCACACCCGATGCGAAGCGCGACCCACCGGGGCGCTGCAGCCGGACCACCAGCCACCCGATCGGGATCGACAGCAGGAACGCGACGATGATCGGCGGGATCGCGATCGCGAGGTGGGAGACCGTGTTGTCCCAGATCGTGTCGAGGTTCGCCAGCACCCACTTCACCGGGTGCCCCCACCCTGCGCCGGGGCACCCGGTGCGTCGTGGGACGCTCCGGCCTCTGCTGCTCGGGAGTCGGACTGCGGAACGGCCTCGGCGGCGTCGACGACCCCGACGGGGCCCGTCAGCACGCCGGCTGCGCGGCCTTCACCGTCGACGACGATCGGACCGGTCGGGGTCTGCTCGACGCGGAGCGCGCGGCGCCCGCGGCCGGCGCCGATGAACGTGGCGACGAAGTCGTCGGCGGGTGCGGCGAGGATCTCGGCCGGCGTCCCCTGCTGGGCGATCTCGCCGCCCTTCTTGAGGATGACGACCTGGTCGCCGAGCTTGAACGCCTCGTCGATGTCGTGCGTCACGAACACGACGGTCTTGCCGAGTTCGCGCTGCAGGCGGATGAGCTCGTCCTGCAGGTCGTTGCGCACCAGCGGGTCCACCGCACCGAACGGCTCGTCCATGAGCAGGATGTTCGGGTCGACGGCCAGCCCGCGGGCCACACCGACGCGCTGCTGCTGGCCGCCGGAGAGCTGTGACGGGTAGCGGTCGGCGAAGGCACGGTCGAGTCCGACGGTGTCCATGAGCTCGAGGGCGCGCTTGCGGGCGTCGGCCTTGGAGACGCCGGTCAGCAGCGGGACGGTCGCGATGTTGTCGACGACCTTGCGGTGCGGCAGCAGCCCGGAGTTCTGCATGACGTAGCCGATGTGGCGACGGAGCTCGACGGGGTTGATCCCGGCGACGTCCGAGCCGTCGATCTCGACGGTTCCGGAAGTGGGGTCGACCATGCGGTTGATCATGCGGAGCAGCGTGGTCTTGCCACAGCCGCTGGATCCGACGAAGACGGTGGTGGTCCGGGACGGGATGACCAGATCGAAGTGCTCGACCGCAGTCGTGCCGTCCGGGTAGGTCTTGCGCACCGAGCGGAACTCGATCATGGGGTGCCCTTCTGTTCGGAGGTAGCCCGACTCCGGATGAGAGTACCCGGGGGTGCCGACATCGGTTCGCTGTGACGATCCGTGACGGACCCGCGGCGGTGCACAGGTCGGTGGGGATGCCGACGGGCACCACGGGATCGGCGGGGACGACGACGCCCGCGCCTCGGTGTTCGGAGGCGCGGGCGGGTCGGTTCGGTCTCCGGCGTGTCGCGCCGGTTCGACGGGACGGTCAGGAAGCGGCGATCACCGATTCCAGGTGCGCACGGTTCATCCGGCGGTACTCCTCGATCAGCTCCGTGTCGGGGTGCTCGCGGTCGCGGTGTGCCCGTGCCAGCACCGCGTGACCGGACTCGGCGAGGACGACCCAGGCGCGGGTGATGCGCTCGTCGTCCGGCAGGCCGAAGCGGTCGCGCATGATCTGGCCGACGGCCGCGCCGAGCGCACCCATGCGGTCCTCCGCGTCGCCCGTTCCGGTGTCCGCCGGGTCGCCGAAGCGGATGGCCCGGAAGCCGGGCTCGGTGCGGTACATCTCGGCGGTCATGTCGATGAGCGCGTCGTTGGCGTCCTGCCAGGTCTCGGCGCCGCTGGCGTCGAGCGCCTCGACGAAGCGGGCGGCGAGCCGCTGGGTGCAGCGGATCGCGAGTGCCTCGACCACGGCGATGCGGTCCGGGAAGTACCGGTAGACGGTGCCGATCGACGCCCCCGCGCGCTCGGCGACCATGGCGGTCGTGAGCCGTTCGAACCCGATCTCGTCGATCACCGCGGCTGCGGCGTCGAGGAGGCCGGCGAGGCGCGCCGAACTGCGGGCTTGGACCGGCTCGTTCCTGAGCAGTGATGATCCCCCCGGCAGAGCGTTCGTTACCTCGGTGACGAGCACGTGTTCTCCTCTTGCGCTCCAGCGCGGTTGGTTGGTGTGACGGGGACAACTTTCGCAGAACGCACCTGGAACGTGGCTGCGACTCACCACTTGCGACGCACCAGTTCTGTGCAGCGCGCGGGTTTCGTCAGCCGCCCGTGGGAGGATGACGCCATGCCCGACCCGACGCCCCACGAGCCGTCGTTGGCCGAGCCGCTCCTGCACCGCGCGGCCCGCATCGAGGACGCCGTCCAGGAGTTCCGCGAGCACCGTGCACGCCGTCGCGGACTCGTCCCGACGGTGGTCCCGTACACCGGCTACGGCGCGCCCGGCTGGGTGCGCATCCTCTGCCGTGTGCTACTGACGCGCCGGGGTCTCGCCTCAGACGTCTCCTACGCCGGAGTCCGCGGCTGGAAGAGCTTCACGAGCGTCGCCGTCGACCACGCCGAGGTCACCGTCACCGCCGGCGGCGTCTCCCACGTGGTGCAGACCGACCGTGGCGGCGTCGTCGACACCATCGTCCCGATCGACCTCGAGCCCGGCTGGCGCACGGTGCGGCTGTCGGCGGGCGGCGGGCGCGACGTCGAGGCCGACGTGTTCGTCGTGCACCCGGACACCCGCTTCGGGCTGCTGTCCGACATCGACGACACCGTGATGGTGACCTCGCTCCCCCGCCCCATGCTCGCCGCCTGGAACTCGTTCGTCCTGACCGAGCACGCCCGCCGCCCGGTGCCGGGCATGTCCGTGCTGTACGAGCGGATCCTCGCGCAGCACCCCGGCTCCCCGACGGTCTACCTGTCGACCGGGGCGTGGAACGTGGCCCCGACGCTGCAGCGCTTCCTGTCCCGCAACATGTACCCGTCCGGCACGCTCCTGCTCACCGACTGGGGTCCCACCCACGACCGGTTCTTCCGCAGCGGCCAGCTGCACAAGCAGGAGAACCTGCGGCGGCTCGCCAAGGACTTCCCGGACATCCGCTGGCTCCTGGTCGGCGACGACGGACAGCACGACGAGAGCCTCTACGGCGACTTCTCGCGGGAACACCCGGACAACGTCGCGGGCGTCGCCATCCGGCAGCTGTCCACGAGCGAAGCGGTCCTGGCCGGTGGGCGGTCGCGGGCGCAGGAGCGCTCCCGTGACTCGTCGGCGCCCTGGGTGTACGCACCGGACGGCGCCGGCCTGTGGAGCGAGCTCGCGCGGGTCGGCATCATCGAGTCCGACGCCTCCGACCCGGCCTGAGCGACCCTTCATCACGTTCTCGGCCCGGAGCACCCGTGGCCGACCGCGGCGCTCGGGCACCGGGTGTTCGATCGGTCCATGAGCACCGAGCCGGCCGCACCGCCCGAAGCCGCACCACACCCAGCCGCGCCGCACCCAGTCACACCGCACACACCGCACACACCGCACACACCGCCGAACCGCATCGAGGACCACGCCCTCATCGGCGACACCGGCACCGCTGCCCTGGTCGGCCGAGACGGGACGATCGACTGGGCGTGCCTGCCGCGCTTCGACAGCTCGTCCACCTTCGCCTCGCTGCTCGGCACCGAGGACCACGGCCACTGGACCCTGCGACCCGTCGACGACGAGGCCACGGCCCAGTGGCGGTACCACGGCGACACCCTGGTGCTCTCGACCGTGTGGACCACCCGTGACGGTGTGGTCGAGGTCACCGAGTTCATGCCCGTCGGCGCGCACCGCCCCTCGATCGTCCGCCGGGTGCGCGGGCTCCGCGGCACCGTCGAACTCCGGCAGACGCTCCGGATCCGGTTCGACTACGCACGGGCCCTGCCGTGGATCCGGCAGATCGGGGACGACGACGAACCGGCGCTGCTCGCGACGGCGGGCCCTGGCTCGGTGATCGTGCGGGGACCGCAGTTCCGCGCCGACGACCACCGGCACACCGCCGTCACGACGATCCACGACGGCGACGTGCTCGACACGGTGCTCACCTGGTACCCGTCGCACCGCGAGCCGCCGGAGCCGCTCGACGTCGACGCGGCCCTCGCCCACACGGTGCAGTGGTGGACGGCGTGGACCGCCCCCGCGCAGACCACCGGTCGGTACGCCGTCGCCGCTCGACGGTCGCTGGTGTTCCTCCGCGCGATGACCCACGGCGAGACCGGTGGCGTCGTCGCCGCCGCGACCACGGGCCTGCCGGAGGACCCCGGCGGCGAACGCAACTGGGACTACCGCTACGTGTGGCTTCGCGACGCCTCCCTCGCGCTCGCGTCGCTCATCGCCCACGGCTACCGCGACGAGGCCACGCACTGGCGCGGCTGGCTGCTGCGCGCGATCGCCGGCGACCCCGCCGACGTCCAGATCATGTACGGCATCGCCGGCGAACGCGAGCTGCCCGAACGGGAGCTGCCCGAGCTGCCCGGGTACCTCGGGTCGACGCCCGTGCGGGTCGGCAACGGAGCCTCGACGCAGTACCAGGGCGACGTCTTCGGCGAGGTGCTCGCGGCACTGCACGACGCCCGCGAGCTCGGGGTCGAGGAGAACGCCGACTCCTGGGCGCTGCAGCGGGCACTGCTCGGCTACGTCGAGGAGCACTGGCAGGAACCGGACAACGGCATCTGGGAGATGCGCGGCCCGCGGCGCAGCTTCACGCACTCGCGGGTGATGATCTGGGCCGCGTTCGACCGCGGGGTCGCCGCGGTCGAGGAGTTCGGCCTCGAGGGCCCCGTCGACCGCTGGCGTACCCTGCGCGACACCGTCCGCGCCGAGATCGAGGAGCACGGCTGGAACGCCGAGCGCGGTTCGTTCCGCCAGCACTACGACACCGACGAGGTCGACGCGAGCCTGCTCGTCCTGCCGCAGGTCGGGTTCTGCCGCGCCGACGACCCCCGGATGACGGGCACCGTGCGCGCCATCGAGGAGGACCTGCGCGTCGGCGACGACGGTCTCGTGCTCCGCTACCGCACGACGGCCGGCTTCGACGGGCTGTCCGGCGCCGAGCACCCGTTCCTGGCGTGCTCGTTCTGGCTGGTGGAGCAGTACGCCGCCTCGGGCCGGGTCGAGGACGCCGAGCGCCTGATGGACGTGCTCGTCGGGTACGGGAACGACGTCGGCATGCTCTCCGAGGAGATCGACGTCGCCACCGGACACCACATCGGCAACACCCCGCAGGTGCTGTCGCACCTGACGCTCGTGTCGGCAGCGGACGCCATCGAGCGCGCCCGTGGCGCGACCGTCGGGCACCGCACGCGGTTGCCCGTCCACGACGGCGGCACCCGGTCGTGGACGGGCGAGGGTGAGCGCGCCGGCTCCCCCGCCTGACGTCCCGCTCTGCCCCCTGAAGACGCCGTCGTCTTCGCGCGACGCCGCCAAGCCGTCGAGACGCCGCCGGATCTGGCGGCGTCTCGATGACACGACGGCGTCTTGCGATGCTCTGCACGCGACCCCACGACGGACGGGAGGCCCGGTGCCAGCTGGCACCGGGCCTCCCGTCCGTCAGGGCGTCCGTTCAGGACGTCAGCAGCGCGTCCGTCAGGACGACGACTCCCAGTCCGCCGGGCCGCGCGAACCGGCGCGGTACTCCTCGAGCGGGACCTCGTCGGCCTTCCAGGCGGCAACGACCGGCTCCACGATCTCCCAGCAGCGCTCGGCCACGTCACCGCGGATGGAGAGCAGCGGGTCGTCGTGGAAGATGCCGTTCAGGACCTCGCCGTACGGGGTGAGCTCGCCGTCGCTGAACGACGATGACAGGGTGACCTGGCCCATCTCGAACGGGTTGCCACCGCCGTTGGCCGAAACGGTCAGCTCGATCTCGTCCGGGTTCAGGACGATGCGGAGCGTGTCCGCCTTCGGGCGACCGCTCAGGCCGGAGGGCAGGCGGGTGACCGGCTTGAAGGTGATCAGCACCTCTTTCCGGCTGTTGCCGAGTGCCTTGCCGGAGCGCAGCGTGAACGGAACGCCCTTCCAGCGGGCCGTGTCGACCTCGACCGAGATCTCGGCGAGCGTCTCGGTGCTCCGCGACTTGTCGACGCCGTCCTCGTCCTGGTACGACGGCAGCTCCTTGCCGTCGATCGTGCCGGCCGTGTAGACGGCGCGACGCGACGCGATCTTCGGGTCGCCGCCCTTGAGCTGGGTCGAACGGAGCACCCGGGCCAGGGACGAGCGGAACTCGACCGCGTCGATGTCCGCCGGGGCGTCCATCGTCACGATGCCGAGGATCTGCAGCAGGTGCGACTGGATCATGTCGACCATCGCGCCGGCCTCGTCGTAGTACTGGGCGCGGTTCTCGAGACCGAGGGTCTCGTCGTAGAAGACGTCGACCTTCTCGATGTTGTCGGCGTTCCAGATGGGCTCGAACAGGCGGTTCGCGAAGCGCAGACCGATGATGTTCAGGACCGTGGTGCGGCCGAGGAAGTGGTCGGTGCGGTGCACGCGCTCTTCCGGGACCAGCTTGAGCACCGTCTCGTTGAGGGCCTGGGCGCTGGCGACGTCGGTGCCGAAGGGCTTCTCGAAGGCGAGGGTCGTGCCCTCGGGGAGCTCGACGTGCTCGAGCGCCTCACAGATGTCGGAGGCGATCTGCGGCGGGAGCGCGAAGTAGAGGATCGGCTCGGAGTCGGCCGCGGCCAGGAGCGCCTCGAGGTGCTTCGGGTCGGTGGGGTCGCCCTGGATGAACTGCGTCGACTCGATGGTCGCGTCGACCTCCGGCCCCTTGACGTCCTGCGACGCGAAGGACTGCGTGACGATGTCCTTCCACTTCTCGGGGCTGCGCTCGCTGCGGCCCGTGCCGATCAGCTGCACGGGGACGGCACGGCCGCTCTGCAGGAACGTGCCGAGGCCCGGCAGGAGCAGGCGGGAGGCGAGGTCGCCCGTCGCGCCGAAGATGATGAGGGTGCGCTTGTCGGTCACCTGAGGTGACTCCTTTCGCTGTGGTGGGAGGTCCGCTCCAGTCAAGTCGCGGGCGGGCCCGTTTGTTCCGGATCGGGACCGGAGTTCGTCTCCTGGACGCACTTCGGGCGGCACCGTACTGGTGCCGCCCGAAGTGTCAGGTGCGCTGCAGCGCCGGGTCAGTGCCCGAAGTTGCCGCGGTAGTACTCGTAGACCCAGCCGACCAGGGTGATCGCCACGAGGACGAGCCCGATCGGGACGATCCACAGGCCCGCGGCCACGCCGAGGAAGCACACGGCGACCGCGGCGGCCAGCAGGATGGGCCACCAGGACCACGGGCTGAAGTGCCCGAGCTCGGCGTCGCCGTCCTCGATGTTGGCGTCGGGACGGTCCTCGGGCAGGACCCCGCCCTGGGACGACATGACCTTGCCGAGGTAGAAGGCGATGAACGCCGACATCAGTCCGGTCAGGCCGATCGCGACGGTGCCCACCCACTCGGGCTCGCCGTAGTAGATCATCGCCCACGTGGTGTAGGCGGCGTCCGCCAGGATGAAGAACCCGAAGAGGATCCAGAACAGGTTGGTGTTCGCGCGCATGGCGTTACTTCACCTCGCCCTTCGCGGCGTCGTAGGTCGGGGCATCGGGGGCGTCCTTCGCGGGACCCACACCGATCGGCACACCGGCCTCGGGGTGGTTCAGGTCGAAGGCCGGGGACTCCGAACGGATACGCGGGATCGACGTGAAGTTGTGGCGCGGCGGCGGGCAGGAGGTCGCCCACTCGAGCGAGCGGCCGTAGCCCCACGGGTCGTTCACGGCGACCTTCGGTGCGTTCCGGGCGGTCACGTAGACGTTGAAGATGAACGGCAGGAACGAGATCGCGAGGATCATCGAGCCGATCGTCGACAGCTGGTTCATCCAGGTGAAGCCGTCGTTCGGCAGGTAGGTCGCGTAGCGACGCGGCATGCCGATGACGCCCAGCCAGTGCTGGATGAGGAACGTGGTGTGGAACCCGATGAACAGGAGCCAGAAGTGGATCTTGCCGAGACGCTCGTTGAGCATCTTGCCGGTCCACTTCGGCCACCAGAAGTAGAAGCCGGAGAACATCGCGAAGACGACGGTTCCGAAGACCACGTAGTGGAAGTGCGCGACGACGAAGTACGAGTCGGACACGTGGAAGTCGAGCGGCGGCGACGCCAGGATGACACCGGTCAGACCACCGAAGGTGAAGGTGATCAGGAAGCCGAGGGCCCAGAGCAGCGGCGTCTCGAACGTGACCGAACCGCGCCACATCGTGCCGACCCAGTTGAAGATCTTCACGCCGGTCGGGACCGCGATGAGCATCGTCATGAGCGAGAACCACGGGAGCAGGACTCCGCCGGTGACGTACATGTGGTGCGCCCACACCGTGACCGAGAGGGCCGCGATCGAGATGGTCGCGTAGACCAGGGTCTTGTACCCGAAGATCGGCTTGCGGCTGAACACCGGGAAGACCTCGGAGACGATGCCGAAGAACGGCAGCGCGATGATGTAGACCTCGGGGTGCCCGAAGAACCAGAACAGGTGCTGCCAGAGCAGGGCCCCGCCGTTGGCCGGGTTGAAGATCTGTGCGTCGAACACGCGGTCGAGCCCGAGGCCGAAGAGCGCCGTCGCGAGGACCGGGAAGGCCATCAGGACGAGGAGCGCCGTCACGAGGGTGTTCCACGTGAAGATCGACATGCGGAACATGGTCAGACCCGGGGCACGCATCGTGATGATCGTCGTGATGAAGTTCACCGCGCCGAGGATCGTCGAGAAGCCGGTCATGCCGAGCCCGAAGACCCAGAGTGTTCCGCCGAGCCCTGGTGTGAACGTCGTGTCACTCAGTGGCGCGTAGGCGAACCACCCGAACGAAGCAGCGCCCTGCGGGGTGAGGAAGCCGCCGACCGCGATGAGCGAGCCGAACAGGTAGAGCCAGAAGGCGAAGCCGTTGAGTCGCGGGAAGGCGACGTCGGGCGCACCGATCTGGAGCGGCATGATCGCGTTCGCGAAGCCGGAGAACAGTGGCGTCGCGAACATCAGCAGCATGATCGTGCCGTGCATCGTGAACAGCTGGTTGTACTGCTCCTTCGTCGCGACCACGTGCAGGCCGGGTTCGAAGAGCTGGGCACGGATCACGAGCGCCATCACACCTGCGAGCAGGAAGAAGATGAACGACGCGATCAGGTACATGTACCCGATGGTCTTGTGGTCGGTGGAGGTGATCCACCGGACGACGATGTTGCCCTTCCGACCCACCTTCGACGCCTGGAAGTCCGGCGACGAGGTCTGGGTCGGTTGGCCGACGAGTGACGTTGTCATCTGACGAGCCCCTACTTGTTCTCGCTGGACGCCTCGACCGGCGCCTTGTTGTTCGGTTCGTTGGAGTTGGTGTTGTACTCGTCACCGAGCAGGCCGACCTTGCCCTGGTCCTTCAGGGTGTCGAGGTAGTCCTGGTACTGGGACGGCGTGACGACCTTCACCTGGAAGAGCATCAGCGAGTGGTACTCACCGCAGAGCTCCGCACACTTGCCCTGGTACGTGCCGAGCTTCTCCGGGATGAAGTACTCCCAGTTGGTCTTGCCCGGGAGCATGTCCTTCTTGTAGAGGAAGTCGATGACCCAGAAGGAGTGGTCGACGTCGCGCGAGGAGAGCTCGATCGCGACCTTCTTGCCCTTCGGCAGGTAGAGGGTCGGCAGCTGCGACTCGTCGATCGCCCCGTTGGCGTTCTCTTCTTCCTGGGCCTGGATGCCCTGGTAGTAGACGCTCTCTTCGGGGTTGTCCTTGTTGATGTAGTTGAAGTCCCACGCCCAGCGCTTGCCGTACACGTGCACGGTGGCGTCGGGGTCGGCGAAGGGCTTCTCGATCGCGGCCTGGTCCTTCGCGGTGAAGGCGAAGAAGCCCAGCACCAGGATCAGCGGCACGATCGTGTAGAAGATCTCGAGCGGCATGTTGTACCGCATCTGCACGGGCAGGCCGGTCTGGCCCTTCCGGCGGCGGTAGACGATCGCTGCCCAGATGACGAGGCCCCACACGATGAGACCGACGGCGAGGAGAACGACCCAGCTGGTGGTCCACAGGCCGACGATGCGGCTCGTGTGGTTGGTGACGTCCTTCGTCTCCTCCGTGCCGGGGAGCCATCCGTTCATCTGCTGCTGCGTGCAGCCAGCCAGTGCGATGACCAGACCGACGGCCACCGGGACGGCCGCCCAACGTATACGGCGATTCGAACGCACTGTTACCTCTCGCAAAAGACGTGAGCTTCGGAGGTCAGCCCGTCGAGTCCGACGGCGAGCCGCACGAAGGCGGCGCATGGCTGGCTCCCAGCTTGATTGGAACACTCCTAGCTTACTCGCAGCTCGGTACCGCTCGCGCACACACGACACGGTTCTGGCCTCGATCCGCACGTCTGCGGGCACGATTTCGCCCGGTCGCACCGCGCCCCGGCGCGCCACGTCCGGTCACACGAACGCGAGCGGGGAGCGACCCTTCCGGTCGCTCCCCGCTCGCGTGTCGGATCGCTGGCGATCAGTGGAAGCTGTCACCACAGGCGCAGCTGCCCTGCGCGTTCGGGTTGTCGATCGTGAAGCCCTGCTTCTGGATCGTGTCCTCGAAGTCGATCGTCGCGCCGTCGAGGTACGGGACGCTCATCTTGTCGACGACGACCTCGACCCCGTCGAACTCGGCGGTGACGTCACCGTCGAGCAGGCGCTCGTCGAAGTAGAGCTGGTAGATCAGGCCCGAGCAGCCACCGGGCTGGACGGCGAGGCGCAGGCGCAGGTCGTCGCGGCCCTCCTGCTCGAGCAGGCTCGCCACCTTGCCGGCAGCGGCGTCGCTCAGGAGGACGCCGTGCGACTGCGTTTCGGTCGCCGGTGCTTCGGTGATGGTGTCGCTCATCGCGCGTCTCCCTCCGGGCGGTGCTGGTCACCGCGCCTGGCGTCGATTGTAAGCACCCTCAGCTGCGCGTCGCGAGCCTGGCGAGCAGGATCGTCTCCGACGCGATGGCACGGTGCAGGACGCCGAGGTGCTGCGACTCGTTCGGGCTGTGGGCGCGGGTGTCCGGGTCCTCGACGCCGGTGACCAGGATCTGCGCGTCCGGGAACTCCGCGGCGAGGTCGGACACGAACGGGATCGACCCACCGATGCCCTGCTCGACCGCCTCGGCGCCCCACCCCTCGCGCATGGCCGTGCGGGCCTCCTGGACGGCCCAGCCGGCGGTGTCGACGAGGAACCCGTCGCCGCTGTCCGGCTCGGTGATCTCCATCCGTGCGCCGAACGGGACGTGCTCGCGCAGGTGCCGCTCGACGGCAGCGGACGCCTGCCGGGCGTCCTGACCGGGGGCGACGCGGACCGATACCCGTGCCGAGACCGAGGGCAGCAGGGTGTTCGAGGCGTTCGCGACGCTCGGCACGTCCATGCCGGTCACCGTGATCGACGGCTGGAACCACATGCGGGACAGCACGGCGCCGGTGCCGATCGGGCGGACACCGGGCACGAGCGCGGCGTCGACGGCGAGTTCGTCCTCGGTGCGCTCCGGCACGTCGGCCTCGTACGAGGACAGCCCCTCGACGGCGACCGAGCCGTCGGCGTCGTGCAGCGAGGCGAGCAGCCGCACCATGGGGATCATCGCGTCCGGGGCTGCTCCCCCGAACATCCCGCTGTGGCTGGCGTGCTCGAGCGTGGTCAGGGTGAGCTTGAAGGTGACGTTGCCGCGCAGGGAGACCGTGATCGACGGGACCTCGGTGGACCAGTTGTCGCTGTCCGCCACGACGATGACGTCGGCGGCGAGGTGCTCCTTCTGCTCGCGCAGGAACGTGCGGAACGAGCGGGAGCCGAACTCCTCCTCACCCTCGACGAAGAGCACGATCCCGAGGTCGAGGTCGTCACCGAACTGGGCGTGCACCGCGCGGAGCGACGCGATGTGCGTCATCACGCCGGCCTTGTCGTCCGAGGCACCGCGGCCGTACAGGCGGTCACCGCGGAGGGTCGGCTCGAACGGCGGCGTCTCCCACAGGGCCTCGTCGCCCTGCGGCTGCACGTCGTGGTGGGCGTAGAGCATCACCGTCGGCTTGCCGTTTCGCGCCGGGCGCACCGCGAGCACCGCGGGCTGGCCGAGCTCGGTCTCCGCGTCGGCCTCCGCGACGTCGGCCGTCGACCCGGACACCGCGGACCGCACGATCCGGACGTCGTCCGCGCCGAACACCCCGGTCGACCGGGCGAGGTCCGCGACGGCCTCGGCACTCGCGCGCACGTTCGCCGGGTCGAAGGCCGACCAGGACACCGACGGCAGGCGCACCAGCGCGGACAGGTCGGCGATCGTCGTGGGCAGTGCCCCCTGCACGTGTTCGCGCAGGGCGTCGAGGAGCGCGGGGTCGGTCGCGGGGCTGTGCTGTTCGCTGTCGGTCATGCCCGGTAATCTAGAGGAGATCCCGCACGCACACCGCCGTTAGGAACGCACCGTGGCGAAGGCAGCCCCCAAGACCAACACGACCGTCAACCCGACCGAGGCCGAGCTCCTCGAGCAGGGCAAGGGCCGCCCCACGCCGTCCCGCCGCGAGCGAGAGGCAGCGAACCGCCGCCCCCTCGTCGGCAACACGCCGGTCGACAAGAAGGCCGCCCGCGCCCGCCTCAACTCGGAGCGCGAGCGTGCCCGGGTCGGCATGGCCAACGGCGAGGAGCGCTACCTGCCGGCGAAGGACCGCGGTGAGCAGCGACGCTTCGTCCGTGACTGGATCGACGCCCGCTGGAACGTCGGCGAGGTCATGATGCCCGTGCTCGTGCTGTTCCTCATCGTCGGGTTCGCGGCCGCGCAGACGGTCATCGCCTCCTACTCGCTCCTGCTCGTGTGGGCGTTCGTGGCGCTGTTCATCATCGACTGCGTCGTGCTGTGGCTGTCGCTCCGCCGCAAGCTCACCAACAAGTTCGGCGAGCTCCAGCGCGGCACGTTCCTCTACATCCTCACGCGGGCGTGGCAGCTGCGCTTCCTGCGGCTGCCGAAGCCCCAGGTCCGGCGTGGGCAGTACCCCACGCTCTAGCCACACGCACACGACGAAGCGCCGCCCGGCCTGCCGGGCGGCGCTTCGTCGTTCCCGCTCCCCCACTTCCCACTCCCCCGTTCGTGCTTCGTGAGCAGGAATGGTCGGGTGGGCGCGGCGCACCCGACCATTCCTGCTCACGAAGCGGCCGTGGGCGCGCCCCATGACGGACTGGAGGCCCGTGGCGGTGTCGCCACGGGCCTCCAGTCCGTCAGGTGGTCGCGTCTACCGCGCGGCGCGACGCAGCCGCCGACGGCGCAGCCGGTTGATGCGCGCGGCCCAGGTCGGTCCCTCGTAGAGGAACGCCGTGTAGCCCTGCACGAGCGTCGCTCCGGCGTCGATGCGGTCCTGCACGTCCTGCTCGGTGGTCACACCACCGACGGCGATGACGCAGAAGTCGGCGGGCACCGCGGCGCGGACGCGACGCAGCACCTCGAGCGAGCGGCCGGCGACCGGCGCGCCGGAGAGGCCCCCGGCACCCATCGCCTCGACGTCGGACGGATCGGCGGTCAGCCCGTCGCGGGAGATCGTCGTGTTGTTCGCGATCACCCCGGACAGCCCGAGCTCGACCGCGAGGCCCGCGATCGCGTCGATCTGCTCGTCGGTCAGGTCCGGTGCGATCTTGACGAGCACCGGCGTGCGACCGGCGGCGTCACGCACCGCGGACAGCAGCGGTCGGAGCTGGTCGAGTTCCTGCAGTCCGCGCAGACCGGGCGTGTTCGGCGAGCTGACGTTGACCGCCAGGTAGTCCGCGAACGTCGCGAGCCGACGGGTGGACTCGAGGTAGTCGTCGATGGCGTCCTCGACGGAGACGACCCGGCTCTTGCCGATGTTCACGCCGATGACGGGGCGACCGGGGTTGCGGCGGGCGCGCTCGAGGCGCCGGGCGGCCGCTGCGGCGCCGTGGTTGTTGAAGCCCATGCGGTTGATCAGGGCGCGGTCGCCGATCAGCCGGAACAGGCGCGGGCGCTCGTTGCCGGGCTGCGGCTTGGCGGTGATGGTGCCGACCTCGACGTGGCCGAAGCCGAGTAGGCCGAGACCGGCGATGCCGCGGGCGTCCTTGTCGAACCCGGCCGCGAGACCGAAGCGCGACGGGAAGTGGATGCCCATCGTGGTGATGCCGTCGGCCGCCGCGGGACGGCAGTACCGCTCGACGACGCCGCTCAGGAACGGCACGCGGGGCAGCCCCGCGATGACGGCGAACGCCAGGTGGTGGGCACGTTCCGGGTCCATGTTCGCGAACACGGAACGGAACACGACGCGGTAGCCGCCGCGCACGATGCGTTCGGCGATGCCGCTCACGCGCGCGTGCCGGACGGTGCGGACGACCCGGCGGCCGTGTCGGATGCCCCGTGGTGGTCGCGGCGGAGCTGGCCGATGGCGTCCTCGAAGTCCTCGAGCGAGTCGAACGCCTGGTAGACGCTCGCGAACCGCAGGTAGGCGACCTCGTCGAGCTCCCGCAGGGGCGCGAGGATCGCGAGGCCGATGTCGTTCGCGTCGATCTGGCTGGATCCGGAGGACCGCACGGTCTCCTCGACGCGCTGCGCGAGCACGGCCAGGTCACCGTCGGTGACCGGGCGCCCCTGGCACGCCTTGCGTACGCCGGAGACGATCTTGTCGCGGCTGAACGGCTCGGTGACACCGTTGCGCTTCACGACGTTGAGCGATGCGGTCTCGGTGGTCGAGAACCGTCGACCGCAGTTGGGGCACTGTCGACGGCGGCGGATGGAGGTTCCGTCGTCGCTCGTCCGTGAGTCGACGACGCGGGAGTCCGGGTGGCGGCAGAAGGGGCAGAACATGTCGTTCCCCAGGCTATCGGTTCGTGCGCTCCGTCACGGCGGCCCCGTGCGCGGGGAGCTGCTCCTCGGTGGACAGGGCGACGATGTGCGGCGCGACCTCGGCCAGGGCCTCGGGCGTGTACCGGACGATCTGCTGGGGTCGCAGGAACGTCGACGCGGACAGCCCGGACCCGAACCGGGCCTGGCCGCCGGTCGGCAGCACGTGGTTGGACCCGGCCAGGTAGTCCCCCAGGCTCACCGGCGTGCTCGGACCGACGAACACCGCACCGGCGGCGTCGATTTCGGCCAGCACGGCGTCGTCGTCGACCGTCTGGATCTCGAGGTGCTCGGGCCCGTACGCGTTGCTCACGGTCGCGGCGTCGGTCAGCGAGTCCACCAGGACGATCGCGGACTGCGGTCCGTCCAGGGCGGTCTGGAGGCGCGCAGCCGTCCCGAGCACCGCCGTGCGTTCCGGGATGGCGGCTTCCACCGCGTCGGCGAACGCCGCGGACGTCGTCACCAGCACGCTGCCGGCCTGCTCGTCGTGCTCGGCCTGGCTGATGAGGTCGGCGGCCACGAACCCGGCGTCGGCGGTGTCGTCCGCGATCACGAGGATCTCGGTCGCCCCGGCCTCGGAGTCGATGCCCACCACCCCGCGCACCAGGCGCTTGGCCGCGGCGACGTAGTTATTGCCCGGACCGGTGACCAGGTCGACCGGCTCGAGGTCGATCTCGGCGACGCCGTACGCCAGCGCTCCGACGGCTCCGGCGCCGCCCATGGCGTAGACCTCGTCGATGCCGAGCAGCCCCGCCGCGGCGAGGATCGTCGGGTGCACCGCGCCGCCGTGGTCGCGCTGCGGCGGCGACACGAGGGCGATCGAGGGCACGCCCGCGACCTGGGCCGCGACGACGTTCATCACGACGCTGGACGGGTAGACGGCCTTGCCACCGGGCACGTAGAGCCCCACGCGGCGCATCGGCTGCCAGCGCTGGTGGACCTCGGCGCCGTCGGCCAGGGTGGTCACGGACGGGGCGGGGATCTGCGCGGCACTCGCGGCCCGGACCCGGCGGATGGCCTCGTCGAGGGCTGCCCGGACCTCGGGCGTGAGCCCGGCCACGGCTGCGGTGATCTCGGCAGCGGGCACCCGGACGTTCGCCGGGGCCCCACCGTCGAAGCGCTCGGCCTGGTCGTGCAGGGCAGCGGCCCCACGGTGCCGGACGTCCTCGATCAACTCGCGCGCGGCGTCGACCGCGTGCGACACGTCACCCGCGGCGCGGGGCATGAGTCGGAGGAGTTCGGCACGGGCGGGGAGGCCGCCGCGGAGGTCGATTCGCTGCATCATGAGGGGTCCAGCGTACCGGCGGCGTGCTGCACGACCGCGTCGACCACGGGCCGGTGGCGGGCCGTCTGGTCGGCGTCCCACGCATCGAGCAGGTGCAGCGTGGCGATCCGGAACGCCAGCGCACGGACGAGCAGCTGCGGCCACTCGGGGACGCCGGTGCCGAGCACGCCGAGCCGACCGACGGCGACCCCGTGCCAGCACACGGCGTCGACCGCGGCGATCGCGGCACCGAGGCCCGCCGGGCGCCAGTACGGTGCCCAGTCGAACACCGTGGGCGGCTCCCCCGGCGTGAAGAGCACGTTGCCGAGCAGGTCGCCGTGAACGAGCTGCGACGGGGACGTCACCGGCCGGAACGTCGCGGCCAGGCGGTCCAGCGTCGGGTCGTCGGGCAGGGCTGTTCCGCCCCAGGCCATGCGGTCCGCCCGACTCCAGGGCTCGTCGCGGTGGTCGAGGAAGTCCGGGCGTGGCAGATGGGCGATCGCCCGGTGGAACGCTGCACCCGCGGCGATCACGTCGTCCACGCGAGTCGGGTCGGTCCAACCGTCGACCCACCGCCAGGCCTCCCAACCGTCGTCACCGGTGCTGACGCCGGTGCGGGCGTCGGCGTCGGAGTCGGCGCGGGCGTCCACGACCCAGTCCCCGGACGTGGCGGCCACCGGGCGCGGCGTCCGGAACCCGGCCGTGTGGACGAGCCGCGCCAGCGTGGCGGACCGCCACCGGGCCTCCTGGCGGTCACCGGACGGGCGGAGGACGACGTCCCCGGCGCGCCACGTGCGTCCGCGCCCGCCGCCGAGGCGCTCGAGCGGCCGGTCGTGTACGCCGAACGCCCGGAGGACGTGCGGTGCCGGCTGGCCGTCGGTCACGCGGTCCGGAGGATCTTCGCCATCGGCCGGCCCTTGGCGACCTCGTCGACGAGCTTGTCGAGGTACCGGATCTGCCGCATGAGCGGGTCGTCGAGCTCCTCGATCCGCACCCCGCAGATCACCCCGGTGATCAGCGGGGCGTTCGGGTTCAGGTGCGCGCTGGCGAAGAAGTCCTGGAACGTGGTCCGGTCGGCCAGGTGCTGCGCGAGCGCCCGGTCGTCGAAGCCGGTCAACCACTCGATGACGGTGTCGAGCTCCGCCTTCGTGTGGCCCTTCCGCTCCACCTTCGCCAGGTAGTGCCCGTAGACGTCCGCGACGGGCGTCCCGAAGATCCGGTGACCGGCCATGGTCGCTGCTCCTACACCAGGCAGCGGGGTCCGAGCAGGCTCTTCAGCTCGCCGAACAGGTCGGGGGTCAGGTTCACCGGGAACGGCAGCTCGAAGGTGCGCGCGACGTCGTCCTTGAGCAGCTTCAGCCGGACCTCGGTGTCACCCTGGTGGCGGCCGAGCACGGCGGCGAGTTCCGTCACCGTGGTCGTCGTGGCCTGGCGTTCCGGCAGCGACAGGGTGAGCGGGCCGGAGCCCATCGCGTCGCCGACGTTCGGCTGGAACATGCTCACCGCGTGCAGTGCCTTGCCGTCGTCGCGGACGTTGACGCGGCCGCGCAGGACGACGATCGAGTCGGGCACCAGGGACGGGCCGAACTCCTGGTAGGTCTTGCCCAGGAACATCACGCCGATCTGGCCGCCGAAGTCCTCGATGTCGACGATGCCGTACGGGTTGCCGCTCGTCTTCGCCACCCGGTGCTGCACGCTCGTCAGCAGGCCGGCGACGGTCACCGTCTCGCCCTCGATCGAGTCGTCGGCGGTGAGCAGGTCGGCGATGGTGATCGACTGGTGCTTCGCGAGCTCGATCTCGAGCCCGGCGAGCGGGTGGTCGGACACGTAGAGCCCGAGCATGTCCCGCTCGAACGCGAGCTTGTCGCGCTTGGACCACTCCGGACGGTCCGGCACCTGGGACACCGCGGCATTCGGGGCGTCCTCGGCTGCCTCGGCGAAGAGCGAGTCGAAGTCGAACCCGACGTTGCCGTGGGCCTCGTCGCGCTTGACCTTCACCGCGCCCTCGACCGCGCCCTCGTGGATCTCCACCAGGGCTCGGCGGGTGTCGCCGAACTCGTCGAAGGCACCGGCCTTGATGAGCGACTCGACCGTGCGCTTGTTCGCCGACGAGATCGGGATCTTGCGCAGGAAGTCGTGGAACGACTCGAAGGCGCCCTTCTCGGTCCGCGCCTTGACGATGTCGTCGACGACGTTGAACCCGACGTTGCGGATGGCACCCATGCCGAAGCGGATGTCGTCGCCGACTGCGGCGAAGAAGCCGATCGACTCGTTGACGTCCGGCGGCATCACCTTGATGCCCATGCGGCGGCACTCGTTCAGGTACAGGGCGAGCTTGTCGCGGGCGTCGCCGACGCTCGTCAGCAGCGCCGCCATGTACTCGGCCGGGTAGTGCGCCTTGAGGTACGCGGTCCAGAAGGACACCACACCGTAGGCCGCCGAGTGCGCCTTGTTGAACGCGTAGTCGGAGAAGGGCAGCAGGATGTCCCACAGCGTCTTGATCGCCGCGTCGGAGTACCCGTTGTCCTTCATGCCCTGCTGGAAGCCCGCGTACTGCTTGTCGAGCTCGGACTTCTTCTTCTTGCCCATCGCGCGGCGGAGGATGTCCGCCTGGCCGAGGGAGAACCCGGCGACCTTCTGCGCGATGGCCATGACCTGCTCCTGGTAGATGATCAGGCCGTAGGTCGTGCCGATGATGTCCTTGAGGGGCTCCTCGAGCTCCGGGTGGATCGGCGTGATCGGCTGCTCGCCGTTCTTGCGGAGCGCGTAGTTCGTGTGCGAGTTCGCACCCATGGGCCCCGGGCGGTACAGGGCGATGAGCGCGGAGATGTCCTCGAAGTTGTCGGGCTTCATCAGCCGCAGCAGGCCACGCATCGGCCCACCGTCGAGCTGGAACACACCGAGCGTGTCGCCGCGCTGCAGGAGCGCGTACGCCTCGGGGTCCTCGAGCCCCATGTTCTCGAGGTCGAGCTCGGTCCCACGGTTCGTCTTGATGTTGTCGAGGGCGTCACTGATGATCGTGAGGTTGCGGAGCCCCAGGAAGTCCATCTTGATCAGGCCGAGCGACTCCGCTGCCGGGTAGTCGAACTGCGTGACGATCTGGCCGTCCTGCTCCCGCTTCATGATCGGGATGATGTCGATGAGCGGATCGCTCGACATGATGACGCCGGCAGCGTGCACGCCCCACTGGCGCTTCAGCCCCTCGAGCCCGAGGGCGGTGTCGAAGACCGTCTTCGCCTCGGGGTCGGTCTCGACCACGGTACGGACGTCGACGGCTTCCTTGTAGCGCGGGTGGTCCTTGTCGAAGATCCCGGTGAGCGGGATGTCCTTGCCCATCACGGGCGGCGGCATCGCCTTCGTGAGCTTCTCGCCCATGCCGAACGGGAACCCGAGGACGCGCGAGGAGTCCTTGAGCGCCTGCTTCGCCTTGATCGTGCCGTACGTGACGATCTGCGCGACGCGCTCCGACCCGTACTTCTCGGTGACGTACTTGATCGCCTCACCGCGGCGCCGGTCGTCGAAGTCGACGTCGAAGTCGGGCATCGAGACGCGGTCCGGGTTGAGGAAGCGCTCGAAGATCAGCCCGTGCCGGATCGGGTCGAGGTCGGTGATGCGCATCGCGTACGCCACCATCGAGCCGGCGCCGGAGCCACGACCCGGACCGACGCGGATGCCGTTGTTCTTGGACCAGTTGATGAAGTCCGCGACCACCAGGAAGTAGCCCGGGAACCCCATCTGGTTGATGATGCCGACCTCGTAGTCGGCGCGGTCCTGCACCTCTTTCGAGATGCCGTCCGGGTACCGGTAGTCCAGCCCCTTCGCGACCTCTTTCTCGAACCAGGAGTGCTCGGTCTCGCCCTCGGGCACCGGGAACTTCGGCATGTAGTTGGCCGAGGTGTCGAACTCGACGTTGCAGCGTTCCGCGATGAGCAGCGTGTTGTCGCAGGCCTCGAGGTTGTCGCGGAAGACGTGCCGCATCTGCGCCGGGGTCTTCAGGTAGAACTCGTCGGCGTCGAACTTGAAGCGGTTGGGGTCGTTCAGGGTCGAGCCGGACTGCACGCAGAGCAGTGCCGCGTGCGACTTGGCGTCGTGGGCGTGCGTGTAGTGCAGGTCGTTGGTGCCGACCAGCGGGATGTCGAGGTCCTTCGCCAGGCGGATCAGGTCGCTCATGATCCGGCGTTCGATCTCGAGACCGTGGTCCATGACCTCGGCGAAGTAGTTCTCCTTGCCGAAGATGTCGCGGTAGTCGGCGGCGGCCTGCACTGCTTCGTCGTACTGGCCGAGCCGCAGGCGCGTCTGGATCTCCCCCGAGGGGCAGCCCGTCGTGGCGATGATGCCCTCGTGGTACTCCTGCAGGAGCTCGATGTCCATGCGCGGCTTGAAGTAGTAGCCCTCGAGCGACGCCTTGGACGACAGCCGGAACAGGTTGTGCATGCCCGTCGTGTTCTCGGCGAACATCGTCATGTGCGTGTACGAGCCGGCGCCGGACACGTCGTCGCCGCCACCGTCACCCCAGCGCACGCGGGTCTTGTCCGAGCGGTGCGTGCGGGGCGTGATGTACGCCTCGGTCCCGATGATCGGTTTGACGCCACCGGCCTTGGCGGCCTTCCAGAACTCGAAGGCGCCGAACATGTTGCCGTGGTCGGTTACCGCCACGGCGGGCATCCCCTGCGCGGCGGTCTCCGCCACGAGGTCGGAGAGCCTGGCGGCACCGTCGAGCATCGAGTACTCGCTGTGCACGTGCAGGTGGACGAAGGAGTCGGAATCCGACACGGAACCTCCGGTTCGTACGGTGTGCTGCAGGGTGGGAACAGCCTAACCGCGGCCGCCCACATTCCCGCGCGCGTCGGGGCGGACTGGAGGCACGGGGCGGGGCCGCACCGCGCCTCCAGACCGGCACCGGGTCGCGACGCGCGCGGGGCGCCACGCCGAGGGGGCAAGACACGCCGCACGCGCTCCGCCGCGGGCGCAGAAAGCGTCGCCTGGCGGCGCCGCAGCCGACAGTTCGTACCCCCTCGGCGCAACGGTCCGGGCGCGTCGGCCTGGAGGCGCGTGGCGGGGCCGCACCGCGCCTCCAGGCCGGCACCGGGTCGCGACACGCCCGAAGCGCCACGCCGAGAGGCCAGGACACGCCGCACCCATGCCGCCGCGGGCGCAGAAAGCGTCGCCTGGCGGCGCCGCAGCCGACAGTTCGTGACCCCTCGGCACAAGCGCCCGGGCGCGGCGGTCTGGACAGGCGCGGGGCGCGCTGCCGAGGGGGCAGGACACGCCGCACGCGCTCCGCCGCGGGTGCAGAAAGCGTCGCCTGGCGGCGCCCCAGCCGACAGTTCAGGACCCCTCGGCGCAACGGCCCGGGCACGGCGGACGGGAGGCGCGTGGCGGGGCCACACCGCGCCTCCAGACCGGCACCGGGTCGCGACACGCGCGGGGCGCCCCGCCGAGGGAGCAGGACACGCCGCAGGCAGGCCGCCGCGGGCGCAGAAAGCGTCGCCTGGCGGCGCCGCAGCCGACAGTTCGCGACCCCTCGGCGCAAGCGCCCGGGCGCGTCAGAGCGACGCGCTCCGGATCTGCTCCAGCGCTGCCTGCAGGTCGTCCGGGTACTGCGCCTCGAACGACACCCACTCGCCCGTGCGGGGGTGGTCGAAGCCGAGCCGGACGGCATCGAGCCACTGGCGCGTCAGCCCGAGCTCGGCCGCCAGCACCGGGTCGGCGCCGTACATCGTGTCCCCGACGAGCGGGTGGCGTGTGGCCGCCATGTGCACCCGGATCTGGTGGGTGCGCCCGGTCTCCAGGTGCACCTCGAGCAGGGTGGCGGCACGGAAGGCCTCGAGCGTCTCGTAGTGGGTGACGCTGGGCTTGCCCTCCGACGTGACCGCGAACTTCCAGTCGCTCGACGGGTGCCGGCCGATGGGGGCGTCGATCGTGCCCGAGGTCGGGTCGGGGTGGCCCTGCGCGAGTGCGTGGTAGACCTTCTCGACCGTGCGCTCCTTGAAGGCCCGCTTCAGGTGCGTGTACGCCAGCTCGGTCTTCGCGACGACCATCAGGCCCGAGGTCCCGACGTCGAGGCGGTGCACGATCCCGGCGCGTTCGGCGGCGCCCGACGTCGCGATCGTGAAGCCGGCGGCGGCGAGGCCCCCGGGCACGGTCGGACCGTCCCACCCCGGCGAGGGGTGCGCGGCGACACCGACGGGCTTGTCCACGACGACGATGTCCTCGTCGTCGTGCACGATCGTCATGCCCGGCACGGCCGCCGGGACGATGCGCGGCGGCTCCTTCGGGGTCCACTCGACCTCGAGCCAGGAGTCGGCGTGCAGCCGGTCCGACTTGTCGACGGGCACACCGTCGACGCGGACGCCACCGGCGGCGACGACGTCGGCCGCGAACGACCGGCTGAAGCCGAGGAGCTTCGCGATGGCGGCGTCGACGCGCTCACCGGCGAGCCCGTCGGGCACGGGAAGAGAACGCGATTCGCTCACGTGGCGTCGTGGCCCAGCGTGTCGCGACGGTCGCGGTCCTCCGGCCTGGAGGCGCGGGTCGGCTCGTCGAGAGCGGCATCGGCCGACGAGAACGCGGCCCCACCGTCGAGCGGCTCCGCCGCGTCGACCGGCTGCGCCGCGTCGAGCTGAGCCTGGCGCTTGGCCGAGAGCGTGCGGGTGCCGTCGAGGTTCACGCCGAGGATCACCAGCAGCACGAAGACCACCATGCTGATGCAGATGAAGGAGTCGGCGACGTTGTAGATCGCCGGCATCATCCACGGCGTCGAGATGAAGTCGACGACGTGGCCCCGACCGAAGCCGGGCTCACGGAAGAGCCGGTCGAGCAGGTTGCCCAGCGCGCCGCCGAGCAGCATGCCGAGCACGATGGCCCACCACATCGACCGGATGCGACGCGAGTACACGATGATCGCGACGACGACCGCGGCCGAGATGACCGAGAACACCCAGGTCATGTTCACCGCGAACGAGAACGCGGCCCCCGGGTTCCGGACGTACAGGAACTGCAACGCCCCGCCGAGGACCGGGACGGGAGTGCCGTAGGGCAGGTTCGCGACGA
The DNA here is from genome assembly GCF_003224215.1 of Curtobacterium sp. MCLR17_043. Taxonomy (NCBI): domain Bacteria; kingdom Bacillati; phylum Actinomycetota; class Actinomycetes; order Micrococcales; family Microbacteriaceae; genus Curtobacterium; species Curtobacterium sp. MCLR17_043. Next base: position 43,521 of record NZ_QKLH01000010.1, on the reverse strand, counting down.
CCAGCGTCTTGGCGACCTGGTCGAACGCCACCACCACGACAGCGGCGAAGGCCAGTGCCGCGATCGCGCGGACACTGACCTTCGCTCGTGATGCTGGTCGCGACAACGTCAGTTGCCGAAGCCCTGCGCCGAAGCCGGCGCCGGGGTGAGACCGGACTGCTCGCCCGAGGTGTCGAGCTCGGAGAGCTGACCCTGGATGTAGCTCTTGAGCTGCGCACGGTAGTCGCGCTCGAAGGTCCGGAGCTCGTCGATCTTGCCCTCGAGCTGGCGCTGCTCCTGCTCGAGCACCGCGACACGCTGACGATTCGTGTTCTCGGTGTCGGCGATGATCTGGCGCTGCTTCGCCTCGGCCTCGGAGACCAGGCGAGCCGCCTGGGCCGTGCCCTCGGCGATGAGCGCGTCGCGCTTCTCGATGCCCTCGCGGACGTGCTCCTCGTGGAGACGACGCGCCAGGGTCAGGAGGTTCGTGGTGCCCTCGGTGTCCTCGTCGGCTGGGACCGTCGTGGCCGGAGCCGCCGCGGCGACCGGAGCGGGCTCCGGTGCTGCCTCGACCGGGGCCGGGGTGGGCTCCGGCTCGGCTGCGGGAGCGGGCTGCTCGGCCTGCGCCGGCTGCGGGGCCGACTCGGCCGCCTGCAGGCGCTGGCGGAGCTCGTCGTTCTCCGCGGTCAGGCGACGGAGCTCGACCACGACCTCGTCGAGGAAGTCGTCGACCTCGTCCTGGTCGTAGCCCTCGCGGAACTTCGTCGGCTGGAACCGCTTGTTGACTACGTCTTCCGGCGTCAAAGCCATTGCCGTCACCTCAATAGAACTGCTGAACGTGTGGAACCGCGTGCGGTGCGACCGAATCTACCAGTCGTACCGTGCGGTGCGGATGCGCCACCGGAGCGGGCATCGATCCCGACCACCGTACACCGACGATGGGGCGGAACCGTGACCTGCGCCGGGCGTGGCGCGTGTCGCGGACGGGAGTCCGCTCAGATACCGCGTGCCAGAGCGGCGACCACGAACCGGGCGATGATGACGACGAGCATCACGATCGTCCAGCCGAAGTCGAGCGCCACCGGCCCGAGGCGGAGCGGCGGGAGGACCCGTCGCACCGCTCGGATGGGCGGATCCGTGACCGTGTAGACGAACTCGGACACCACGAGCATGCCCCCGCGCGGCCGCCAGGAACGGTTGAAGCTCTGCACGAGGTCGAGCGCGAAGCGCCCCCACATCACGAAGAAGTACAGGAGCAACGCGAGGGAGATGATCCCTAGGATCACGGACACGATGGGGCTCGCTCGTCTCGGGCGAGCGTCGTCGGACGACGCTCAGGGGCGGGTGTGCCGGGTACGGCTCAGGACTGGGCGAAGAAGTTCGCCTCGATGTCGGACTCTACCTCAGCGGGCTCACCGCTCACTGCGACGTGGGCCGGCGACAGGAGGAAGACCTTGTTCGTGACGCGCTCGATCTTGCCGAACAGGCCGAGCGACAGCCCGGAGGCGAAGTCGATCATGCGTCGGGCGTCACCCTCGGTCATCTGCGAGAGGTTGATGATGACGGGGATGCCGTCGCGGAAGCTCTCGGCGATGGACTGGGCGTCCTTGTACTCGCGCGGGTGGACGGTGAGGATCTCGTTCATTTCCTGGACCGGGGTCGCCTTCTGTGCGGTCGTGTGCGAGCGGCGGAGCGGAGTGACCTGGGCGCCGCGCTGGTGGGTGTGCGTCTTGGTGGGAGCCGGCGCCGCTGCGGGAGCGGCCGCCGGGGCTGCTGCCGCTGCGGGCGTCTCCTGCGGTTCGGCGGGCGCCGGAGCAGCCGCTGCGGCCTGGCGAGCAGGGGCTGCCTGCTGGCGCGCGGGCTCGGACTGCTGCTCGTCCTCGTAGTCGAGTTCCTCATCGGCGAGGCCGAGGTAGACCATCGTCTTCTTCAGCGGGTTGGCCATGGTTCCTCCGGGGTTCGTGCTCGTGGTGCCCTGCAACGAGGCTAGGGTGCGGGCGGCCGGTTTCCCGTGATTGCGGTGCCGATCCGCAGGTGTGTCGCGCCCTCGAGGATCGCCTCGGCGTAGTCCCCGCTCATGCCGGCCGAGATGTCGGTGGCACCGGGCTCCAGTGACACGACCCGTTCGGAGATCGAGCGGAGTCGGGCGAAGGCGGCTCGGGGCTCCTCGTCGAGGGGCGCGACCGCCATCACACCCCGCAGTCGGATGGTCCCGGTGGCGAGCACACGCGCCACCATCGCCTCGACGTCGTCCGGCTGCACCCCGCCACGGCCGGGGTCGTCGGTGAGGTTGACCTGCACGAAGCCGTCGATGACCGGCGGCTCCGGCTCGGCTTCGGTCGGGGCGAACGCGTCGACGACGGAGCCACGGTCGAGCGACTGCACGACGTGGGCGTACCGCCGGGCCTGCCGGGCCTTCTTCGACTGCAGCTGCCCGACGAAGTGCCAGGTCAGGCCGAGGTCCGCCAGCTCGGCGGCCTTCGCCTGCGCCTCCTGGTGGCGGTTCTCCCCCACGTCCGTCACGCCGAGTGCGGCGAGCTCGCGCACGAGCGACGCCGGGTGGTACTTCGTGACGACGACGAGCGTCAGCTCGTCGGGTGACCGCCCTGCGACTCGCGCCGCGTCGGCGATGCCGCTCCTGACGGACGCAACGCGCGCCTCCAGTCCATCGTCGTGAGACGAGGCCTGGAGGCGCGTGTCGGCTACCAAGGGTGGGTTACTTCAGGAAGTCGGGGACGTCGAGCTCGTCGTCGTCGTCGAACGCCGGGTCGGCGGCGCGCTGCACCGGCGGCTGGTGTTCCTGCGAGGCCCAGGACGGGCTCGACGTGGTGGAGTCCTCGATCGCGCCGGTCGAGGCGGCGACGGGCGCCGCTGCGCTCGACTCCGGGTCGACGTAGCTCGAGCGACGTTCCTTCTGCTGCTGCGCCGGCTCGCCGCCGTCGAAGCCCGCGGCGATGACGGTCACGCGGACCTCGTCGCCCAGGGTGTCGTCGATGACCGCACCGAAGATGATGTTCGCCTCGGGGTGCACGGCTTCCTGCACCAGACGCGCGGCGTCGTTGATCTCGAAGATGCCGAGGTTCGAGCCACCCTGGATCGACAGCAGCACGCCGTGCGCACCGTCGATCGAGGCCTCGAGCAGCGGCGACGCGACGGCGAGTTCGGCCGCCTTGATCGCACGGTCGGCGCCGCGCGAGGAGCCGATGCCCATGAGCGCGGAACCCGCACCCTGCATGACGCTCTTGACGTCGGCGAAGTCGAGGTTGATCAGGCCCGGGGTCGTGATGAGGTCGGTGATGCCCTGCACACCGGCCAGGAGGACCTGGTCGGCCGTGGCGAACGCCTCGACCATGGAGATGCCGCGGTCGCTGATCTCGAGCAGGCGGTCGTTCGGGACGACGATGAGCGTGTCCACCTCGTCCTTGAGGCCCGCGACGCCGTTCTCGGCCTGCGACTGCCGGCGCTTGCCCTCGAAGCTGAAGGGCTTCGTGACGACACCGATGGTCAGTGCGCCGATGGACTTCGCGATGCGCGCGACGACCGGTGCGCCACCGGTGCCGGTGCCGCCGCCCTCGCCCGCGGTGACGAACACCATGTCGGCACCGGCCAGGGCCTCTTCGATCTCCTCGGCGTGGTCCTCGGCGGCACGACGGCCGACCTCGGGGTCCGCGCCGGCGCCGAGGCCGCGGGTGATCTCGCGGCCGACGTCGAGCTTGACGTCGGCGTCGCTGAGCAGCAGTGCCTGGGCGTCGGTGTTGATCGCGATGAACTCGACCCCACGGAGACCGAGCTCGATCATGCGGTTGACGGCGTTGACGCCGCCGCCGCCGACACCGACGACCTTGATGACGGCGAGGTAGTTGTGGTTCGTGGTCACGTCAGTCAGGCCTCCGGTAGAACCCTCAACCTCTACTTGAAGTTCAGGGGCAATGCTGGTAGATGTGTTGCTGGCTCCGACGCTACGGGTGCGTTCGGCGCAGTGTCGCCCCGCCACGCCGCGTGTCGCCGATCAGGTCCGGCAATTCAGTCCTCGGCGCGGATCACGCCGTTGTCCGGTGCCGAGACGTCGTACTCGACGACGACGCCGGGGTTCCGCGCCGCGTGGTCCTTGACCAGTGCGGCGAGCAGTTCGGCCTTCGCGTCCGAGTCGTCCGGGCTCCCCCACACGACGGTCGAGCCGTCCTTGAGCGTCAGGGTGACGTCGTCTGCCGTCGACCCGGCGACGCGCGTCACCTGGGACCGGACCGTCGAGGGCAGCGCCAGCACGACCTCGGTCATGGTGCGGAAGCTCGAGGACCCCAGGCGCGCACGGGCGATGTCGGCGAGCGGCATGGTCGCCGGGCGCTTCGGCGACGACTGGACGACGATGCCCGCGGGGTCGACGAGGTCGAAGGTGCTGCCGGAGCGCACCGCGACCACCGGCGTTCGCTCGGTCACCGTGACGACGAGCGTGTGCGGCGGGGCCTCTTCGGTCACGTAGCTCTCGATGAGCGGGAACCCGGCGACGTCCCGCTTGATCGCGTCGAAGTCGAGCCGGGCCAGGGGCGTGCCGATCTGGTCGGACAGCGCCTGGCGCAGCGCGGACTCGTCGACGCGGTTGGTGCCCTTGACCTCGATGGTGCGGAGCGCCATCAGCGGGGAGAACACCGCGACGAGGATCGAGACCCCGAGCACCAGGACGACGCTCGCCGCCGTGATCCACGCGGCGCGGCGGTGCCGGCTGCGCCGGGTGAACCGGCGGACCTCGGCACGCTCGAGCAGCCGGCGGCGCCGCTTCGCGATGCGCGCCTCGCGGGCGGTCTCGGCAGCGCGCACCCGCGCCCCGATGGGCGCTTCGGCGTGCTGGTCGGTCCGGGAGGCACTGCCTGCGTCGAGCACGTCGGTCACGGTCGCGTCGTGGTCGCGTGCACTGCCCGCCGCGCCCCCGGACGGTCGTCGCGCCCCGTCTCCTCGGGGCGCGTTGCCCGCGTCGGGGCGCGGATCGCGGTGGTCCTCGTCCGGTGTGTACTCGCGCAGGCGGTCGGCGACCGCCCCGAAGCCGGCGCCGACGCGACGGCCGGCCGCGCCCGCGAGGGCGCCGACGCGGTCGCGCGTCGAGTCGGCGGCATCGGTGGTCGGATCCGCGCCCGCGGACGGTCGTCGCGTCCCGATGCTCGAGGGCGCATCGACCGCTGGGGGGCGCGATCCGGAGGGACCGGGTGCCGGAGCGATGGCCGGGGTGGTGGAGGCCGGGGCCTCGTCGACCGGGGCGTCCGGGGCGGACGCGGGACGGGCCTCCCGGTCGTCGGCGACGCGTCCGCGGAACGGCAGCCGCGGCTTCGAGGAACCACGACGCTGCCGGGGCGCTTCCGCAGCCTCGGCCGGGGCGTCCCTGCGGGCGTCCCCCTCGTCGAACCCCTCGGGGCGCTTCACCGGGACGACGCTCCGTCGGTGCCCAGGGCGCCGAGCACCTGCGGGATGATCCGGTACACGTCGCCGCAGCTGAGCGTCATGATGATGTCGCCGTCACGGGCGACCGCGGCCGCGCGGGCCGCCGCTTCGTCCCAGTCGGGCAGGAACTCGACGCGCGACTGGTCGGCGAAGCGCTCCTGCACCAGGGCACCGGTCACGCCGGGCTCCGGGTCCTCGCGGGCGCCGTAGACGTCGAGCACGACCGTGTGGTCGGCGAGCTCCTCGTACACCTTGGCGAAGTCGCCGGCCATCAGGCGGGTGCGCGAGTACAGGTGCGGCTGGTGGATCGCGATGATGCGACCGTCACCGACGACGTTGCGGGCTGCCTTGAGCGCCGCGGCGACCTCGGTCGGGTGGTGCGCGTAGTCGTCGTAGACCGAGACGCCGCGCTCGACACCGTGCAGCTCGAAGCGGCGCTGGGTGCCACCGAACGCCTCGAGCCCGCGGACCGCGTCGGCCGGGGCGACGCCGAGGCCGGTCAGGACCGCGAAGGCGCCGACGGCGTTGATCGCGTTGTGGCGGCCGGGCACGCGGAGGGTCAGGTGGTACGCCTCGCCACCGGCGCGGAAGTCGACCTCGACGCCGGCCGACTCGGTGATGCCCTCGATGCGGACGTCCGCGTCGACGGCCTCGCCGAACGTGACGATCTCGGGGGCGTCCGGGCGCTGGCGGATGCCGGCCGTGACCGTCTTCGCGCCGGCGTCGTCGCTCGAGATGACGACGCGCTCGCTCGCCTTCGCGGCGAACTCGACGAAGGCCTCGGTGAAGGCCTCCTCGCTGCCGTAGTGGTCCAGGTGGTCGGCGTCGACGTTGGTGATCAGTGCCACAGCGACGTCGTAGAGCAGGAACGAGCCGTCGGACTCGTCGGCCTCGACCACGAACAGGTCGCTGGACCCCGGGGCCGAGCTGGTGCCGAGGGACTGGATGACGCCGCCGTTGACGAAGCTCGGGTCGAGGCCGAGCTCGACCATCGCGGTGACGATCATGCCGGTCGAGGTGGTCTTGCCGTGCGCACCGGCGACCGCGACCAGGCGGTGCTCGGCGATCAGGGCGGCGAGGGCCTGCGAGCGGTGGAGCACCGGCAGACCGCGGCGCTGCGCCTCGAGGAGTTCGGGGTTGTCGGGCCAGAGGGCACTCGTGACGACGATGGTGTCGGCCTGGCCGACGTTCGCGGCGTCGTGACCGATGTGCACGGTCGCCCCGAGGTCGCGCATCGTGGCGGTCGTCTCCGTCTCGCGGGAGTCGCTGCCCGTGACGCGGTGCCCGGCGGCGAGGAACATCCGCGCGATCCCGCTCATCCCCGCGCCGCCGATGCCGACGAAGTGCACCGTGCCCAGGTCGTTCGGAATCGGCTGGGTCAGGTCCGGCTTGATGGTCATCGTTCCTCCGTGGTGCTGGGGGCCTGCTTCGCGGCGTCGAGGACCAGGTCGGTCATCCGGTCGGCGCCGTCGCGGTGGCCGACGCTGCCCGCCCGGACGGTCATGTCCGCGATGCGGGAGCGGTCCTGCAGGATGCTCAGCAGCTGGAACGTCACCCAGTCCTGATCGAATTCCCCGTCGGCCACCAGGACGGCTCCCCCGGCGTCGACGACGTCCTTCGCGTTGTGGCGCTGCTCACCGTTGCCCACCGGGTACGGCACGAGCACACTCGGCAGCCCGACGGCGGTCAGCTCGCACACCATGCCGGCACCGGAGCGCGACACGACGAAGTCGCTCGCCGCGTACGCCAGGTCCATCCGGTCGCAGTAGGGCAGCACGTGGTAGCCGTCGAGGTCGCTCGGGCCGATGTCCGACGCGGCGCCCACGACGTGCAGGACCTGCCAGCCGGCTCCGACGATCGCGGCGGCGGACTTGTTGATCGTCCGGTTGATGCTCCGTGCGCCCGAGGAGCCACCGGTCACGAGCAGCACGGGACGGTCCGGGTCGAGCCCGAACTCGGCGAGCCCCTCGGCCCGGACAGCACGGCGGTCGAGCGACTCGATCTCGCGACGGAGCGGCATGCCGACGACGCGGCCGTGACGCAGGCGGGTGTTCGAGAAGGTCAGGCCGACGTGCTCGGTGAGGAACGCGGCGAGGCGGTTCGCGAGCCCGGGCTTCGCGTTCTGCTCGTGCACGACGATCGGGGTGCCGGTGCGGCGGGCGGCGATGTACGCCGGAGCGGCCGCGTAGCCACCGACACCGAGGACCACCTCGATCTCGTGGTCGCGGATGATCTGCTCGGTCCGCTTGACCGCCGCCGCGAACCGCTGCGGGAAGCGCAGGGCGGCTCCGTTCAGCTTCCGCGGGAACGGCAGGCGCGGGATCGTCAGCAGCTCGTAGCCGCGCATCGGGACGAGACGGGACTCCAGGCCCTCGGCGGTGCCCAGCACGAGCACCTCGGCGCCCGGCTCCCGCTCGGTCAGCCGGTCGGCGACCGCGAGCAGGGGGTTGACGTGGCCGGCGGTGCCGCCGCCGGCGAAGAGGTACTTGCTCACCGCAGTGATCCGTTCGTGGAGGTCCGGCCGAGTGGGGCGTTCGTCAGGCCGGGGTCGTTCTTGCCGGGCAGGTCACGGGCGAAGGAGAGCACGACGCCGATCGCCACCAGGGTCATGATGAGGGCCGAACCACCGGCCGAGATGAGTGGCAGCGGCACACCGAGCACGGGCAGCAGGCCGAGGACGACCGCGATGTTGATGAGCGCCTGGCCGATGATCCACGCGAGGATGCCACCGGTGACGGTCTTCACGAAGGGGTCGCGGGACTGCCGGATGATCTTGATCATGCCGACGGCGAGCACCACGAACAGGCTGAGCACCACGACGGCGCCGATCAGGCCGAGCTCCTCGCCGATGATCGCGAAGATGTAGTCGTTGTCCGCCTCGGGCAGCCACGACCACTTCGCCTTCGAGTTGCCGAGGCCGACGCCGAACACACCGCCGGACGCGAGCGCCCACATGCCGTGCACGGGCTGCCAGCAGATGTCCTGGTACTGGCTGGTGTCGGTGCACCCCGACAGCCAGGCGCTGATGCGGGTCGAGCGCGAGGCCGAGGCCATCGTCACGAAGGGCAGCATCACGGCGAACGCACCGAGGCCGACGAGCAGGTGCCGGGCGCGGACGCCGCCGATGTACAGCGCGCCGAACACCAGGATGAGCATGACCATCGCGGTGCCCTGGTCACCGCCGAGGACGACGAGCCCGAGCGAGAGCATCGAGGCGATCCCGATCGGGATGAACACCTCTTTCCAGTCGTCGAGCTTGTCCCGCTTGACGTAGATGATGGCGCCGATGCCGAGCACCAGGCCGAGCTTCACGACCTCGGACGGCTGCGCGGTGAACGACCCGAGCTCGATCCAGTTCCGGTTGCCCTGGATGTCGATGCCGAGCGGGGTGAACACGAGCAGCTGCAGGACGAGCGCCGCACCGAGCAGCCGCATCGCCCACTTGCGCCAGATCCGGGTCGGGACCCGGCTGGCGATGAGCATGAGCGGCACGCCGAGCACGGCGTACAGGCCCTGGCGGGACGCCGCCCCGAAGAAGTCGTGGGTCGCCGCGTACTCCTCGACGCTCGACGAGGACAGCACCATCACGACGCCGAAGACGACGAGGAACAGCGTGACGCCGAGGATCGTGTAGAAGGTGCTGGACTCCGCGACGAAGACGTTCTTGACGGCGACGATCGCGCCGTTCGTCCGTCGTGGGGTCGTCGCGGTCCGGCCGTTACGGCTGTTCGGAAGATCCGTCGGTGTCGTCGCCATCGACTTCTCCTCCCAGGTACTCGTTGACCGCGGCCGCGAAACGCTGCCCCCGGTCGGCGTAGGAGCCGAACTGGTCGAACGACGCCGCCGCCGGGGCGAGGAGGACGGTGTCGCCCGGCCTCGCGACCGATGCGGCATGCCGGACCGCCTCGCGCATGACCTGATCAGTGTCCGTCGTCTCCACCTGGAGCACCGGGACCGTGGACGCGTGTCGCGCGAATGCCTCGAGCACCGGGGTCCGGTCGGTGCCGATGACCACGACGGCGCGGACGCCGGGGCCGAAGCGCTCGACCAGCCCGTCGACGTCGACGCCCTTGAACAGACCGCCGACGATCCACACCACGGTGTCGAACGACGCGAGCGACGCGGTGGCGGCGTGCGGGTTCGTGGCCTTGGAGTCGTCGACCCAGGTGATGCCGTCCGCCTGGGCGACGAGCTCGGTGCGGTGGTGGTCGGCGCGGAACGCCCGGACGGCCGACTGGATGGCGCTCGGCTGGACGGTGCCGGCACGGGCCAGGGCAGCGGCGGCCAGGACGTTCATGGTCATGTGCGGGCTGGCGAGCCCGGCGGCCTCGAGGTCGGCGATGGTCGACAGCTCGAGCGCGCTGTTGCGGCGGTCCTCGTTGAAGGCCCGGTCGCACAGGACGTCCTCGACGATGCCGACGTCACCGGGAGCGGGGACGCCGGGGGTGAAGCCGACCGCACGGCAGCCCTCCACCACGTCGGCCTCCTGCACCATCTGCCGGGTGGCCTCGTCCGAGGTGTTGTAGACGCACGCCATCACGGTGCGCTCGTAGACCTTGGCCTTCGCCGCGCGGTACGCCTCGGCGGAGCCGTGCCACTCCAGGTGGTCGTCGGCGATGTTCAGGCAGGCGCTCGCGAGCGGCACCACGGCGCCGTCACCGGAGGTCGCCGCGTAGTGCAGCTGGTGGCTCGAGAGCTCGACGACGAGCACGTCGTAGCCGACCGGGTCGCGGACGACGTCGAGCACCGGCACGCCGATGTTCCCGCACGCGACGGCGCGCAGGCCGCCGGCCTCGTACATCGCGGTCGTGAGCTGTGTCGTCGTCGTCTTGCCGTTCGTGCCCGTGATCGTGATCCAGGGGGCCGCGACCGGGCCGCGGACGACCTTGTCGCGCACGCGCCAGGCGAGCTCGATGTCGCCCCAGACGGTGCTGTTCGTCACCGACCACTGCACGGTGGCGTTGTGCGGGGGCAGCCCCGGCGACACGATGACCACGTCGGGTGCCTGCTGCACGAGGGCGTCCGGCACGGTGTCGAGCGGCGTCTGCAGGAACCGGGCACCGATCACGTCGAGCAGCTCGACGCTGTCGGCGGGGGCGTCGGACGAGTAGACCGTCACCTCGCTGCCGAGCTCCACGAGCGTGTCGGCGACCGAGAAGCCGGTGGCACCGAGGCCGAGGACGGCGACGTTGAGCCCCTTCCACCCCTCGGAGTACCAGCTGTCGAGGGACTGGAGGCGGGACGGCGAGGACACCGGGTCAACCAACGCGTGCGATCCATTCGAGGTAGAAGAGTCCGACCCCCGCCGCGACGAAGAGCCCGGCGATGATCCAGAAGCGGACGACGACGGTCACCTCGGCCCACCCCTTCAGTTCGAAGTGGTGGTGCAGCGGACTCATCAGGAAGATGCGCTTGCCGTGGGTGATCTTGAAGTAGGCCCGCTGCAGGATGACGGAGCCGGTGACGATGAAGAACAGGCCACCGATGAGGATGAGCAGCAGCTCGGTACGGCTGAGGATCGCGAGGCCGGCCAGGGCACCGCCGAGGCCGAGCGACCCGGTGTCACCGAGGAAGATCTGCGCCGGCGAGGTGTTGTACCAGAGGAACCCGATGAGCCCACCGCAGACCGCGGCCGCGACCACGGCGAGGTCGAGCGGGTTCGAGACGGTGTAGCAGGCGTGGGCGGTGTTCGAGTCGAGCCGTGCCCCGCCGCAGATCTGGTTCGACTGCCAGAAGCCGATGATGACGTACGAGCCGATCGCCAGGATGCTCGACCCGGTGGCCAGGCCGTCGAGCCCGTCGGCCACGTTCACGCCGTTCGACGTGGACACCGTCAGCAGGACGATCCAGGCGAGGAACAGCACGGTGCCGATGACGGTGCCGAGCGCCATGAAGTCGAGCCACGGCACGTCGCGGATCGCCGAGATCATCGTGGACGCCGGCGGCTTGCCGTTCGACGTGGGCACGACCAGGGCGATCGTCGCGAAGATGACGCCGACGATGACCTGGCCGAGGATCTTGGCCCAGCCGCCGAGCCCGAGGCTCCGCTGACGGCGCACCTTGAGGAAGTCGTCGATGAAGCCGACGAACCCGAGCCCGACCATCAGGAACAGCACGAGCAGCCCGGACAGCGTGATCGAGTCGCCTCCGATCAGGTGGCCGACGAAGTAGCCGATCACCGCACCGATGATCAGCACGATGCCACCCATGGTGGCGGTCCCGCGCTTGGTGTGGTGGGACTGCGGACCGTCATCACGGATGAACTGCCCCCACCCGAGACGGTGGAAGAGCTTGATGAAGGACGGGGTGAGCAGCAACGTGAACACCAGCGACGTGGCGCCGGCGATGAGGAGCGCGATCATTCGGTGACACCTCCGAGGCGGTCGCCGAGGAATCGCAGTTCGGCAGACTTCGAGGACTTGACGAGGACGACGTCGCCGGGGCGGAGCATCTCCTGCATGGCACGGACGGCGTCGTCGACGTCCTCGATGTACACGGACTCGCCGTCCCACGATCCCTCGAGGGTGGCGGCCTGGTGGATGGGCATCGCGCCGCGGCCGACGACCACGAGCTGTCCGATACCGAGGCGGACGACGAGCCGACCGATGCGGTCGTGCTCCTCGACGGAGTACTCACCGAGCTCGGCCATCTCACCGAGCACGGCGACGGTCCGCTCCCCCGGGCGCACGATCTGCGCCAGGGTCCGCAGCGCCGCCGCGGTGGAGTCGGGCGACGCGTTGTACGCGTCGTTGATGACGGTGACGCCCTCGGGGCCGCCCTGGAGCAGCTCCATGCGCCAGCGCTCGGCGCGCGTCATCGACGCGAGCGCCGCGGCGCCGTCGGCGAGCGGGACGCCCCACAGGTGGGCGACGGTTAGCGCGGCGGACGCGTTCATGGCGTGGTGCTCACCCAGGATCGCGAGGCGCACGTCGACGTGATCCGGGCCTCCAGACAGGGTCGCGTCCGTCGGACGGTCGCCTTCGGGGCGGAGGGGAGGCGCGGTGAGGGTGAAGCGGGTGCCGCTGCGGTCCGTCTCGATGCCGGTGATGCGGTAGTCGGCCTCGGCCGACGTGCCGAAGCCCACCACCCGCGCGGCCGTCAGGTCGCGCATCGACGCGACGCGGTCGTCGTCGAGGTTGAGCAGCGCCGTGGCGGTCTCGGGCAGGTCGGTGACCATCTCGGACTTCGCGCGCTGCGTCGCCTCGATGCCGCCGAACTCGCCGGCGTGCGCGAGGCCCACCTTGAGGACGACGCCGAGGTCGGGCTCGGCGATCGAGACGAGCTTGGCGATGTGACCGACGCCGCTCGCGCCCATCTCGACCACCAGGTACCGGGTGTCGTAGGTGACGCGGAGCATCGAGATCGGTGCGCCGACGTGGTTGTTGAACGAGCCCTCGGGCGCGACGGTCGCACCGTGCTGCTCGAGGATCGTGCGGAGCATGTTCTTCGTGCTCGTCTTGCCGTTCGAGCCGGTGATGCCGACGACCCGCAGGGGTGCCGGGCGACCGTCGGCGTCGACGCGGTCCGCGGTGCTCATCCGGACGCGCGTGACGACCTCGTGCGCGAGCGCGGCGAGGGCTTCGTACCCGTCGGCGACGACGATCTGCGGCGCGGTGGTGTCCACGCGGTCGGGCGTGATCACCAGGGCGGCACCGGCGTCGACCGCTGCGGGCACGAAGCGTCGGCCGTCGGTGACCTCACCGGGCAGGGCGAAGAAGACGCTGCCGGGGCGGACCAGGCGGGAGTCGGTCTCGACCGAGCCCTCGACGACCAGGTCGCCGGACTCGGCGACGTCGGTCGCCTGCGCGCCGCCGATCAGCTCGCCGCCGACCGCGGTGGCGATCTCGGCGAGGGTCATGGCGATCATCGGACGTCCTCCGCCGGACCGGAGTTCGGCTCCCAGCCGGCCTCGCGCAGGGCCACACGGGCCTCGTCGCGGGCGGAGTACGGCGTGCGGACGCCCTGGATGTCGCGGTAGTCCTGGTGACCCGGGCCGGCCCAGAGGATCGAGTCTCCCTCGCCGACCAGGCTCACGGCCGTGCGGATGGCGGCCTCGGGCGGGCTGACCTCGTGGATCTCGTGGTCGGGGTACGCCGCACGTGCGGCGTCGACCAGGGTCTTCCGGATCGACGCGGCGTCCTCGAAGCGGGGGTGGTGGTCGGTGACGACGAGGATGTCGCTGCCGGCCGCGGCCACGCGGGCCATGTCGCCGCGCTTCGTGGTGTCGCGGTCGCCGTCGGCGCCGAACAGCATGAGGACCTTGCCGGAGGTGAACTGCCGGACCGCGGCGAGGGTGTTCTCGAAGGCGTCGGCGCTGTGGCCGAAGTCGACGTAGACGCTCGGGCCGTGCTCGCCGGAGACACGCTCGGTGCGGCCGGGCAGGTAGCACTCGATGGCGGAGACGCGGTGGGTCTCGCCGTCACGCTCGCTCGCGTCGTCCTCGTCGGGGTAGCGGCGGTGGTTGCTCTCCAGCGCGTGCGCGATGGCACCCAGCTCGAAGCCGCCCTCGACGAGCATGACGATCGCGAGTGCCGCGTTCGCCGCCATGTGCCATCCGATCAGCGGCACACGGGTGGTCAGTTCGCGGCCCTCGGGGCCGGTCAGACGGAACTCGGTGTAGGCGGCGTGCGCCTCGACGATGTCGACGTGCCACTCAGCCTCGACGTCGGGGTGCACGGTGATCGTGGTGACCGGGATGCGGGAGTCCTGCACCACGCGGTGGCCCCAGTCGGTGTCCAGCGAGACGACGCCGCGACGGGCGTGCTCGGGCTGGAACAGCGGGAGCTTCGCCTGGTAGTACTCCTCCATGTCGGCGTAGTCGTCGAGGTGGTCGTGCGACAGGTTCGTGAAGGCCGCGACGTCGAAGACGATGCCGTCGACGCGGTGCCGGCTGAGGGCCTGGGCGCTGACCTCGACGGCGACCGCGCGGACCTCGCTCTCGCGCATGCGGGCGAGGAGCGCGTGCATCTCGCTGGCCTCGGGCGTGGTCAGGCGGCTCGTCACGCTGAGCGAACCGATGTGGCGCTCGGCGGTCGAGCTCAGGCCGGTGACCAGGCCGAGCTGCTTGAGGATGCCCTCGAGGATGTAGGACGTGCTCGTCTTGCCGTTCGTGCCGGTGACGGCGAACAGCTGCGGCAGGTCGGTGGCCTCGTCGGGGTGCGTGCGGTAGACCCACGCCGCGACGTCGCCGAGGGCGGCGCGGGGGTCGTCGACGACGAGCACCGGCAGCCCGGACGGCTCGACCAGTGCGACGCCGTCCTGGTCGGTCAGGACGGCGACGGCGCCGCGCTCGGCGGCCTCCGTCGCGAACTGCGCGCCGTGCCGGTTCGCACCGTGCACGCCGACGAACAGGTCACCCGGCTGCACCTCGGTGGCGCTCAGGGTGACACCGGTGGTCTCGATGCTGTCGACCGAGCCGACGACTCGCAGACCGAACGCGTTGGCGAGTTCGGAGACGGCCCTCGGGGTCGGGTGTTCGGGTCGGAGGACCGGGGGGATCCGTGCGGACAAGTGTTCCTTCTTCCTCACCACGTGGACGGGTAGAGCTTCGCCTCGGACGCGGAGGGGGCTACTCGGTACTTCTCGAGCACCTGGGACATGAGTGTGCGGAACGCCGGAGCCGCTCCGCTGGACCACTTGTTGGTCTGCGGCTTCGTGAACGTCACCGTGACAACATACTGGGGGTCTTCGGCGGGTGCCATTCCGGCCACCGACGTGATGCGCTGACCGCCGTAGCCCTGCGACCCCTCGGCCACCTCGGCGGTCCCCGTCTTCGCGGCGATGTTGTAGCCGGAGATCGGCTTCATGCCCACCAGCGTGCCACCCGTGACGACGCTCTGCAGCATGCCGGTGACCTGCGTGGCGGCGGCTGCGGAGACGACCCGCTGCTTCTGCACGTCGGGCGCGTCGATCGTCTTGCCGTCGGCCGTGGTGCAGCCCTTGACGAAGTGCAGCGGGATCCGGACACCGTCGTTCGCGATCGTCTGGAACACGCTCGCGACCTGCACGGCCGTCGTCGAGATGCCCTGACCGAACATCGAGTTGATGTTCGTCTGCTGGTCCCAGTTCGGACTCGTGCCGTAGTCCATCGAGGGCTGGCCCGGGTAGTCGATGGCCGTCTCCGGCTCGAACAGCCCGAACTTCTTCATGTAGTCGAAGCGCTGCTGGGCGGTCAGCCGTGCGCCGAGCTCGGTGATGCCGACGTTCGACGAGTTCTGCAGGATGCCGGTGAGCGTGAGGTTCTCGGTGGGGTGGAACTCCGAGTCGTGGATCGTGCCGCCCCAGGGGAACGTGCGCGAGTAGGGCACGACCGCCTGGTCGGTGGGGTTCGACTTGCCCTGGTCGAGCAGTGCCGCGGCGATGGCGGCCTTGATCGTGGACCCCGGCTCGTACGACGCCGTCAGGGCACGGGAACCGAAGGCGCCCTTGTCGGTCGTGGCGTCGACGTCGTTCGGGTCCACCGTCGGGTAGTCGGCGACCGCGAGCAGCTCACCCGTCTTGACGCTCGTGACCGTCGCCGTAGCGGACTCCGCCTGCAGGGTCTTTGCGGCGGACGCGATGGTCTGCTGCGCCATGTACTGCAGGTCGCTGTCGATCGTGGTCTCGAGCGTGCCGCCGTCCTTGGCCTTCTTCGTGGTCACGGTGCTGCCCGGGAGCTGCACGCCGTCCTCGCCGCGCTCGTAGGTCTCGGACCCGTTGGTGCCCGCCAGGCACTGGTTGTAGGAGTACTCCAGGCCGGCCTGGGCACCGTCGGTGCCCATGAAGCCGGTCAGGTTGCCCGTGGTCGCACCCGTCGGGTACACCCGCGCCGCCTGCGGCTCCGGGTACAGCCAGGGGATGCCGAGTGCCCGCACGGCCTCGTAGTGCTGCACGTCGAGGCCCTTGACCAGGTAGGCGAAGTCGGACTTCGGGTTCGCGGCGATGTTCTTCCGCATGGTCGCGACGTCGCCACCGGAGGCCTTCGCCAACGCGCTGAGGGCGGTGCCGACGCTGACGTCCTTGATGCGGGTGCCGCCGAGCTTGCCCGTGAACTGCTTGACCAGACGCGGCGAGGTCGTGATGTTGTACCGGGTGACGCTGTCGGCGAGTTCGGTGCCGTTGCGGTCCACGATCGACCCCCGGGTGCCGTAGATCGTCACGGGGATGCTGCGCTTCTGGGCCGACGCCTTGTTCAGCTCGGACGCCTGGACGACCTGGATGTCGACGAGCCGCACCACGAACACCCCGACGAGGGCGATCACGGCGAGCATCACGATGCTGTAGCGCAGGCGTCGGTTGCGGATCGTCTTCGTCACGCGGTGCGGTCCTTCCCGGGCGGTGCTGAGGGTGCGGCGGACCCGCCGGTCACCGGGTGGAGGGCGCCTGGAGCGGGTTCGCGTCGGACTCTACGGACGACTTCGCCGTCCCCTGGTCCGACGCGCTGGCGCCGCTCGTCTTCTCAGACGTGGCGGTGCTGTCGGTCGATCCCGTTGTGCCCGTGGTGCCCGACGACTCCTTCGTGCTCGACGTGCCCGACGTGTCCGTCGTGCTCGTCGTGCCCGTCTCCTTGCTGGTGGAGGTGTCCCCCGGCTTCGTGGCCAGCGGGACGTCGTTCAGCAGCGAGTTCGGCACCTGGTTCTCGGTGGACGCCGTGGCCTCGTCGGGCTTCGCCGGCGTCGGCGTGCCGTACACCCGACCGGTCTTCGGGTCGAGGTACACCGGCGTCGAGTTGGCGATCATGCCGAGCGACTGGGCGTTGCGGGCCAGGTTCTGCGGCGAGTCGAGGACCCGGAGCTGCTCGGACAGCGACTGCTGCGTGCGGGACAGGTTCGTCTGCTCGGCCGACAGCGAGTTGAGCGTGTAGGCGCCCTGGCTGAGCACCATGCTGATGCCGAGCTGGGCCAGCAGCAGGATCCCGAGCGCGGCGACGGCCACCACGGCGTACCCGATGCGGGGGCGTGCCCGGCGCTGGGCCGCGGTCGGGGTGACCTCGACCAGCTCGGGGCGGTGCTGACGGTCGGGGCGCGGGGCCCGCGACGGGACGACCGCAGGGTCGACGAGTGCGAGGTTCGTGCTCATGTCAGTTCCGGATCCGCTCGGCCGCGCGCAGGCGCACGGGGGTTGCTCGGGGGTTGGCGGCGCGTTCGGCCTCGTCGGCCAGCTCGGCGCCCTTGACGATCAGGGAGAAGGTTGGGGCGTGCTCGGGCAGCTCCACCGGCAGGCCGGCGGGGGCGCTCGACTTCGTGCGCTCCACCAGGGCCCGCTTGACGATGCGGTCCTCGAGGGACTGGTACGACTCGACGACGATCCGGCCGCCGACCGCGATGGCGTCCAGCGCCGCCGGGATCGCCCGCTCGAGCACGCTCAGTTCGGCGTTGACCTCGATGCGGAGTGCCTGGAAGACGCGCTTGGCCGGGTGCCCCTGACGCTGGATGGCGACCGGGGTCGCGTCGTGGAGCACCTGGACCAGGTCGCCGGACATCTCGAACGGCTTCGTCGCCCGCCGCTCGACGATCGCTCGGGCGTAGCGGCCGGCGAGCTTCTCCTCGCCGTAGCGCTGGAAGATGCGGCGGAGTTCGCCCTCGTCGTAGGTGGCCAGGACGTCGGCGGCGGTCTGCCCCTCGGTCCGGTCCATGCGCATGTCGAGCGGTGCGTCCTGGCTGTACGCGAACCCGCGCTCGGCCCGGTCGAGCTGCAGCGAGCTCACGCCGAGGTCGAACAGCACACCGTCGACCTTCGTGAAGCCCTCGCCCTCGATCGCGTCGACGATGCCGTCGTACACCGTGTGCACGAGGCGGACGCGGTCGCCGAAGCGGGCCAGGCGCTCCCCCGCGATGCCGAGTGCGTCGGTGTCGCGGTCGAGTCCGATGAGCGTCAGCTCCGGGAACCGCTCGAGCAGGCCCTCGGAGTGGCCGCCCATGCCGAGCGTGGCGTCGACGACGACCTTGCCCGGGCCCTCGAGCGTCGGCGTGAAGAGGTCGACGATGCGCTGGAGCATCACCGGCGTGTGCGGGAAGCGTGGCGTCTCGTTGTCGTTGTCGGCCATGTGCAGCCCCTCGTCTCCTGGGCCGTGGGTCCGGATCCCCATCCATGCGACCTGACACCGGGGAAGTGGCGTCAGGGCTTCACGGCTGGGAGTCCCGATCCGCGGATCAGAAGATCCCCGGGATCACCTCCTCGTCGTTGTCGGCGAATGCCTCTTCGGCTTCGGCGTAGTAGGCCTCCCACGCCGGGGTGGACCAGATCTCGGCACGGTCACCGCTGCCGATGACCGTGAGGTCCCGCTCGAGCCCCGCGTACTCGCGGAGGTTCTGCGGGATCGTCACGCGGTTCTGCTTGTCGGGCTGTTCGGCGCTGGCCCCCGAGAGGAACAGACGCATGTAGTCCCTGGTGCGCTTCGACGTCATCGGGGCGGTCCGGATGCGCTCGTGGAGTTCCTCGAACGTCCGGGCGCTGAAGACCACGACGCAGCGTTCCTGGCCGCGGGTCATCACGAGCCCGCCGGACAGTTCGTCCCGGAACTTGGCGGGGAGGATCACGCGACCCTTCTCGTCGAGCTTCGGGGCATGAGTACCGAGCAGCACGTCGGGCCTCCCCTCCGCTCCACCGGACCGTTGCGAGCCCCACTTTACTCCACTCCCCTCCCCTCGACCAGGAATCCGCTCCCTTTTCCGCCCGCAACACCCCTACTGGGGGCATCGAAGCCGGAATGCACCCCACAGGGATGACCGCGGATGCCCGGATCCATGCGGTTCGCGAGGGCCGGAGCAGGCGTGGAGGAAAGTGGAGGACTTTCGCAGCCGGTGGAGCGCCTCGGGGCGCGCCGCGGGCCCACGACGCCGAGTGGTCACGAACTGTCGCTCGCGCGGGCCCCAGCCGACAGTTCCTGCACCCTCGGCGTCCACCGCGCGGCACGTCGTGACCACTCGCGCACGCACCCGCGGCGGTCCACCCCGGCCTCCCCGGCCTGGAGGCCCGTCCCACCTCGGCCGCGGCGCTCACGCGGGCGCACGGTCGGCTCCACCACGCCCGGCCGCCGGTCAGGGCGTGGTCACGACGCACCGCCACCGCGACGCCGAGTGGTCACGAACTGTCGCTCGCGCGGGCCCCAGCCGACGGTTCCTGCGACCTCGGCGGCCAGCACACGGCATGTCGTGACCACTCGCGCCGGCACGACCCCGGCCCGCCCGACCCACAGGCCACCGGGAACACGAAACGGGGCCGACCCGAAGGCCGACCCCGTGGAGGAGTGTGGAGGGAGTCCTGGCGACCCCCGTCAGCTACTGACTCTGGTCGTTGCGCTTGTCCCAGCGCTCGTTCATCCGGTCCATGAAGGACCCGCCACCACCGGCGGACGGACGCGCCGACCCACCGGACGCGGGCTTGCCCGGCCGAGCGGGCTTCGCCTTCGGGGCACGCATGCCCGGGCGCAGCGCGAACAGGACACCAGCGAGCATCACGACGAAACCGAGGATGCCCAGCAGCGGCGCCTTGATCACGAGGCCGACGATGACGATGGCGACCCCGGCGAGTGCGCCGAGGACACCGAGCGTGATGGCTGTGTACGTCGGACGACCCTGTCGACGTGTGACACGAGCCACGAAATCGGAATCGTTCTGGTAGAGGCTGCGCTCCATCTCTTCGAGAAGGCGCTGCTCCTGTTCCGAGAGCGGCATCTTGGTTCCCTCTGTTCCTGGGATCGACGCGGGGTTGAAAAACGCGGGTTGAGTGGACCGATTCTATGCCTCGACCACTCCACTAGGGTAGGGATCGTGGCTGAGAGTACGCGATTAGTGGACCTCGTATCGGCGCGTATCGACCGGGCACTCGACGAGCAGCGTGAACGGCTCCTCGCGATCAGCCCCGACCTCGCGCCGTTCGACCGGTACGCCCGAGACCTGTTGTCCGGCGGCAAGCGCTTCCGGGCGCTGTTCTGCTACTGGGGATGGCAGTCGGTGGCGGGCCGTTCGGGCTCGTTCGACCCGCTGGCCGAAGGGTCCCGGCAGACCACCGCCGAGGCCGTCGTCACGGTCGCCGCAGCGCTCGAGGTCTTCCACGCCGCAGCCCTGGTGCACGACGACATCATGGACCGCTCGGACACCCGTCGTGGGCGTCCGGCCGCGCACCGCCGCTTCGAGTCCCTGCACGAGGAGTCCGGCTTCGTCGGCGACCGCGGGCAGTACGGCACGAACTCCGCGCTGCTGCTCGGCGACCTGCTGCTCTCGCTGAGCGACTCGGTGTTCGACGAGGGCCTCGCGCTCCTCGACCCGGTGCGGGCCCGCATCGTCCGCCAGGAATTCCACGCGATGCGCCTCGACGTCACGGCGGGGCAGTACCTCGACGTGCACGAGGAAACCGCCTGGCCCGTCATCGACGAGTCCGAGCACCTGCTCCGCGCCCAGCGCGTCATCGTCTTCAAGTCGGCGAAGTACTCGATCGAGGCCCCGCTGGTCATCGGCGCCCTGGTCGCCGGCGCGAGCGACTCCCAGCTCGAGGGCCTCCGCGCCTTCGGACTCCCCCTCGGCGTGGCGTACCAGCTCCGCGACGACATGCTCGGCGTCTTCGGGGATCCCGAGGTCACCGGCAAGCCGGCCGGCGACGACCTGCGCGAGGGCAAGCGCACCGTCCTCATCGCCTCGGCGCGCAAGACGCTGGCGAGCGGCCCGCGGCAGCTCCTCGACGAGCTCCTCGGCGACCCCGACCTCGACGAGGAACAGGTGCAGATGCTCCGCGCGACCCTCACCGAGTCGGGTGCCGTCGCCGCCGTGGAACGGTCGATCGAGCGGCACGTCCAGCGCGCGAAGGCGGCGCTGGACGCCTCGCCGCTGACGCCGTCGGCACGCGAGCAGCTCGCGTCGCTGGCCGACACGGTCAGCCGCCGGTCGTCCTAGACACACCCCCAGGACAGACGGGAGGCCCGGTGCCAGCTGGCACCGGGCCTCCCGTCTGTCCGGAACGCGTCTAGAGCAACGACTGGGCGATGCGACGCACCTCGGCCTTGCGACCGGCGCGCAGCGCCGCGATCGGCGTGGTGCCCATCGCGTCGTCGACGGTGAGCATCCAGCGCACGGCCTCGTCGTCGGTGAAGCCGTTGTCACCGAGCACGATCAGCGTGCCGCGGAGTTCGGGCATGGGCTCGCCGTCCTCGAGGAACTCGACGGGCACGCGCAGCACACCGCCGACGCGGGCTGCGAGCAGGGTCTTCTGCTCGAAGAGTCGGTGGATCCGTCCGGGACTGGTGCTGAACATGTCCACCAGCTCGGGGACGGTCAGCCAGCGTTCGGAGAGGGACAGGTCGTCGACGGGTGCGGCACTCACACGCCCATGGTGCCAGAGTGACCGCCGGAGTGAATGCGCCTCGTTCGTCACATTCGTCACATCCACCCCATCTGACTCTCTGGTTGACTTGGGAATCAGGCCATGCCAGCGTTGTGGCACCTGTGAGTGCGCGCATGCGTGCGCACGGCTCAGTCGAGATCAGGAGAAACCCGTGGACCACGCTGCAGACGAAGTCGCCCGGCGCGCACGATCCGCCCGGTTCGCCACCATGCCCATCGTCCTCGCGGGCACCATCGCCGTGACCGCAGGCCTCACCGGCCCGGTCGCGCACGCCGAGCCCCGGCACGACGACGCCGACGCGAACCACAAGCGCCACGTCGACCAGGACCGCACCGTGACCGACCGCCCGGTGTTCGGCACCGCCGTCGCCCGGCCGTCGCAGACCGTCGTGCGGACCGTCGCCGCGACCACGAAGGCCCCCACCACATACACCGTCCACCACGGCGACACGGTCTCGGGCATCGCCGCCCGCTTCGACCTGTCGGCGCAGGAGATCCTCGTGCGCAACGGCCTCGGCTGGAACACGATCATCCACCCCGGGCAGACCCTCCACCTGGCATCGACCCCCGCAGTCACCACCGCCGCGGTCCGGACCTCCGGGTCGACCGGCGGCTCCGGCTCGGACACCTCGAGCTACCACGTGAAGCACGGCGACACCGCCTCCGGCATCGCGTCCCGCGTCGGCGTGTCGACCACGGCGCTCCTCAGCGCGAACAATCTGTCGCAGCGCAGCGTCATCTACCCCGGCCAGACGCTGCGGGTGCCGCACGGCACGTCGTCGACGCCGTCGGTCTCCACCGCCTCGGCCCCGTCGACCAAGTCGAGCGTGCAGATCAGCGCCGGCGACACCGTGGCCTCGATCGCCGCCGCGCACCACGTCTCGGTCAAGTCGCTCCTGTCGGCGAACGGCCTGTCGTACACGAGCACGATCTACGCCGGCAAGACGCTCGTCATCCCGTCGTCGAACGCCACCGCCGCGCCCGCGGTCGCCGCGAGTGCTGCGGTCAGCGGTGCCGTCGGCCTGAGCGCCGAGCAGCGCCAGAACGCCGCGACCATCGTCGCCGTGGGTCGATCGCTCGGCGTCCCGGACCGCGGCATCGTCGTGGCCCTCGCCGCCGCGATGCAGGAGTCGAGCCTCCGGAACCTGCCGCACGGCGACCGCGACTCGGTCGGCCTGTTCCAGCAGCGCCCGAGCCAGGGTTGGGGCAGCGCGCTGAAGCTGCAGGATCCGGCGCACGCCACCGCGCTGTTCTTCGGCGGGCGGAACAACCCGAACGCCGGCAAGACCCGCGGGCTGCTCGACGTGCCCGGCTGGTCCTCGATGAGCATCACCGACGCGGCCCAGGCCGTGCAGCTCTCCGCTTACCCGAAGGCCTACGCCACCTGGGCGAGCGCCGCCGAGGGCTGGCTGGCGACCCTCTGAGCCTCATCCGGAAGATCGAGATTGGGTCACGGCCGGTGCGCCGGTGCGTCCGAGTGCGGTCTCGATTCGTAGAATGCCGCCGATGACCACCAACGCCGCCACGGACCCGATGATCGGTCGCATGATCGATCAGCGGTACCGCGTCCGCTCCCGCATCGCGCGCGGGGGCATGGCGACCGTCTACCTCGCGACCGACGTGCGCCTCGAGCGACGCGTCGCGATCAAGATCATGCACGGGCACCTGGCCGACGACCAGGCGTTCCGTGAGCGCTTCATCCAGGAAGCCCGTTCGGCCGCCCGGCTGTCGCACCCGAACCTGGTGGGCGTCTACGACCAGGGCGCCGAGGGCGAGATCGCCTACATCGTCATGGAGTACATCCCCGGCATCACGCTGCGGGACCTGCTGCAGGAACACCACGCCCTGACGCCCGAGCAGGCGACCGACATCCTGCGCGCCGTGCTGGCCGGCCTCGCCTCGGCCCACCGCGCCGGCATCGTGCACCGCGACCTGAAGCCCGAGAACGTCCTGCTCGCCGACGACGGCCGAATCAAGCTCGGCGACTTCGGCCTGGCCCGCGCCACGACCGCGAACACGGCAACCGGCGCGGCACTCCTCGGCACGATCGCCTACCTGTCCCCCGAGCTCGTGACGCGCGGCGCCGCCGACTCGCGCAGCGACATCTACGCGCTCGGCATCATGCTCTACGAGATGCTCACCGGCGAGCAGCCCTACAAGGGCGAGCAGCCGATGCAGATCGCCTACCAGCACGCCAACGACTCCGTGCCGGCACCGAGTGCCGCCGTGTCCGGGGTGCCGCCCGAGCTCGACGAGCTGGTCGCCTGGTCGACCGCACGCGACCCCGAGGACCGCCCCCGCGACGCCCGCGAGATGCTCGACCACATGTCGGGCAACCAGCAGCGCGCGACCGGCCAGTACCGCACGGCCGTGCTCCGCCCCGAGAACGGGACCGCGATCCTGCCGTCCGGTGGCGCCGGCACGCTCGGTGCCGCAGCGGCCGCCGCCTCGGTGGGGGCTGCAGGAGCCGCAGGAGCGGACGAGACCGCGATCATCGACCGGTCCGGCGACCGGGACACCGGCGACCGCGGTCGAGCGCCCGCCCGTGCCCGCGGCAACGCTCCGGGTCCCCGTCGCACCGGGGCCCAGCCGGGCGTGCTCTCCCCCGCCGGACAGCGGCTCGCCGACCAGTCGGCGAAGCGTCGGAAGCGCGGCTGGATCCTGCTGTCCGTGGTCGTCGTGCTCGCGCTGATCGGAGCCGGCTTCGGCTGGTACTTCGGCCCGGGGCCGGGTGGCAACGTGCGGATCCCGGAAGTCACGGGCAAGTCGGTCTCGCAGGCCCGGCAGCTGCTCGAAGCACAGGGCCTGCAGGCGGCGTCGAAGACCGGGACACGGTTCGACGCCGTCGTCGCGAAGGGGCAGGTCTCCACGACGAAGCCGGCCGCGGAGCGCGAGGTGCAGAAGGGCACGGCGGTGCAGATCGTCGTGTCGAACGGCCCCCGGATGATCCCGCTGCCGGCGATCGTCGGCCAGCCGCTCTCCACCGTGACGGCCGCGCTCGACGACGACTTCGAGCTGCAGGACGACCGGTACGAGTTCTCCGCCGATGCCCCGAAGGACACCGTGGTCGCGGCGACCGGTCGGGCGTCCGGCGGCAAGGCCCTCGACCTCACGACGGTGCAGGCCTACGGCGAGACCGGGCCGGTCACCCTGACCGTCTCGCTCGGGCCGGTTCCCGACGTGGTCGGCAAGACGGTCGACGAGGCCTCCGCCGCACTCGACGAGGTCGGCCTGATCCTCGGCGCCCGCACCGAGGAGTACAGCGACACCGTGCTCTCGGGCCAGATCGTCTCCGCCGCCGTGCAGGACTCCCCCGCCGTGCGCGGGTCGGCGGTGGACGTCGTCGTGTCGAAGGGGCCGACGCCGATCACCGTGCCGGACCTCGGAGCGGAGCGGCCCACGATCAACGAGGCGACGAAGACCCTCGAGGACCTCGGCCTCAAGGTGTCCGTGCCCGACTGCACGAACATCCTCTGCGGCTTCTACGACTGGAAGTCGAAGCTGCCCGTCACCGGCACCGACCCGGGCGCCGGCGCCACCGTCTACCGCGGCGACACGATCACCCTGTCCTACGACCAGTAGGTGCGGACACCGCACCCTCGGCCCTGGACGCGACCCCAGGACGGACGGGAGGCCCGTGGCGGCGCCGTCACGGGCCTCCCGTCCGACACGCGAAAGCGACAGAACCCCGCGAACATGCCGCGGGGTTCTGTCGCTCTGACGAAACGGTTCCTGCGTTACGAGCGGTCGGGCTGGTGCGCGCCGAGTTCCTCGGCCACCAGGAAGGCGAGCTCGAGGGACTGCATGTGGTTGAGGCGCGGGTCGCACAGCGACTCGTAGCGGGTGGCGAGGGTGGCCTCGTCGATGTGCTCCGAGCCGCCGAGGCACTCGGTGACGTCGTCACCGGTGAGCTCGACGTGCATGCCCCCCGGGTACGTCCCGACCTGGCGGTGCGCCTCGAAGAAGCCGAGGACCTCGTCCACGACGTCGTCGAACCGGCGGGTCTTGTAGCCCGTCGGCGTGGTCAGGCCGTTGCCGTGCATCGGGTCGGTGACCCACAGCGGGTTGGCGTCCATGCCCTTGATCGCCTCGAGCAGCTTGGGCAGCTCGTCGCGGATCTTGCCGGCGCCCATCCGCGTGATGAAGGTCAGGCGACCCGGCTCACGGTTGGGGTCGAGCTTGTCGACGAGCGCCTTCATGTCGTCGACGCTCGTCGTCGGGCCGAGCTTCACGCCGATCGGGTTGCGCACCCGCGACAGGAAGTCCACGTGGGCGCCGTCGATGTCGCGCGTGCGCTCACCGATCCAGATGAAGTGCCCGGACGTGTCGTACGCCAGGCCGGAGCGCGAGTCGATGCGGGTCATCGGGCGCTCGTAGTCCATCAGCAGCCCCTCGTGCGAGGCGTAGAACTCGACGTGCTTGAGCGCCTCGAAGTCGGCACCGCAGGCGTCCATGAAGCGGATCGCGCGGTCGATCTCCTTGGCGAGGTGCTCGTAGCGGGCGTTCGCGGGGTTCGAGGCGAAGCCCTTGTTCCAGGAGTGCACCTGGCGCAGGTCGGCGAAGCCCCCCTGGGTGAAGGCCCGGACGAGGTTCAGCGTGGAAGCAGCGGTGTGGTACCCCTGCACCAGGCGGCGCGGGTCGGCCGTCCGGCTCTCCGGCGTGAAGTCGTAGCCGTTCACGATGTCGCCGCGGTAGGCGGGCAGCGTGACGTCGCCGCGGGTCTCGAAGTCGCTCGAGCGGGGCTTGGCGAACTGCCCGGCCATGCGCCCCATCTTGATCACGGGCATCGAGGCACCGTAGGTCAGCACGACGGCCATCTGCAGGATCGTCTTGACCCGGTCGCGGATGGAGTCGGCGGTGGCACCGGCGAAGGTCTCGGCGCAGTCACCGCCCTGCAGCAGGAACGCCTTGCCCTGGGCGGCGGCGGCGAGCCGCTCACGCAGCTTGTCGACCTCGCCCGCGAACACGAGCGGCGGGAGCGTGGCGATCTCGGCCGAGGCGGCCTCGGCCGCGGCGGCGTCCGGCCAGGTCGGCTGCTGCTTGATCGGGAGCGTCCGCCAATAGTCGAGTCCCTCGATGACGTCCGGATCCTGCAGGGCGACGAAGTCGGTCGACTCGGGCAAGGGCGTTACCTCGGTGTTCTGTGCGGGCGGCCCGACGACGCTGACCGGCACCGGGCCGCGCGTCGTCGATGGGCGTCCTGGCGGGGTGCCGGGACCATCAGAGCCTAACGTGCAGGCGTCGACTTCCGTTCCCGCATGACGGCCTCGCGCGCGGAGCTCGCCCGCTCCTTCACGCTGGTCGCGTAGACGTCCACGTACTCCTGACGGCTCAGGCCGGCGAGCTCGTGCATGACCTCGTCCGTGACGCTGCGCAGGATGAAGCGGTCGGTCTCGAACCCCTGGAACCGCGAGAAGTCGAGCGGCTTGCCGAACACGACCCCGACGCGCTTGATCTTCGGGAACCGCTGCCCGATCTGCTGCACCTCGCGCGTGCCGACCATGGCCACGGGGACGACGAGCACGCGCCCCTCGAGGATCATCCGAGCGATGCCGGTGCGGCCGCGGTAGAGCTTGCCGTCGGGGCTGCGGGTGCCCTCGGGGTAGATGCCGAGCTGCTCACCGCGCGCCAGGACCTGCAGGCCGGTGCGGAGCGATGCCTCGGACGCCTTGCCGCCGGAGCGGTCGATCGGCAGCTGGCCGATGGCGTTGAAGAACGTCTTCGTCGCCCAGCCCTTCAGGCCACGGCCGGTGAAGTAGTCGCTCTTCGCCAGGAACGAGAGTCGACGGTCGAGCACCGCCGGCAGGATCACCGAGTCGATGAACGAGATGTGGTTCGAGGCGAAGATGACCGGGCCCGAGGTCGGGACGTGCTCACGCCCGACGACCCACGGCCGGAACAGGGTGAGGATGAGCGGGCCGAGCACGAAGTTCTTCAGCAGCCAGTAGGTCATCGACGACTCCAGGTGGTGAGAAGGTCCGGGTGGTGCACGGCCCGGGGTGGGCGGTCGTTCGTGTGTGCGTGTGCGCGTGTGCGCGTGTGCGCGTGTGCGCGCCGACCCTACGCCGTGCGGGCGTGGATGCGGGCGAGGTCGGCGGCACCGACGACGCCGGCGTCGTTGACGAGTTCGGCGATCACGAAGTCCGGCTCGGGGTGGTACCCGCGGGCCGGCAGGTTGTTGAGGTACGCCTGCTTGATCGGGTCGAGCAGCCGGTCCCCCGCGCTGGCGACGCCGCCGCCGAACACGAAGAGCTGCGGGTCGAGCACCGCGGACAGCGACGCGCACGCCTCGCCGAGGTGTCGACCGAGCCGACGGAGGGCCGCGAGGGCACCCGGGTCATCGGCCAGGATCAGGTCGCCGACGATCTTGCCGTCGAGCTGGCCGCCGTTGTCGGCGCGGGCGTCGGCCAGGGCCGAACCGATGCCACCGGCGTCGGCGACGTCGTTCGCCATGCGCTGCAGGGCGCGGCCCGAGCCGTACTGCTCGATGCAGCCGCGGGCGCCGCAGCCGCAGGGCAGCCCGTTCGGGACGATGCGCAGGTGGCCGATCTCGCCGCCGGTGCCGAAGCCCCCGCGGAACAGGCGGTCCTCGGTCACGATGGCCCCACCGACGCCCGTGCCGATGGTCAGCATGGTCATGTCGGACACGAGTCGACCGGCGCCGAACCGGAACTCGGCCCAGCCGGCGGCGTTCGCGTCGTTGTCCACCGTGATGTGCAGGTCGCCGAGGCGCTGCTGCAGCTTCTGCCGGAGCGGTTCGTTCCGCCACCGGATGTTCGGCGTGTAGTAGACGATCGACTGCGAGGCGTCGATGAACCCGGGGGCAGCGACCCCCACGGCGCCGACCTGGTGGAGCGAGCTGAGTCGCTCGACCATCGAGACGACGTCGTCGAGCATGGCGTTCGGGTCCGCAGCGTTGGTGGCCACGCGGTCCTCGGCGACGATCTCGCCCAGTTCCGTCACGACCGCACCCGCGATCTTGGTGCCCCCGATGTCGATTCCGATGGCGTGCACGAGCAACGAGCCTACCGGTTCGCCGCGAAGTCACGGAACGCCCGGTGACGCGTCCTATGCTGGCGGTGTCGCCTCGGTGTTGAGGCGCACTCGAGTCGAACCGGCAGACAAGGGAGTCACCGTGAACGATCAGCGTCCTGCACGCAGCAGCGCCTCCACCGACACGTCCACCGTTGGCAGCGCCGCCACCGGGACCACGCCGTCGGCCGGGAGGCACGCCACACCGCCCAGCGCCGGTCCCGTCGCCCCGGACCACGGCTCGGCAGCGCGGCTCCTCGGCGACCGCGTCCGGCTGACGCCCGACCGTCCGATCCTGGCCCAGCGCCACGGCGACACCTGGACCACCTTCACCGCGGCGGAGACGCTCGCCCGGGTGCGCGGCATCGCGAAGGGCTTCGTCGCCGCCGGGCTCGAACCGGGCGCGCACGTCGCGATCCTGTCCCGCACCCGTCTGGAGTGGACCCTGGTCGACTTCGCCGTGTGGACAGCCGGCCTGGTGTCCGTGCCCGTGTACGAGACGAGCTCCCCCGACCAGGTGCGCTGGATCCTGTCCGACTCCGAGTCGGTCGCGATCATCGTGGAGCAAGAGGAACACGCGCGCCGCGTCGCCTCCATCGCACCCGACCTGCCGTCCCTGGGCCAGCACTGGACGATCGACGGCGGCGGCCTCGACGACCTGACCCGGCTCGGCGAGGACGTCACCGACGACGAACTCGACGCCCGGACCGCGAACGTGCACGGCCACGACGACGCCACGATCATCTACACCTCGGGCAGCACCGGTCGACCGAAGGGCTGCGTCCTGCGGCACGACAACTTCACCGCCACGGTGGAGGGCGCGAGCGAAGCCATGCCCGAGGTCGTCGCCGACGGCGCCTCGACCCTGCTGTTCATCCCGCTCGCCCACGTCTTCGCCCGGTTCATCGCCGCGATGTCGGTGTCCGCCGGCGTCCTCGTCGGCCACGAGCCGGACACCAAGGACCTGATGCGGGCGGTGTCGACCTTCAAGCCGACGTTCCTGCTCGCAGTCCCCCGGGTGTTCGAGAAGATCTACAACTCCGCCGAGCAGAAGGCCGACCTCGGCGGCAAGGGCAGGATCTTCCGCGCGGCGGCCGACACCGCGGTCGCCCACTCCGAGGCCCTCGCAGCCGGCAGGGTGCCGTTCCTGCTCGGGCTGAAGTTCAAGCTGTTCGACCGGCTCGTGTACGCCAAGCTCCGCGACGCCCTCGGCGGCCGCGTCGAGTACGCCGTCAGCGGTTCGGCACCCCTCTCCCCGCGGCTGTCGCACTTCTTCCGATCGATCGGGGTGCTCATCCTCGAGGGCTACGGCCTGACCGAGACCACCGCTCCCGCCACCGTCAACCGTGCCCGGGAACTCCGCATCGGGACGGTCGGGCGGGCGCTGCCCGGCATCGAGGTCCGGATCGCCGACGACGGCGAGATCCTGATCCGCGGCGTCGACGTCTTCGACCGGTACTGGCGGAACGACGAGGCGACCGAGCACGCATTCGCCGACGGCTGGTTCCGCACCGGCGACCTCGGCCGGATCGACGCCGACGGGGTCCTCACGGTCACCGGACGCGCCAAGGAGCTCATCGTCACCGCGAGCGGCAAGAACGTCGCGCCGGCACCGCTCGAGGACGGCATCCGCGAGCACCCGCTCATCGGCCAGGTCGTGGTCGTCGGCGAGGGCAAGCCGTTCGTCGCAGCACTCGTGACGCTCGACCGCGAGATGCTCCCCGGCTGGTGCGAGTCCCGCGGGATCACCCCGGCGCTGAGCGGGCACGAGGCCGCCTACGACGAGCGAGTGCTCTCCGCCGTCCAAGAGGCCATCGACGCCGCCAACGGCCGGGTCTCCCGCGCCGAGTCGGTCCGGTCGTTCACGATCCTCGACACGGACCTGACCGAGGCCTCCGGGCACCTCACGCCGAAGCTCACGATCAAGCGGTCGGTGATCCTCAAGGACTTCGCCGCGGACATCGACCACATCTACTCCGGGTCGAAAGTGCAGACGACGGCGACCCCGGTGATCGAGGGTCGGCGCCGCAACCGCGCGTAGCGCCCGCCGGGCGTACCTGGTCGTTCCGGGCGTACCGGGTCGGTTCTTCCGACCAGGTACGCCCGATTGCGTAAGGTGCGCGTGGTCGTGGACGCGACGACCTGGAGGCCCGGCGCCGGTCCGCCGGACTGGCACCGGGCCTCCAGGCGGTCGCCGCGCGTGCGGCTGGCAGCTTTCGGGCGTACCTGGTCGTTTCGGGCGTACCGGGTCGATTCTTCTGACCAGGTACACCCGATTCCGCCAGGTACACGCGCGGCCGCCCCGCTGAGCGACCAGCCCCGGGCGTACCGGGTCGATTCGGGCGTACCAGCTCGTTCCGGGCGTACCAGGTCGTTCCGGGCGTACCGGGTCGATTCTTCCGACCAGGTACGCCCGATTCCGCCAGGTACGCGCGCGGCCGCCCCGCTGAGCGACCAGCTCCGGGCGTACCTGGTCGTTCCGGGCGTCCCGGGACGGTTCTTCCGACCAGGTACGCCCGATTCCGCCAGGTACGCGCGCGGCCGCCCCGCTGAGCGACCAGCTCCGGGCGTACCTGGTCGTTTCGGGCGTACCGCGTCGATTCTTCCGACCAGGTACGCCCGATTCCGCCAGGTACGCGCGCGGCCGCCCCGCCGAACGACCAGCCCCGGGCGTACCGGGTCGATTCGGGCGGACCGGGTCGATTCGGGCGTACCGGGTCGATTCTTCCGACCAGGTACGCCCGATTCCGCCAGGTACGCGCGGGTGTGGACGCAACGGCCTGGAGGCCCGGATCACGTCCGTCGGACGTGATCCGGGCCTCCAGGCCGTTCAGCGGGCGCCGGAGGCACCTGCGGGGCTCAGGCCTCCTGCGACTGCTCCGTCGCGGGGGCGTCGAGGACGGCGGTCGAACCGGTCGTGACGGTGGTCTCGGCTGGTCGACGGTTGGTGCGGGTGCGGTGCGAGCTGAGCTCGTCGTTCTGACTGGTCATGCGGGAGTCCTGGGGGGATGGGATGGTCATCGGTGGGAGGCCGACAGCAGCACGGTACCCCCTCGTCAGGACAAAGCGACAATCCCCCGTGGGGGTGTCACACCACTGTTCACAGCCGGCGAACGCGGGACTGTGCAAGCGCTCAGTGGAACCAGTCCTGCGCACGGATGTCGCGCAGTGCCTGACGGCGGACCTCGGGGTCGAGCGTCATCACGTAGACGGTGCCGTCGAGGTGGTCGCACTCGTGTTGGAGCGCCTCGGCCATCAAGCCCGTGCCCTCGAGGACGACCTCGTCGCCGTCGACGTCGACACCCCGCACCTTCGCGTACGGGGAGCGACGCGTCGGGTAGCCGAGCCCCGGGACGGAGAGGCAGCCTTCCTCCATGAGCTCGGGCTCGCCGGAGACCTCGACGATCTCGGGGTTGAGGACGTAGCCGACCTCACCGTCCACGTTGTACGAGAACGCACGGAGTCCGACGCCGATCTGGGGCGCGGCCACCCCGGCACGTCCGGGTTCCTTGACGGTGTCGATGAGGTCCTGCACGAGGTCACGGACCCCGGCGCTCCCGAGCAGTTCGGGGCGGATCGGGTCGGCCGGCGAGCGGAGGACGGGGTCGCCGAACAGGCGGATGGGACGAACGGTCAATTTACTGCAGCACCACCAGGAGGTCGCCGGCGTCCACCTGCTGGGTCACCGGGATCGCGAGTCGGCCGACGGTGCCCGACACGGGCGCCGTGATGGCCGCTTCCATCTTCATCGCCTCGATGCTCGCCACCGGCGTACCGGCCTCGACGACGTCACCGACGGCGACCTTGAGCGTCACCACGCCGGAGAACGGCGCGGCCACGTGCTTGGGGTCGGACGCGTCGGCCTTCTCGGCCGCCTTCGTCTCGACCTCGACCGAACGGTCGCGGACGGCGACCGGGCGGAGCTGCCCGTTCATCGTCGCCATGACCGTGCGGATGCCCTTGGCGTCCACCTCGCCGATCGCCTCGAGCCCGACGAACAGGTCGACGCCCTTGCCGAGCGGGACGCTGTGCTCCTGCCCGGGGCGCAGCCCGTACAGGTAGTCGACGGTCGGCACGACGGACAGGTCGCCGTACTGCTCCCGCACGCGCTGGAACTGCTGCGTCGGCTGCGGGAAGAGCAGGCGGTTGAGCGCCTGCTGACGCTCCGGCCCGGGAGTCTCGAGGTGCGCGCGCTCGTCCGCGGGCACCGGGGTGATCTCGAGGCGGACGTCGCGCCCGGCCAGGACCTTCGAGCGGAACGGCTCGGGCCAGCCGCCGGGCAGGTCGCCCAGTTCGCCGGCCATGAACCCAACGACGGAGTCCGGGATGTCGTACTTGTCGGGGTTCTGCTCGAAGTCGACCGGGTCGGCACCGACCGCGGCGAGTTGCAGCGCGAGGTCGCCGACGACCTTCGACGACGGCGTGACCTTGGTCGGGCGTCCGAGGATCCGGTTCGCCTCGGCGTACCAGTCCTCGACCTGCTCGAACCGGTCACCCAGGCCCAGGGCGATCGCCTGCTGCCGGAGGTTCGACAGCTGACCGCCGGGGATCTCGTGCTTGTAGACACGCCCGGTCGGACCGGCGAGCCCGGACTCGAACGGGGCGTACACGCGACGGACCGACTCCCAGTACGGCTCGAGGTCACCGACGGCGTCGAGGGACAGGCCGGTGTCGCGCTCGGTGTGGGCCAGGGCGGCGACCAGGGCGGACATGCTCGGCTGGCTGGTCGTGCCGGCCATGGGTGCTGCGGCCACGTCGACGGCGTCGGCCCCGGCGCGCGAGGCGGCGAGCAGGGTCGCGAGCTGGCCGCCGGCGGTGTCGTGGGTGTGCACGTGCACTGGCTGGTCGAAGCGCTCGCGCAGGGCGGTGACGAGCTTCTCGGCCGCACCGGCACGGAGGAGCCCCGCCATGTCCTTGATGCCGATGACGTGCGCGCCGGCCTCGACCATCTGCTCCGCCAGGCGGAGGTAGTAGTCGAGCGTGTAGAGGTCCTCGGCGGGGTCGAGGAGGTCGGCGGTGTAGCAGAGCGCCGCCTCGGCGACGGCCGTGCCGGTCGCGAGCACGGCCTCCAGGGCTGGACGCAGCTGGCTGACGTCGTTCAGCGCGTCGAACACGCGGAAGACGTCCACGCCGGACCGAGCAGCCTCGTCGACGAAGGCGTCGGTGACCTCGGTCGGGTACGGCGTGTACCCGACGGTGTTGCGGCCACGCAGCAGCATCTGGATCGGGATGTTCGGCATCGCTTCGCGCAGCGAGGACAGGCGCTCCCAGGGGTCCTCACCAAGGAACCGGAGTGCCACGTCGTACGTGGCACCTCCCCAGGCCTCGACGCTGAGCAGCTGCGGGGTGAGCCGCGCGACGTGCGGCGCGACGGCGACGAGGTCCTTCGTGCGGACCCGGGTGGCGAGGAGCGACTGGTGGGCGTCGCGCATCGTCGTCTCGGTCACCGCGAGGGCCGTCTGGGCGCGCAGGGCCTTCGACCACTCGGCCGGCCCCATGGCCAGCAGGCGGTCGCGCTGTCCCTCGGGCACCGGCGCCGTCAGGTCCGTGGCCGGGAGCTTGTCGGCCGGGTCGGTGACCAGCGGCGACCGCTCCCCGTTCGGCTTGTTCACCGTGACGTCGGCGAGCCAGGTGAGCACCTTCGTGCCGCGGTCCTTCGAGACGTGGCCGCCGAAGAGCTGCGGGCGTTCCTCGATGAACTTCGTCGAGACGTCGCCGCGGGCGAAGTCCGGGTCCTCGAGCACGGCCTGCAGGAACGGGATGTTCGTGCTGACGCCGCGGATGCGGAACTCGGCGAGGGCGCGCTTGGCACGGGACACCGCCGCCGGGAAGTCCCGACCGCGGCACGTCATCTTCGCGAGCATCGAGTCGAAGTGCGGGCTGATCTGTGCGCCGGTGGCGACCGTGCCGCCGTCGAGCCGGACGCCGGCACCGCCGGGGCTGCGGTAGGTGCTGATCCGGCCGGTGTCCGGACGGAAGCCCTGCGTCGGGTCCTCGGTCGTGATGCGGGTCTGCAGCGCGGCGCCGTGCACGGCGACGGTGTCCTGCGACAGGCCGAGGTCGGCGAGGGTCTCCCCCGCCGCGATGCGCATCTGCGACTGCACCAGGTCGACGTCGGTGACCTCTTCGGTGACCGTGTGCTCGACCTGGATGCGCGGGTTCATCTCGATGAAGACGTGCTGCCCCTCGCGCTCGCCCTCGGTGTCGAGCAGGAACTCCACGGTGCCGGCGTTCACGTACCCGATCGACCGGGCGAAGGCCACGGCATCACGGTGCAGTGCCTGTGCGATCGCGGGGTCGAGGTTGGGCGCCGGCGCGATCTCGACGACCTTCTGGTTGCGCCGCTGCACCGAGCAGTCCCGCTCGAACAGGTGGATCGTGCCCGCGTCGGTGCCGGTCGCGTCGGCGAGGATCTGCACCTCGATGTGGCGCGGACGGATGACGGCCTGCTCGAGGAACATCGTCGGGTCGCCGAACGCACTGTCGGCCTCGCGCATGGCGGCTTCGAGGGCTTCGCGCAGCTCGGGCTTCGTCTCCACCCGGCGCATGCCACGTCCACCACCACCGGCGACGGCCTTGGCGAAGACCGGGAACCCGATCGCGTCCGCGCCGGCGATCAGTTCGTCGATGTCGCGGCTCGCCGGGGTGCTCGCGAGGACCGGGACGCCGGCCGCGATCGCGTGCTCCTTCGCGGTGACCTTGTTGCCGGCCATCTCGAGCACGTGCTCGCCCGGACCGATGAAGGTGATGCCGTTCGCGGCTGCTGCCGCGGCGAGCTCGGGGTTCTCGGACAGGAACCCGTACCCCGGGTAGATTGCGTCGGCCCCCGACTCGCGGGCGACGCGGATGATCTCGGAGACGTCCAGGTACGCCCGGACCGGGTGGCCCCGCTCCCCGATCAGGTAGGCCTCGTCGGCCTTGAGACGGTGCAGGGAGTTCCGGTCTTCGTACGGGTAGACGGCCACCGTACGGGCCCCCAACTCGTAGGCGGCACGGAACGCGCGGATGGCGATCTCGCCACGGTTCGCAACGAGGATCTTCGTGAACACGACGTCCCTTTCAGCCCGGGTTGAGGTGAGACAACCCTAGTGGCGGTAACGTTGCTCAACGTGCATGTACTCAGCGTGAGCTCCCTCAAGGGTGGTGTCGGCAAGACGACGGTGACGCTCGGCCTGACCTCGGCCGCGTTCGCCAAGGGACTGCGCACGCTGGTGGTGGATCTGGACCCGCAGTCCGACGTCTCCACGGGCCTCGACATCAACCTCGCCGGCCATCTCAACGTCGCCGACGTCCTCGAGAACCCGAAGGAGAAGATCGTCCGTCAGGCGATCGCCCCCTCGGGCTGGACGAAGGGGTCGCAGGGCAAGATCGACGTCATGGTCGGGTCGCCCTCCGCCATCAACTTCGACGGGCCGCACCCGTCGATCCGCGACATCTGGAAGCTCGAAGAGGCCCTGGCCAACGTCGAGCAGGACTACGAGCTCGTCCTCATCGACTGTGCGCCGTCGCTGAACGCCCTGACCCGCACCGCGTGGGCCGCGTCCGACCGCGTCACCGTCGTCACCGAGCCCGGCCTGTTCTCCGTCGCCGCCGCCGACCGTGCGCTGCGCGCCATCGAGGAGATCCGCCGCGGCCTCTCCCCACGCCTGCAGCCCCTCGGCATCATCGTGAACCGTGCCCGGGTGCAGTCGCTCGAGCACCAGTTCCGCATCAAGGAACTCCGGGACATGTTCGGCCCGCTCGTGCTCTCCCCGCAGCTGCCGGAGCGCACGTCGCTGCAGCAGGCGCAGGGTGCCGCGAAGCCGCTGCACGTTTGGCCCGGCGAGTCCGCGCAGGAGATGGCGAAGAACTTCGACCAGCTGCTCGAGCGCATCATGCGCACCGGCAAGATCGGTCCGTACGCCGAGGGGGGCGCCGCGTAGGTCGCTGCTCGTGCGGTCGCGTGTTCGCGGTCGCGGTCGCGGTCGCGTGACATGCCGCTCACATCCGCCGAGCGGTCACCAACTGTCGGCAGGCGGCGTCGCAGGCGACAGTTCGTGACCCCTCGGCGCCGCGCACACGACGGTTCGTGACCGCGCGCCGACTGCCGGGAGGCCCACCCCGACCCCGGCAGGCACGCCCGACCCCGGCTCGCCCAGCGGCCACAACATGCCGCTCACGTCCGCCGAAAGGTCACCAACTGTCGGCAGGCAGCGTCGCAGCCGACAGTTCGTGACACCTCGGCGAGACGCAGACGACGGTTCGTGACCGCGCGGCCCGAACCCGAAAGGTCAGGAAGCGCGGGAAGCGCGACGAGCGGCGAGCTCGTCGGAGGGGTCGGCCGCGGCGGTGGCGTCGAGCTCGACCAGGGAGCTCTCGACCTCACGCAAGACCTTGCCGACCGCGATGCCGAAGACACCCTGGCCGCGGGACACGAGGTCGATGACCTCGTCGTCGGAGGTGCACAGGTACACCGAGGCGCCGTCAGACATCAGCGTGGTCTGCGCCAGGTCGGAGACGCCGGACTCACGGAGCTGGTTGACCGCGGTGCGGATCTGCTGCAGCGAGATGCCGGTGTCGAGCAGGCGCTTCACGAGCTTGAGCACGAGGATGTCGCGGAACCCGTACAGGCGCTGCGATCCGGAGCCAGCGGCCCCACGGATCGTCGGCTGCACGAGTTCGGTGCGGGCCCAGTAGTCGAGCTGGCGGTACGAGATGCCGGCTGCCCGTGCGGCGACGGTGCCACGGTAGCCGTTCTGCTCGTCGTGCTCGGGCAGACCATCGGTGAAGAGCAGCCCGAGGTCGTACCGGGTCACATCAGACTCGGTGCCAGGGGTGTCGTTCCCACTCATGAGCTTGCCTTCCACGACGATCGAGCTCCCACCCGAAGCTTCAACGACGGGTTGAGAGTTGTTCCGAGGTCCACGGTAGCGACTCCGACCGCTCCCGCGCGGGACATCCGACCCGGCGCGTCCGGCGTGTCGAGGATACGCCTCGGCCACTGACACACAAGCCCTGTCGGAGCACCGGACGGCGTCATGCGTCGAGACGACCGATGGCCTGGCGGATGAGGTTCGACCGGATGATCTCGAGGTGCCCGGCGATCTCACGCGCGAGCTCCGTGGCCTTGGCCCGCGAGGTGGCGTCGCCCCGGCGGGAGACCGGCATGAGAGCGGACTCGATGAGACCGACCTCGCGCTCGGCGGTGCTGCGCAGCGTGCGGAGGTGGCGCGGCTCGATACCCGTGCGCTGCAGTTCGACCAGGGCCTTCAGCACGGAGACGCCGTCGTCGCCGTAGGTGTCAGTGGCCGGGAGCAGCGAAGCCGAGACCGCGTCGGCGAGGAGCATCGGGGAGGCGCCGGCTGCCCGGACCGTCTCGTCGCGGGTGTACCGACGCTCACGACCGAGGATCGACGGCTTCGGCGCGTCGCCTCCGCCAGGCAGGACGGGTTCGCGTCCGGCATCGAGGTCGGCGAGGTACTCCTTGATGACCTTGAGCGGCAGGTAGTGGTCACGCTGCAGTCCGAGGATCACCCGGAGCCGCTCGAGGTCGGCAGCGGAGAACTTGCGGTACCCGCTGGCCGTGCGGATCGGGGTGACGAGCTCACGCTCTTCCAGGAACCGCAGCTTGGAGCTCGACAGGTCCGGGAACTCGGGCTTGAGGCGAGCGAGGACCTGCCCGATGGTGAGCAGGTCCGGTGCCGCGGACCCCGCCCGGGCCGCAGCGGACCGTGCGGCCACTACGCGTTCGCCAGGCGCGCCAGGTCGACCCGAGATGCGTAGAACGTCAGGCGGAACTTGCCGACCTGGACCTCGGCCCCGTCGGTGAGCAGCGCTTCGTCGATGCGGACACCGTCGAAGTACGTGCCGTTCAGCGAGCCGTTGTCCTTGACGCTGAAGCTCGTGCCATGACGCAGGAACTGCGCGTGCTTGCGCGACACGGTGACGTCGTCGAGGAAGATGTCGGCGTCGGGGTGTCGACCGGCCGTCGTGACGTCGGAGTCGAGGAGGAACCGCGCACCCACGTTGGGGCCGCGACGGACCACGAGCAGCGCTGACCCGGAGGGCAGGGCGTTGACGGCTTCACGTTCTTCGGTCGAGACACCGGACTCGGCGGTGAGCGCCGCGCCCATGTCCATGCTGAAGGTCAGCGTGGTGTCGACCAGCCGCTGCTCCGGGGTCTTCTGACCGCCCGGCTGCGGGACCACTGGATCTGGCATCGGTGGACCTCCTCCTCTTGGCCCACCAGCGTATCGGAAACGACGGCCCGAGCGGCAGCCCCGATCTGGGACTGTGGAGGGACTTCCGCGATCCGCGAACGCACGAGCCGCGTCTGCGACCCGTGGGACCCGACGTCATCGACTCGTGCGACCCGGCGTCACCGTCCCCGCGCGAGCAACCAGAGCAGGTACGGCGCCCCCACGACGCCCGTCACGACGCCCACCGGCAGCGCGGTGCCGGGGAAGGCGAACTGTGCCAGGAGGTCGCTGCCGAGCGTGATCGCGGCTCCGACGGCAGCGGCCGGCGCGAGTGCCACCCGTCCACCGCCGACCAGGCGTCGGGCGATCGGCGCGGCCATCAGCGCCACGAACGAGACCGGCCCCGCGGTGGCGACGGCTGCGGCGGTCAGGCACACGGCGGTGAGGAGCAGGAGCACCTTCGCCCGGTCCGGCCGGAGTCCGAGTGCGGCGGCGACCTCGTCCCCGAGGCTCAGCACCTGCAGACGGGCGGACTGCAGCAGCGCGAGCACGCCGAGCACGACGAACGCGACGCCGAGCACCCCGACCAGGTCGCGGTCGACGGCGTTCAGGCTGCCCGAGAGCCAGAGCAGCGCGGTGCCTGCCTGGGTGACGGTGCCGCTCGTGAGCATCCAGCCCGTGATGCTCAGGCAGATCGCCGCGACGCCGATCCCGACGAGGATCACCCGGTTGCCGGTGATCCCCCGTCGCCAGGCGAGCCCGGCGATGACGATCGAGACCACCACGGCGCCGACGAGCACGACCGAGAAGAGCGTTCCACCGCTGGCACCGAACAGCACGATGGCGGTGAGTCCGGCGGCACTGGCCCCCGAGGTGATCCCGATGACGTCGGGGCTTGCGATCGGGTTCCGCACGACGCTCTGCACGATCGCGCCGGCGACGCCGAGACTGGCGCCGACGAGGACGGCACCGAGCACCCGCGGCCCGCGGAGCTGCCCGATCACGAAGTCCGAGATCCGGTCCCCCTGGCCGAACAGGGAGGCGAGCACCTGGCCCGGGGTGAGCGGGATCGAACCGGCGCTGAGCCCGACCAGGACGAGCACCACGACGACCACGAGCACGGCGACGAGCACCGCGACCTCACGACGCAGGCCGGCCGAGCGGCGCAGACCGCCGGACCGCGGGCGGCCGGAGCCGAACAACTGCCTCACAGTCCCCGCACCGCCCTCGACCGCACGAGCGCGATGAACACCGGCGCCCCGATCAACGCCGTGACGATGCCGACCTGCAGCTCCCCCGGGTACGCCACGACGCGGCCGATGACGTCGGCGACGAGCAGCAGTGCGGGGGCGACGATCGCCGACAGCAGGATGGTCCAGCGGTGGTCCGGGCCGCTCAGCCGGCGGACGGCGTGCGGCACAGCGAGCCCGACGAAGGCGATCGGCCCGGCGGCGGCCACCGCGGAGCCGGCCAGCAGCACCGCGACCAGACCGCCGACGGCGCGGACGAGCACGACCCGCTGCCCGAGCGACGCCGCGAGTTCGTCCCCGAGCGCGAGGGTGTTGAGCGACCGACCGAGACCGAACGCGATCACCAGCCCGACGAGCACCGGCGCCGTGATGATCCCCGCCGTGCCGAGGTCCTTGCCGGCGAGGGCACCGACCTGCCAGAACCGCAGCTGGTCGAGCAGGCTCTGGTCGGTCACGAGCACCGCGGTGGTGACCGACGACAGCGCTGCGGCGACCACGGCTCCGGCGAGGGCGAGCCCGACAGGAGAGAGGCCGCGTCGGGCGACGGTCGCGATCCCGTACACGAGCACGGCGGCGAGGGCGGCCCCGACGAACGCGAACGGCAGGTAGGCAGCCGTGCCGCTCACGCCGAAGACCGCGATCCCGGCCACCACGGCCAGGGTCGCTCCGGAGTTGATGCCGAGGACGCTCGGGTCGGCGAGCGGGTTCCGCGTCACGCCCTGCATGACCGCCCCGGCCACCCCGAGCGCGGCCCCGGCGAGCAGTCCGACGACGGTGCGGGGCACGCGGTTGCCGAGCACGATGAGCCCGATCTCGTCGCTCCGCCCGGGGTGCATCACCGTGTCGAGGACGGTGCCGAGCGGGATCGGCCGCGAGCCGTACGCGATCGACAGCGCACACGCCACGGCGAGGACGACGACCGCCAGCACGGTCGCACCGACGAGTCGGGGGACGGAGCTGGGAGCCGGGGGCGTGGACGTCGACGGAGGCATGGAAGTAAGGCCACCCTAACGCCGGAGCCCCACTCGGCGTCCCCCGAGCAAGCCCGGAGCGTGCGCAGGGTTCGTTCATAGGCTCGTCATGGGGAAGCGCCCTGTACTGGTCTCCATCGACGCCCGACCGGGTCGTCGAGGGACGACCGGAGAGCACCGATGAACGAGACCCCGAACCCCGCAGCCGCCGACCACGACGAGGACGGCACCCCCGCCGCGCAGCAGCAGGCTCCCGGGATGCACTGGGAGGCGCCGCACGCCGACCCGGCCTCCCTGCGCCCGGCGTACGCGTTCGACGGCTCGGGTCCCTACCTCTACGGTCCGGACGGCTCCGGCCCCTACGCCTACACGCCGGACGGCCGTGGACCGTACCTGATCGGCAGCCCCGCCCTCGCCGGCGCGAACCACGCCTGGGCGTACTCGGCGGCGACCGCGAACCACCCCGGTACGACGAAGC
The DNA here is from genome assembly GCF_003224215.1 of Curtobacterium sp. MCLR17_043. Lineage (NCBI taxonomy): Bacteria > Bacillati > Actinomycetota > Actinomycetes > Micrococcales > Microbacteriaceae > Curtobacterium > Curtobacterium sp. MCLR17_043. Next base: position 1,887 of record NZ_QKLH01000010.1, on the reverse strand, counting down.
GTCCGCGTCGCCTGGGACTGATGATCGGCTCCGGCATCGCTGCACTCGCCATCGTCGGTGCGGCCGGTGGCACCGCCCTCGGCCTGTCCTCGCAGGGGACGACCACGACGTCGAGCCAGTCGCAGGGCACCACCACGCTCCCCGGCACCGGATCCGGCACCGACGGGACCGACGGCACCGGCAGCAGCGACGGCACGAACGGCTTCACGGTGCCCGGGGACGGCAGCGGCACCAGCGGCGACGGCAGCACCGGCACCGGCACGACCCAGTCCCCCGCCACCGCGGCGACGGCCGCCGACAAGAAGGGCGTCGTGACCATCAACACCGTCCTGAACTACGACGAGTCGTCACAGGCGGCCGGCACCGGCATGGTCCTGACCTCCGACGGCACGATCCTGACGAACAACCACGTGATCCAGGGCGCGACGAGCATCACCGTCACCGACGAGACCACCGGCAAGGAGTACAAGGCCGACGTGGTCGGGGCCGACGCCACCAACGACGTCGCCGTCCTGAAGCTCGAGAACGCCTCCGGACTGTCCACGGTCACGCTCGACGACGACGGCGAGCCGAGCACCGGTGACACCGTCAAGGACGTCGGCAACGCCGAGGGCACCGGCAACCTCGTCGCCGCCGAGGGCACCGTCACCGCGACCGACCAGGACATCCAGGTGCAGAGCGAGTCCGGCACCGGCACCGAGTCCCTGACCGGCCTGATCGAGATCTCGGCGGACATCGTCTCCGGCGACTCCGGCGGACCGGTGCTCGACAGCGAGGGCGAGGTCGTCGGCATGGCCACGGCGGCCTCCTCCGGCACCGCCGAGGTCACCGGCTACGCCATCCCGATCACCACCGCGAAGACGATCGCCGAGAAGATCCTCGCCGGGGAGTCCTCGAGCACGATCACCATCGGGCTGCCCGCGTTCCTCGGGGTCGAGGTCAGCAACACCTCCGGCACCACGGGCGGCGTCGCCGTCGCCGGCACGGTCGAGGGCTCCGGCGCCGCGAGCGCCGGCCTGACCGCCGGGGACACGATCACGAGCATCGACGGCACCGCGGTCACGAGCTCGGACCAGCTCACCAAGGTCGTGCAGTCTCACTCGGTGGGCGACAAGGTGAGCGTCCGCTACACCGACAGCACCGGCGCCGCGAAGACGGTCACGATCACCCTGACCGCCGGCCCCGCCGCGTAGTGGGAGAACCCGGGCGCGCTCAGCCCAGCAGCGCCCGCACCACCGACCGGTAGACGTTGGCCGGGGAGTCCGTCCGGAAGGCGGTCTCCCCGGCCTTCGTCGCGCCCACCCGCGCGAACCCGTGCCCCTCGGCACGCACGATCGTGATCGGCTTCGGCTTGCCCGGTCGACGCAGGTACGAGACGGTCCACGGCGCGGCCCAGAACCGCGCGAGGCGCGGGTCCGCCTCGGCGAGGGCCTCCGGCAGGTCCGGTGCGTCCGGACCGCCGGCCAGCTTGCGGCCGAGCAGGTGCCCTGGGAGCGACCCCGTGCGGAGCGGGAAGGTCCACGTCGGACCGATGCCGAGCCTCCCGGCCAGCAGCGCGACGGCCCGGTCGGGCGTGACGGACGCGACCACGGCACCCGCCGCGTCGGTCCCGTCGACGACGGTCTGCGACCAGGCCTGGAGGCGCGACTCGCCACCGTCGGGCAGGTGCTGTTCCAGCGTGACCGGCTGGGCATCGCCCTGCCAGGGTTCGAGCAGGGTCTGGGTCGACTCCGGCAGCGTGCCGAGCCGACCGACGAGGCCCGCCTCGATGAGTTCGCGGCCCGCCGCGGTGCGGAGGAGCGTGGGGTTCCACCGGCGTCCGGCGAGGCTCTGCAGGGTGCCGATCGCGTCCGTGCTGAGGCGGGGGCCTGTCTCTTATACACATCT